>DKBM01000060.1:0-33543 GCA_002451215.1 Proteobacteria bacterium UBA6900
CCGGCCGCGCGCCGTTGGCATCGAGAGGCCGGGCTTTTTCCGGGCCCTCGACTCGAGTTGCGTCCAACGATTAGACCCCATGATTTTTTGGGGCAGAGCAGCACCGCTTAGGCGAGGAGTCGCGCCCAAGAAGGGGCGCCCAGATGAGACCAGTCGACACATTCTCTACAATGGCTGTTTCTCCCACAATAGGTTTCATATATGCATCAAAGATGAGTCAAAATCGTCTCTTGTAGACTAAATAGTACTTATAAAGATCTAAAGTGTCCCACCAGTATATGATTCATGATTATGTTGTATGTGTAATGGCAATAGCCTTCACCAATACATAAAAGATGGGAATAGAAGTGTCATTGGTGACTAGAACCGGCATGTCGGTGGGTGGGACAGCTTCTATAGAACTGATTCTGACTCTTCAGGTGGCGGCATCCCATCAGACAATAGCGGTCGCATAGCGCTAAGAAGACTATCGAAGAGCGTCGGGAAGGACTTCTCCTGCTCGGCGAGCAGGGCTTTCATTCCCAATCTGCGAGTGGGCATACGAAAACATGCTGGACAATTATCGACGATGGCCGGCAGACCTGCGCGGCTCGCGAAATCGCGTGTCTGGCGCTCGCGCACATAAATGAACGGGCGAATGACACGCAGATCACCGGCGTCAATCACGTAATTTGCCTTCATGGTTCGCAATCGGCCATTGTGGAACGCCGCCATCAGAAAGGACTCGGCCAAATCGTCAAGATGCTGACCGATGACAAGGACGTTGTAGCCTTCGCGTCGGGCCGCGGCATACAGGATGCCGCGGCGCATGCGCGCACAGTAGGCGCAGAACGAGTCGCCGTGCATCGTGTCGGCGGCGCGCTCGACTATGTGCTGGCGCTCGTAGAAGTACGGGATGCCAAGGGATGGCACATAGTCCTTCAGGTAGGATGGATCGAACCCCTCGATGCAGGGATCAACCGTGGCAGCCGCCAGCTCGAACCGGACCGGTGAGCGCGCGCGCAGGGCAAGCAGCACGTGCAGCAGGCTCAAGCTGTCCTTGCCGCCGGATAGCGCCAGCAACAGGCGATCGCCGGTCCGGATCATGCGGTAGTCCGCGATCGCCTGACCGGCAAGCCTTACCAGCGGCTTGGGCGGCCGCGGCGCCTGGACGGCGGACTTGGGTTGGGCGGCGAGCGGGACCATAATGGTACCAAGTATGCCCTAACCAGCCGCAGGCGCGGCGAGCGAGTCGCNNGGGGGCGCGGCGCCGGTGGTGCTGATCTGCCGCAGCGGGGTTCGCTCGCTCGATGCCGGCAAGACGCTGATAGCGGCCGGGGTGCGGGAGGTCTATAACGTCTCGGAAGGTTTTGAGGGCCACCTGGACGATCATCACCATCGTTCCACCGTTGACGGTTGGCGCTTTCACGGGCTTCCCTGGGAGCAGTGTTGACTGCTGCTTTGCAGCCCTTTGCTGGCATTTCACCGCGACATTGGTAAACTTCGCGCCCTCACGCTGATTGACCGGAGCCATCATGGCGGACGCCTTTCTTTTCACCTCCGAATCGGTCTCTGAAGGCCACCCCGACAAGGTCTGTGACCAGATCTCTGATGCGGTTCTGGATGCCATCCTTGCCCAGGACAAGATGGGGCGGGTCGCGTGCGAGACCCTGGTGAAGAACAACCTCGTGATGCTGGCGGGCGAGATCACGACGTCCGCAGCTGTCGATTTCGACAAGATCGCGCGTGGAGTGGTTCGACACATCGGCTACACGGACGAAATGGGTTTTGGCCCGGATACCTGCACGGTCCTGACTGCGATTGGTCGCCAGTCTCCCGATATTGCCGCCGGCGTCGACGAGGGCAAGGGACTAAATTTGGAGCAGGGCGCGGGCGACCAGGGCCTCATGTTCGGCTACGCCAGCAACGAGACAGATGTGCTAATGCCCATGCCGATCACGCTTTCGCACCGGCTGGTCAAGCGCCAGGCCGAGGNNCCGGACGTGAATCACAAGATGCTTGAGGAAGCGGTGATCGAGGAAGTGATCAAACCGGTGCTGCCGAAGGAATGGCTCGCCAAAGACACCAAGTACCTCATCAATCCGACCGGTTCGTTCGTCATCGGCGGACCAGTGGGCGACGCTGGTCTCACGGGGCGGAAGATTATCGTGGACACTTACGGCGGCATGGCCCGCCACGGCGGCGGCGCATTTTCCGGCAAGGATCCCTCCAAGGTGGATCGCTCGGCGGCTTATGCCGGACGCTACGTTGCGAAGAACATTGTCGCGGCCGGGCTCGCCGCCCGCTGCGAGATCCAGATCGCTTATGCCATTGGCGTGGCCAAGCCGGTTTCGATCCATGTTGATACCTTTGGGACTGGCGTCATTTCCGACGCCCGAATCGCCGAGCTGGTCACGGCGCATTTCGATCTGCGACCAAAAGGAATTGTGCAGATGCTTGATTTGTTGCAGCCGGTCTATCAACAAACCGCTGCCTATGGGCACTTTGGTCGCACCGAGGCGGGTTTCACCTGGGAGCGAACCGACAAGGCAGCCGCCCTGCGGGACGCCGCCGGCACAAAAGCGAAGAGCGCGGCCAGCGCATAGTTTCAACCCGCCGCGCGGTGCGGCGGGCCGGATTTCCGAGGAGCGTTGCAACCCTGCCGGCACATTTGGCGGGCCAGGCTCGGAGGTTCGTGATATCCAGCAACGGCGCTCGCTACTATTAGGAGCATTGCCATGTCTGCTGTCGCCAATCCGAAGTTCACCGACTACAAGGTCGCCGATATTGGCCTCGCTGCCTGGGGCCGCAAAGAGATCGAGATCGCCGAGACAGAAATGCCCGGTCTCATGGCGCTGCGCGAGGAGTTTGGCGCGCAACAGCCGCTCAAGGGAGCACGCATCTCGGGCTCCCTGCACATGACCATCCAGACCGCGGTACTGATCGAGACGCTTGCCGCGCTCGGCGCCGAGATACGGTGGGCGTCGTGCAACATCTACTCAACTCAGGACCACGCCGCGGCCGCGCTCGCCGCACGCGCGATCCCCGTGTTCGCCTGGAAGGGCGAGACACTCGAGGAGTACTGGTGGTGCACCGAGCAGGCGCTCACCTGGCCGGACGGCAAGGGCCCCAACATGATTCTCGACGACGGTGGCGACGCCACCATGTTGGTACACAGGGGCGTGGAATTCGAGAAGGCCGGCAAGGTTCCGCAAGCCGAGGCGAACGCCAATCACGAATGGAAGGTTTTTCTGGAGCTGCTTCGGCAATCGCTCGCCAAACAACCCGGCAAGTGGACGCAGATCGCCAAGGGTATCCGCGGCGTGACGGAGGAAACAACTACCGGTGTGCACCGACTCTACGAGATGCATAAGCAGGGCACGCTCCTGTTCCCGGCGATGAACGTGAATGACTCCGTCACCAAGTCGAAGTTCNNAAAGGCTGCGCTCAGGCGTTTCGCGGTATGGGCGCGACCGTGTGGGTGACTGAGATCGACCCGATCTGCGCGCTGCAAGCCGCGATGGAAGGCTACCGGGTCGTGAACATGGACGACGTCTGTGCCGAGGCCGACATCTACGTCACCGCCACCGGCAACGTGAGCGTGATCACGCACGAGCACATGAAGCGCATGAAGCACGAGGCGATCGTGTGCAACATCGGACACTTCGACTCCGAGATTGATATCGCCTCGATCGAGAAGTACCAGTGGGACGAGATCAAGCCCCAGGTCGATCACGTGACCTTCCCGGACGGCAAGAAGCTCATCGTGCTCGCCAAAGGCAGGCTGGTGAATCTCGGTTGTGCCACCGGGCATCCCTCGTTCGTGATGTCGGCATCGTTTTCCAACCAGACCATCGCACAGATGGAGCTGTTCAATAGCGCCGGCAAATACGAGAAAAAGGTGTATGTGCTGCCCAAAAAGCTGGACGAAAAAGTGGCGCGCCTGCACCTGAAGAAGATCGGCGTAAAGCTCACCCGCATGAGTGACGAGCAGGCGGGCTACATCGGCGTTCCGGTCGATGGTCCGTACAAGCCCGACCACTATCGTTACTAGGCACAGTGCTGCTCACCCGCGGCCCCCGCAGCAGTTGCACTTGCTGCGGGGGCACGCCATGCTGGATTGACCATGAACTCACAAGCGAAATTTTCGCGTACCTTCAGCTGCGAGTACTTCCCTCCAAAGGACGAAAACGCCCGCGCAAAGCTGGACGAGACCACGCGCGAGCTGGCGACGCTACGTCCGGCATACTTTTCCGTGACCTATGGCGCCGGTGGCAGCACGCGCCAGGGCACCTACGAAACCGTTCGAGCGCTCCATGAAAAGGGACTGACAGCCGCACCGCACATCTCCTGCGTCGGAGCAAGCCGGGAATCGATTCGTGATCAGCTGCTCGGCTACAAGGCGCTTGGTATCAAGCGCCTTGTAGCCTTGGGCGGGGACCTGCCCTCCGGCATGGCCTCCCCCGGCGAGTTTCGTTATGCCTACCAGTTGGTGGAACTGATCCGGGCCGAAACCGGCGACTGGTTCCATATTGAAGTCGCGGCCTACCCGGAGGTCCATCCGCGCGCGACGAATGCCGAGGATGACCTCGCGCATTTCCGCCACAAGATTGATAGCGGCGCCAACGGTGCGCTTACGCAGTACTTCTACAATGCCGATGCATATTTTTGTTTCGTCGACGAATGCGAGCGCATCGGGGTGGATACTCCGATCGTTCCGGGCATCATGCCGATTACAAACTACAAGCAACTGGCACGCTTCTCGGATGGCTGCGGGGCGGAAATACCTCGCTGGATACGCAAGCGTCTCGAGGGCTTCGGGGACGATCTTGAGGCGCTGCGTGCATTTGGTCTCGACGTAACCACCGACCTCTGCCGCAGGCTGCTCGACGGCGGGGCTCCGGGCCTGCACTTTTACACGATGAATCGCGCCGGCCCGACGCGCGCAATCTGGCAGCGCCTCGGTCTCTAGTCTTCCGATGGCCGTTGCCGCTTCCAGTATCGTGAAATCAGCGGCGCGTCTCCCCCGGGATCGTCCGGTTGCTGTGCGCGCGGCGTTGGTTGGCGAGCGACTTCATCTTCGCGGACTTGCCGAGCCCGCGCAGGGCCTCGGGCCGCTGGTAGTCCCGGCCGGCAAGTCCGGACTCGCCATGCTGTTTCGTTATGGCGCGGTGGTGATGTTCGAGCTCGACAACGATGAGCAGCGCGATTTGCTAAAGAATCTACGCGAGCGCATCGAGCACCCGTTGCGTAGGGGCGAAACCGAGGACACCCTGATTTCGCTGGCAGGCAAGCAGTCCGAAGGGGCGACCCCGGAGGGCATCCGGCTTGCAGACTATTCCATCGCAAAATTGCAGATACTGGCGACCGTTCTTGCGCGCAGTGTCGCCCTCGCCTACTACGAATTGACCGTTGCGGCAGCGTTTGACCAGATCGAGCCGTTGGCGCGCGAACTGGAGCTTCGCCGCGGCGGCGGCAAGAAGTTACGCGAGCTTCTGCGGCATATCGGTGGAGCGCTGCTCGTGCAGCAGCGTATGACCGGGCGCGTCGAGATCCAGGACAAGCCCGACGTCCTGTGGGACCATCCTGCGCTTGAGCGGCTGTTTTTGAATCTGGGAAACGAGTATGAACTCGCCGAGCGCAATACGGTGCTGGAGCGCAAACTGGCGCTGATTGCCCGCACCGCTGAGACGGCTGCCGACCTCATTCAGAGCCGCAGCATGTTGCGAGTCGAGTGGTACATCGTGCTTCTAATCGTGGTCGAAGTGCTCCTCTACGGTTACGACCTGCTCGCACGGCTCCTCAGCGCCTGAACCGGACTGCCCTGACCGCAGGTTATACTTCGGCCTCAGACACTCTGCATCCTCTACAGGAGTCCCCTATGTGGCGTACCGCGCTGCTCATGTCGGTTGTCGTGTCTCTGGTGGCCTGCGACGGCAAGGGGCCCGCACTGAAAGGCGACTACCCTGCCGTCAAGCTCACTGACCGTGTCTACGTGATTCACGGAATCAACGAACTGCCTGACAAGCGCAACCAGGGTTTCATCAACAATCCGGGGTTCGTGCTGACCAGCAAGGGAGTTGTCGTGGTGGATCCTGGCTCCAGTGTGCGCATCGGCGAAATGGTGCTAGCGAAGATTTCCGGCGTCACCAAACAGCCGGTCATCGCCGTGTTCAATACCCATGTCCATGGCGACCACTGGCTCGGGAACCAGGCGATCAAGACCGCCTACCCCAAGGCCGTTATCTATGCCCACCCGAACATGAAATCGAAGGCACCAGCCGCGGGCGCGGAATGGGTGGGCTTGCTCAATCGCCTGACCGACGGGGCCGTGAAAGGCACCGAGCCGGTGGGGCCGGATACACATGTCGATCACGATGAGATCCTGAAACTGGGGGATCGCCACTTTCGCATTTACCACAACGGGAAGGCACATACTGACGGAGACGTAATGATCGAGGTGGTGGAGGAAAAGACCATGTTCCTCGGTGACAATGTGTTCGCTGGGCGCATCGGCCGCATGGATGATGGGCACTTCGCTGGTAATGTGGCGGCCATTGAGATGGCGATGCAAAGCGGCGCAAGTCAATTCGTGCCGGGCCATGGGCCCTCCAACGGGCGCGACATTCTGGTTGGCTATCGGGACTACCTGAGGACCCTCCACGACGAGGTCAAGCGATACTACGACCAAGGCCTTCAGGACTTCGAAATGAAGCCCAAGATCGCTGAGTCACTTGTCCGGTTTCAGAAATGGTACGGCTTCGACGAACAACTGGGCCGGCACATCAGCCTCGCGTATCAACAGGTACAGGCTGAAAGCTTCTAGGGCATGCTGCGCCTTTACCCCGAGATCGCAGCATACTCGACGCACCAGCTGGCGGTGGAACCGCCGCATACTTTGTATATCGAGGAGTGTGGTAATCCAAGCGGCGTGCCCGTGCTGTTCGTGCACGGCGGCCCTGGCGCGGGCTGCGAGCCCTACCATCGCAGATTTTTCGATCCGAACCTGTACCGCATCGTGCTGTTTGACCAGCGCGGCGCCGGGCGCTCGACGCCGCACGCGTCGCTGGAAATCAACACCACGTGGCATCTGGTCGCAGACATCGAGCGCATTCGCGCCGCGCTCGGGATCGAGCGATGGATGCTATTTGGCGGGTCGTGGGGGTCCACATTATCGCTCGCCTATGCCGAGACGCATCCGGAACGAGTGCTGGCGCTGATCTTGCGCGGGATCTTCCTGTGCCGACCTTGGGAGATCCACTGGTTCTACCAGGACGGCGCGAGCCACATATTTCCGGATTACTGGCAGGATTTCGTCGCCCCCATCCCGGAATCAGAGCGGCATGATTTGCTCCGCGCGCACCACGCCCGTCTAATTGGTGAAGATGAGGTGGCGCGCATGGCGTCAGCCAAGGCATGGTCGGTTTGGGAGGGTCGTACGGCTACTCTGCACCCGAACAAGACCGTGGTCGACTTCTTCAATGATCCACATGTGGCGCTGTCACTCGCGCGCATCGAGGCCCACTATTTCGTCAATGACACCTTTCTTGACCCGGGGCAGCTTTTGCGCGGTACATTTCGCCTTAAAGACATCCCGGGCGTGATCGTGCATGGCCGGTATGACATGGTTTGTCCTGCACAAAGCGCCTGGGAGCTCGCACAAGCGTGGCCGCGCGGCCAACTTGAAATTGTCCCTGACGCGGGTCATTCCGCCTCCGAGCCAGGAATCGTCAACGCACTCGTGCTCGCGACCAACGAGGTCGGCGTGCGCTTCGCGCGCTCCTCCGGCTAATGGCCGTCTACGCCATCGGCGACGTGCAGGGATGTCTCGGGCCACTTGAGACCCTGCTAGCGAACATCGGCTTCCGTGCGGGACAGGATCAATTGTGGTTCACGGGAGACCTGGTAAATCGCGGTCCACAATCGCTCGAGGTGTTACGGTTTGTGCGTCAACTTGGCGAGGTCGCGGTTACGGTGCTGGGCAATCATGACCTCCATCTGCTCGCGGTGGCGAGCAGCCATGCGAGGCCAAAGCGACACGATACTCTCGAGGCAGTTCTAGTGGCGCCCGATCGCGAAGCGTTGCTCGAGTGGTTGCGTTCGCGCCCGCTCCTCCACCACGATGCTGCACTCGGTTACACGCTGGTGCACGCGGGCCTGTTGCCTCAGTGGGACCTGGAAACCGCGGCACGACTCGCCCGGGAGGTGGAAACGTTGCTCCGAGGCAGTGACCACACGGACTTTTTCGCCCACATGTATGGCAATCTGCCCGATCACTGGCACGAGGAGCTGCGTGGCCATGATCGCGCGCGCGTCATCGTGAACGCTTTCACGCGCCTGCGTTACTGCGACTTGGAAGGCGCCATGGATCTTCGTCAAAAGGGCGCCCCTGGCACGCAACCCGTGGACTTGCTGCCGTGGTTCCGCGTTCCGGGGCGACGCACCCGTGAACAGCGGGTGGTATTCGGTCACTGGTCGACCCTCGGGTTGTTTGACGGCGATGGCGTGCTTGGGCTGGACAGTGGCTGCCTGTGGGGAGGTGCCTTGAGTGCCGCCCGGCTTGATGTCGATCCACCGAGGTTCTTCCGCGTCCCCTGCCCCGCTGCCCAGGACGTCAGGCATCACGCCTGAGTGGTTTTCTGCTTCTGACTAAGGCCCATCGGGCGTACGCGATACCCCTAGCGCAACGACTGCGGCAAAATACACGAATGGCGCGCGACCAATCCCACCATATTCAAGTCAGTGTAAAGACGAACTTCATTCCGGCCCAATCGGAGCCGGACCAGAATCGCTATGTATTCGCCTATACCGTAACGATTACGAATAGTGGCTCAGTTCCAGCAAAGTTGATCACGCGGCACTGGATTATCACTGACGCCAATAACCGGACCCAGGAAGTGCGCGGTGAAGGAGTGGTGGGCCAGCAACCTTATCTCGCGCCCGGCGCGAGCTTCGAGTACACGAGCGGAACGATTCTTGAGACGCCGGTGGGCGTGATGCGCGGGACCTATCAGATGGTGGCCGACGATGGCACGCGTTTCGATGCGGAGATCCCCGCATTCACGCTCAGCGTGCCGCGCATACTGCACTAGACCGGGGTTGGGCGAACGCAGCTAGACGTCGAGATTGCCGACGTATAGTGCGTTCTTTTCGATGAACTCGCGCCGCGGCTCGACCTGATCGCCCATCAGCATGGTGAAGACTTCATCGGCTGCAACCCCGTCCTCAACATTGACCTTGAGCAGGCGTCGTGTAGCGGTGTCCATGGTTGTTTCCCACAGCTGGTCGGGATTCATTTCGCCTAGGCCCTTGTAGCGCTGGATGGTCTGGCCCCGGCGTGCCTCTGCGAACAGCCACTCGAGCGCCTCTTCAAAGCTTGTCACCCGCTGCAGTTTGTCCCCCCGCGCCACTGAAACCTCGCCGCGGAACAGCGTCTCAAGCTGCTCGCCAAGGCGCCGCAGCGCCGTGTATTCACCGGAAGCGATGAACTCCGCATCAACGCGGCTTTGCGTAACGCTGCCGTGTTCACTGCGACTCACTACCAGTTCGTGGAGATTGTTACGCGTGTCAAAGCCGACGGTGACTTCGTATCGCGTGCCATTGGCATGCATCGCAAGCCGCGCTTGCAGTTCGGCGACGAATTGGGTCGTCCGATCTTTGTCTTTCAAGATGTCGGCCGAAAGTGTTGGAAGGTAGATCAGCTTCTCGAGTACGCGCGCGTCATAGCGCCGCGACAGGCGCTTAATGGTTTGTTGTACGGCCAAGTACTGGCGACACAGGCCAGCAAGCTCGCTTCCGGCGATGGGGGCGCGGTCCGCGGGAGCGAGGCTGGCATCAGTCAACGCATGATCTAGCAGGTAATCCTGCATCTCGGAATCATCCTTGAGATATCGCTCGGACTTGCCATGCTTAACTTTGTATAGGGGGGGCTGCGCGATATAGACATGGCCCCGCTCTATCAGCTCTGGCATCTGACGAAAAAAGAATGTCAGCAGCAGCGTACGTATGTGTGACCCGTCNNGTGCCAAGCGCGGTGATCAGAGTCGCGACCTCGGCGGACGAAAGCATCTTGTCAAAGCGTGCTTTCTCGACATTCAAAATCTTTCCCTTTAGTGGCAACACGGCCTGAAATCGTCTATCGCGAGCCTGCTTCGCCGATCCGCCTGCGGAGTCGCCCTCCACGAGATAGAGCTCACAGCGCGCAGGATCACGTTCCTGACAGTCAGCAAGCTTGCCAGGCAAACCGGCAAGGTCGAGTGCACCCTTACGGCGCGTCAGCTCGCGGGCCTTGCGGGCCGCTTCCCGGGCGCGCGCGGACTCAACGATCTTGATCGCAATGGACTTCGCGTCAGCGGGGTTTTCTTCAAGGAACTCGGAGAGTTTCTCGTTGACAATGGTTTCGACGACGCCCTTAACCTCCGACGAGACCAGCTTGTCCTTGGTTTGCGAGGAGAACTTCGGGTCCGGCACCTTGACTGAGAGGACCGCGGTCAGGCCCTCGCGGGCGTCGTCGCCTGAAATATCGACTTTCTCCTTCTTGGCAAGGCCGGTGGCCTCAATGTACTGGTTCAGGGTCCGCGTCATAGCAGCGCGCAAACCGGCCAAGTGAGTTCCGCCATCCCGCTGCGGGATGTTGTTGGTAAAACAGAAAATGCTCTCTTGGTATGAGTCGTTCCACTGCAGACAGAGTTCGACCGAGATACGATCGCGCTCGGCAGCGATCGATATGGGCTTGCTATGCAGCGGGTTCTTGTTGCGATTCAGGTGTGCGACAAAAGCCTGGATGCCGCCCTTGTACTCAAAAACATCTTCTTTGCCGTCTCGTTCGTCGGTCAGGGCGATGCGCACCCCGGAATTGAGGAAGGACAGCTCGCGCAGGCGTTTGGCAAGCACGTCGTAGCTGAACATGGTGTTGGTAAAGATCGTGGCGCTTGGTTTGAAGCGCACATCGGTCCCTGCCTCGGACGAATCACCAATGACATGCAATGGCCCTTGGGGTACCCCGAGCTTGTATTGCTGGAAGTGGACCTTGCCGCCGCGACGCACGGTGACCTCAAGAAGCTCGGACAACGCGTTGACGACAGATATGCCGACTCCGTGCAGGCCGCCGGACACCTTGTAGGAGTTCTGATCAAATTTCCCGCCCGCATGTAGCACTGTCATGACGACTTCAACTGCGGATCGTCCCTCGTCGGCAACGAGGTCGGTCGGAATACCCCGACCATTGTCAGAGACGGTAACGGAGTCGTCGGTGTGGATAGTCACCCCGATGCGGTTGCAGTATCCGGCCAGGGCCTCATCGATGGCATTGTCGACGGCCTCAAACACCATGTGGTGTAGGCCGGTGCCGTCATCGGTATCACCGATGTACATGCCCGGGCGCTTGCGCACCGCATCGAGGCCCTTGAGGACCTGGATGCTGGTGGAATCGTAGCGGGGTTGGCCGGGCTTTTCGGCGGGGGTGCTGCTCGACATAACCGGATTCTACTCGATTTCGCCCACTCTCGGGGGGCGGCTGCTTCCCTTGCTGTAGGGGGGTTCCACGTGGAACGCGGAGCTGCGTTCCACGTGGAACGTGCTTTCTAGAGGCGCATCGGCATGATCACGTACTGCGGATAAGTACTCCCGGGCGCGCCGATCAGGCAACTGCTATTGGGGTCGTTCAAGCCGATCCGAACCTGGTCGCTTACCAGTGCGCCAATCGCATCCATGAGGTAAGTGACGTTGAAGCCGATCTCTAGCGGCTCTCCCTGATACTCCGCTGCTACTTCCTCTTGGGCCTCCTCCTGTTCCGGGTTGTGCGCAGAAAGTTTCAGGGAATTCTGGGATAAGCCCAACCGAACACCGCGGTACTTTTCGTTCGAGAGAATCGCTGCGCGGCCTAGCGCCTCGCGGAGCGCAGTCCGGTCCACAACAACAGCCTTCCCCTGCTGTGTTGGCAATACCTTCGTGTAGTCCGGGTAGCGGCCGTCTATGAGCTTTGATGTAAACGTGAAGGCACCGGTATGCGCCTGAAGGTGATTACCCGACCAGCGCAGTTCCACTGCGTCGCTGTTCGGCTCCAGTAGCCGGGATATCTCGTGCACACCCTTGCGTGGCACAATCACCTGACGCTCCCCCGCGGGAGCATTCTCGAGCGGCACTTCTGTCATTGCCATTCTGTGGCCATCTGTTCCTACCAGCCGCAGCATACCCGCCCGCAATTCCAACAGGAGCCCATTTAGGTAGTACCGAACGTCTTGCTGTGCCATGCAAAAATGCGTCTGCTCGAGCGCTTGCTTGAGGTCACCCTGCACTAGCCCGACCGTTAGGTCCCATTTTGTGGTTTCCAGGTTCGGAAAATCTGCTACTGGCAGGGTGGTCAGCGCGAATCGGCTTCGTCCCGCCTTTACCACAACCTTGTCCCCCTCCTTGCGTATATCTAGCACCGCCTCAGCCGGCAATGCCCTGCAAATGTCCAAGAGCTTACGGGCTGGTACTGTTACCTTGCCTGAGCCGGCCGCCTCAGCCCGGGCTCTTGCAATGACCTCGACCTCCAGGTCAGTACCAATCAGTTCGACCACATCGTTTTCCTGTGACAGCAGCAAGTACGACAGGATCGGTAGCGTTTGCCGCCGTTCGACGACCCCTGCCACATAGGAAAGCGGCTTCAGTAGTTCCTCACGAACGAACCTTATGTGCATAAAGGGGGTTCCGTTTTAATAAAGGATTAACTTGTTGTAGTAGTTATTAGAACACTCTTGATCTGTGGGTAACACTAAACGAGCCTCATTTTGCAGATCAATGGCGACAATCTAACCCTGAGGGCAAGTGTTCGCGTTGCTGTGGGTAGCCTCTGACTAAAATCCCTGAGAACGCTCTGTTTCCAGCGGCAGCCGGATATGATCCCGGCAGCACACGGCTTGTGCACAGACTCATGTGGTAAGGATGCGCAGCAAATTGCCGTAGTCCTCCTTGATCCTCGCATCACTGGAAGCAAGCTCCTGAATCTTGCGACAGGCATGCAACACGGTGGTGTGATCTCGACCGCCGAAGGCGTCCCCGATCTCCGGCAGGCTGTGGGTTGTGAGCTCTTTTGCCAGAGCCATCGCCAGTTGCCGGGGTCTCGCGACTTGGCGCGAACGGCTCTTTGCATGTAGATCGGAGACACGGATCTTGTAGTACTCCGCGACCGTCTTCTGAATGTTATTGATTGTCACCAATCGCTCTTGAAACGAGAGGAGATCTTTCAGGCTCTCGGTAACGAGGTCCATATCAATGGCCCTTCCGGTAAAGAAGGCACTCGCCATGATGCGCCGCAGGGCACCCTCGAGTTCTCGCACATTTGCACGAACCCGCTTAGCGACAAAGAACGCTACGTCTTCCGGAAGCGCCACTCCTTCCTGCTTAGCCTTGTGCATCAGAATTGCCACCCGGGTTTCAAGTTCCGGGGGCTCGATATAAACGACAAGCCCCGAGCCGAAGCGTGATATCAGGCGCTCTTCAATACCTTCAAGCTCCTTCGGGTAGCGGTCGGCTGTGATGATCACCTGGCGCTGTCCTTCGAGCAGAGCGTTGAAGGTGTGAAAAAACTCTTCTTGGGAGCGCTCTTTCCCAACGAAGAACTGAATATCGTCAATCAGTAACGCGTCTAGGTTCCTGTATAACCGCTTGAAATCATTGATGGCATTGTGCTGTAGCGCCTTGACCATATCCGCCACAAAGCGTTCCGAATGCACATAAGCTATGTTCGCCTCCGGTCGATGTTCCAGTATGACGTTTCCGGCAGCCTGCATAAGGTGGGTCTTGCCCAGCCCAACCCCACCGTAAATGAAAAGCGGGTTGTAGGCCGCGCCAGGGTTTTCCCCGACTTGTCGAGCTGCAGCACGCGCTAGCTGATTTGACTTTCCTTCCACGTGATTGGCGAAGGTAAAATCGCGGTTCAGCCGCCCGATCGACATTACCGGACTTGCGCGGCGCGCCGCCACCGCCGCGATTCGTGGTGACTCCTCTGGGCGCGCGATACGTCCTTGGGTGCCTACTTCAAGTTCCACCGCGGTGATATTTCCTTCCCCGGCCGCCGCAAGCAGCTCCTTGATTCGCTCCAGGAAGCGCTCCTTTACCCAATCGACGACAAACCTGTTGGGCGCCAGCAACCTGAGCACGCCGCCCTCAAGCTGTGGGTGCAGCGGACGAATCCAGGTATTGAACTGCTGAGCGGACAGCTCATCCTCCAGCTGTTCCAGGCAGCTTTTCCACGCTTCTGTTGGCATTGCGGTGAACGGTGCGAAACCGGTGCGACGAGGGTCGGGAAGTCTAACGCCACGATGAAGAGTTATCCACAGCTTGAGGGCGGCGCAAGACCTCCGCTCGCCGCCAGCATGTGTGGTTGACAACCGCCGGAACGAGGCAGTAAGGTTGCCGCCCTTTTTGCGGCTGGCCGAACCTAGATGGCCCCGCGGTAACGATCACGGAACCGACAGAGCATGAAACGCACCTTTCAGCCGAGCGTCCTTAAGCGCAAGCGTACCCATGGGTTCCGTGCCCGCATGAAGACCAAGGGCGGCCGCGCTATTCTCAGCCGTCGCCGCGGCAAGGGCCGCGCCCGCCTGAGCGTATAGCTTGGCGCCCGCGCGCCACGGGCTTTCCAAATCCCTTCGCCTGCTCGCACCGCGCGACTTTGCCGCCGTGATGAAGCACGGGTTGCGTTCGCGCGACGAATACTTCAGCATCGCAGCCCGACCGAACGGGCTTGGGCATGCTCGCCTAGGCTTGGCCATTTCGCGCCGGGCCGCGGCCGCCGCAGTGACCCGTAACCGCCTGAAGCGCCAAGTGCGCGAGTCTTTTCGTCACATGCGCAACGGCCTTGCCAGCGTAGACCTAGTGGTAATGGCGCAGCCGGCCGCCGCGCACGCACCGGGCGAGCAACTTCGCGCGTCGCTGAATCGACACTGGGAGCGAATTACAAAGCAATGCAAAGAATCCTCCTTTCACTAATCGGTATTTATCGCTACTGGGTCAGCCCCTGGTTCGGTCAAAGCTGTCGCTTCCATCCCAGCTGCTCGCAATATGCGGCCGACGCTGTCCGGACCCATGGCGCCGCCCGCGGCGCATGGCTCGCACTACGCCGCGTAGGCCGCTGCCATCCATTCCATGGCGGCGGCTTCGATCCGGTCCCGCCGCGTTCGACCCGTTAGATACCGTCAAGCATGGTGTTTCAAGCCAATGGATAACGTCCGACTGTTTTTGTTCTTCGCGCTCGCGCTGGTGCTCATGTTTATCTGGCAGGCGTGGGATCAATACCAGACGCCGAAGTCCGGCACACCAG
The DNA here is from genome assembly GCA_002451215.1 of Proteobacteria bacterium UBA6900. Taxonomy (GTDB): domain Bacteria; phylum Pseudomonadota; class Gammaproteobacteria; order Acidiferrobacterales; family Sulfurifustaceae; genus SM1-46. The sequence goes on from DKBM01000060.1 coordinate 15,287, forward strand.
TGGCAGCGGTAGCCCCCGGCGCTACGCCCACTGTGCCCGCTGCGCCGCCGCCGAAGGATGTGCCCAGCGCACCCCGCGGAGGCACCCAACCAGCGCAGCCGACACCCGCTGTGCAGCCAACGGACAAGCTGCCAAGTGCTCAACAAGTGACCGCCGAGACGGACACGCTGCGAGTTGCGATCGATACGCTCGGTGGCGATCTACGGGGCCTCTATTTGCCACGATATCCGGTGTCGGCGGACAAACCCGGCGAGCCGTTTGAACTGATGGGCGAGTCCGGAACCGAGTTGTTTATTGCGCAGTCGGGCCTCGTCGGGCACGAGGGTTCGTTTCCGACTCACAAAGTCCAATTTAGTATCGAGTCAACACAATATAGGTTGGCGGCTGGGCAGTCCGAGCTGCGTATACCGCTCACCTGGAACGCACCCTCCGGCGTGCGCTACACCAAGACGTACGTGCTGCACCGGGGCAGCTACCTGATCGACGTAGAATTCCGGGTTGAAAACAGTACCCGCAAGCCCTGGCGTGGCTACTTCTACGGGCAGTTCCAGCGCACGCACACGCCCTCTTCCGGCATGTTCAAGGCGGCACCGAGTTATACGGGCGGAGCGATCTACTCACCGACGGAGAAGTACGAAAAGATCCCGTTGGACGACATGGCGAAGAAGCCGCTCAAGCGAGAAGTCACGGGCGGCTGGGTCGCGATGCTCCAGCATTACTTCGTCGCCTCATGGCTTCCCGGGGTCGATGCGCGAAGCGAGTTTTATTCGGACGTGCAAGGACAGCGCCACATCCTTGGGTTCAAGTCGCTCAAGGCGGTTGAGCTGGCGCCGGGCGCGAGCGGCGTCCTTGCTGCGCAGCTTTACGCTGGACCGAAGGAGCATCGCATTCTGAAGACTTTGCCCGAAGGCATGGACCTGACGGTCGACTATGGATGGCTCACGCTAATCTCGGCCCCGCTGTTCTGGCTGCTTGACTGGTTGCATCGTTTCATCGGCAACTGGGGGTGGGCCATCATTGCCCTCACCATACTGATCAAGCTGGCGTTCTATCCGTTGTCTGCCGCGAGCTACAAGTCCATGGCCAACATGAAAAAGCTCCAGCCGCGCATTCAGGCCCTCAAGGAGCGCTACGGCGATGACCGCCAGAAGCTGAATCAGGCCATGATGGAGATGTACAAGACCGAGAAGATCAACCCACTCGGCGGCTGCCTGCCGATTGTCATTCAGATCCCGGTATTCATTGCCTTGTACTGGGTGCTACTTGAGAGCGTCGAGATGCGGCAAGCCCCATGGATCTTCTGGATTCGTGATCTCTCCGCGCAAGACCCGTTTTACGTGCTCCCTCTGGTTATGGGCGCGAGCATGTTTCTGCAGCAGAAGCTTAATCCCCAGCCGCTCGATCCCATCCAGGCGCGCGTTTTCCAGATCATGCCGGTCTTCTTCACGGTGTTTTTCCTGTTCTTCCCGGCAGGCTTGGTGCTTTACTGGACAGTCAACAACCTTCTTTCTATCGCGCAACAGTGGCGTATTAACAAGGTGATTGGGGCCACCAGCAAGTAGCTTGGGCATCGACCAGGTTGCGTGAAGTGTCGGGTGCCAGGCCCGCACCCGGAGTATTTCCTCGCATGACGGTCGCAACCACCATTGCTGCCATCGCAACCCCGGCCGGCCGCGGCGGGATTGGCATCGTGCGGGTTAGTGGGCCGGAGACGCGCGCAATTGCTCAGGCCCTGCTCGAGACGCTGCCGTTACCGCGCACCGCCCTCTTCGCCCGTTTTCGTGGGGTCCAGGGCGAACCGATCGATCAAGGCATCGCGCTGTTCTTTCCGGGCCCCGCCTCTTTCACCGGCGAGGATGTCCTCGAATTGCAGGGTCACGGTGGCCCGGTAGTACTCGATAGCTTGCTTGCCAGAATCATCCAGCTCGGCGCCCGGCTCGCTCGCCCTGGCGAGTTTTCCGAGCGCGCATTCCTGAACGGAAAGATCGATCTTGCCCAAGCGGAGGCGATTGCCGACCTTATCGATGCCAGTTCGACCGCAGCCGCGCGCGCAGCGCTTCGCTCGCTGGAGGGTGACTTCTCGCGTCGCGTAAGCGCGATAACCGAGGCCCTTGTTGCAATGCGAACCCATGTCGAGGGGGCCATCGACTTTCCGGAAGAGGAGATCGACTTTCTCGCTGACGCGCGTATCGCCAAGTCGATCAGGGACCTGACTGCCAGCATAGAGGCGTTGCAGCGTGACGCCCGGCAGGGCACCTTGTTGCGCGATGGTCTTGCGGTGGTCATTGCCGGACCGCCAAACGCCGGCAAGTCGAGCTTGCTCAATGCTCTGGCACGAAGCGATGTGGCCATCGTCAGCCCACAGCCCGGGACGACTCGGGACGTGCTGCGCGAACGCATTTCTATCGACGGGATGCCACTTCACATAATCGATACTGCCGGGTTACGCGCGGCGTCCGATGAGATCGAAGCGGAAGGTGTACGACGCGCGCGCGACCAGCTTTCGCGCGCTGACCTTGCCTTGTTTGTGTACGACGCAAGCGCTACAGATCCACACTTAACCCGAGTGGCTCGCGAACATCTGCCGGTCGGCCTGACGTGTCTGCGGGTTCGTAACAAGATCGATCTCACCGGCGAGTTTGCTGGCACGCGACTCACCGAACACGGGCCCGAGGTTTCCCTTTCCGCCAAGACCGGTGAGGGCATCGAACTCCTGCGTGAACAGCTTCGCGCCGCGGCGGGGCTGCAACCAGCGGGCGAAGGTAACTTCTCGGCGCGTCGGCGGCATATTGAGGCACTGACGCGGGCGCACCAACACCTTGAGCAGGGAATGCTGCAGCTTGGCGCCAGCAAGGCCGGGGAACTGCTAGCAGAAGAGCTGCGTCTCGCGCAACACGCGCTCGGTGAGATTACGGGGGAGTTCACAGCTGACGATCTGCTTGGGCGCATCTTTGCTGACTTTTGCATCGGCAAGTAAATGGACCGCACATTCGACCCCAAGGCGTGTCAGACCCATCGAGAACAGTCGGCTGCTCACCTCATCAAAAGTTTCCCGCCGCCCTGGATCGCTAGGCAAGAATTGCCAGTCGGGTGAGCGGCTCAAACTGAGCCGAAGATTGAGCTGCGACAGAGTCAGAATCTGCAAGCAGACTTGATCGCAACTGATCGCCGAACTGGCCCCTAGGCGGCCAAGTCTCGCGTCAAAGTCGTGAGCCGAAACTGTCCCGCCCTCGGCCCCCCCCAACAGCCACCCACGTCTTGAGGAATCCAGTCCTATTTATCTATACAAGACAAACACTTGACGCTACACTTGAGACAAGTACTTGAGATATAACTTATTTCTCTTTACCTATCAGACACTTAGCATTTGACAGAATCTAATTCTTTGCGATCCTTGGCCCCCTCATTCGCTCCCAGGAAGTTTCCGTCTTGGTTGAGCGAGTCCTCATCAACGAGAGCTGCCCGAACGCCTCGGTCCAAGTTCATCAGGATCCCGCCGCATCCTGATTTCCAGATCTCAGCACTTACGGCGCTGAACTTGCTGGAATGATCAAGACGATCACTTCGATCACCGACGGTATCCTGCTGATGTTGTGGATAAGCGTCGTTCCACTAGGACCGTTCTGGTTGCCGAACGCACTGGGACTAACGTTTCTCACGATCGGATTCCCTCCCGGACACCCAGCATCTCAAAAGTCTTCGCCTGCATCACACGCCGTCGCGCAGGTGATGCGGATCGAGGGGCGTCTTGATGTTACGGTCGCAAATATGGCCACAGATGATTGAGCGTTGAGGTCGTTCTCTTTTCGATCAATCTACTTGCACTAGACAAGTACTTGCTGCGTCGGCAGCTAGAGGGCGCCTCAGCGAAATGCGCGCACCGCGCGCCGAAGCGGGGAGAGCGCGATTCTGCCCCCGGAACCGTAGCGCGCCGCGACGTAACTTTTTGTGATGGCATCGATGGCCGCGCGCTTATCCGGCAAGTGCGCCATCGCCCGCTCGGCCAGCGCGACTGGCCCCTCTGCCGGCGCACGCGCGACACCAGCCCGCGCCAGCTTGCGACAGAAGCGCGCATAGGCGCGCTGGGCAGGATCAAGTCGCTCGCGGTTGCGTGCGAGCCACAAGGCGTAAAGCAGTGCTACCGCCAACACCGCCGTCATCATCAGCAACAGCAGCCCACGCAGGCTGACTCGCTCGAGCCCGAGGGCCGCGAGCAGCTCGCGCTGACGTTCCGGTCCGAAGTCGGTGACCCAGCGATACCAGCTAAGGTTGGCAAGGTCCCAATAGAGTCGGGTGGTGAGCCAACCGCGCTCAAATATTCCGATCTCAATGCCTTGCAGCGAGTCAGCTATCGGACCGACACCGAGCGGCCGACCGGCCGCCGCCATGCGTCGTACCGCATCACTGCCGAGTTCGACCCGCTCCGGCGCGATCGCGGCAGTCGGGTCAAAGCGTGTCCAGCCGGTGCCGGCAACCCATACCTCTGCCCAGGCATGTGCATCCTGCTGGCGTAGCATGAGATACCCTCCTGCGTCGTTCACTTCGCCGCCCTGGTAGCCGGTGACCACGCGCGCCGGCACGTTAGCGGCGCGCATGAGCGTGACGAAGGCGGCAGCGTAGTGCTCACAGAACCCCCGCCTTGTGCCGAACAGGAACTCGTCGACCGGATCTGCGCCAAGCGGAGGAGGCGTGAGCGTGTAGACAAATGCCTCGCGGCGAAACAGCGTCAGCGCGGCATTGGCGATTTCGCGCGCATCGCCGTGCTCCGTTGCCCATTCCTTTGCCAGCGCCCTTGCCCGCGGCGAAATCGTGTCCGGAAGTTGCAGTGCAGCAGCACGCTCGCGTTCAGTCAGTTCGCCGGTGGTATAGCGCATGAATGACGTCAGGGCGTAGCGCAAGCGTTCCCGGACCGCTTCGCGGTGCTCAAGCGTAAAACCCGCGCGAACTCGCGCCTGAGGCGGTGGCCCAAAGGGCAGGTCCAATGCGGGAAGCCAGCGGCGGTTGCTCGGTTCGAGCACAACCTCGTAGCGCCATGGCGGACCGCGCGGAACCATTTCAGCTGCGTCGCCGAGCGCTGGCCCGCGACGCCAACTGCGGCCGTCGGTCTCCCACAGTACCAGCGCGCGGAAATAGCGATCGCGCCGCGCTGGAATTTCTCCTTCAAATGTCACTCGCATCGCCAGGTCACTCGACTCGGCCAGGTGATTGATGTCGCCGAGCTGCATGGTGTCGTCCAGACCGGTCAACGCCTGTGAGGAATCATCTGGCAGGGCCCAGAGCGCGCCATGCAGGCGCGGGAACAGGAAATAGAGCAGCAGCATTAGCGGGAGGGCCCTGAAGATCAGTCCGCTCGCCAGGCGCAGACGTGCGCCGAGATTCAGTTCATCCGGTGCCGCAAAATGCACGAGGGCTGCTGTATTGGCCAGCACCGCTACCAACGCATAGAGTCCGAGCGCCAGCGATTGTTCGTAAAGGAACGCGCCGAGAATGACCAAATAGAATAGAAATGCGCTCACCCGATAGTCGCGATAGCGCTTGAGCTCGAGGAACTTCACCCCAAGCAGCGCAATGAGCAACATGAGCCCCGCATCCCGCCCGAGGAGGGTGTGGTACTGCTGAAAGGTAAGCGCCACGGCAAGCCCGGTCAGCGCGTACCGCAGCGTGCGGCCCGGATGATAGAGAGACCAGCGTTCGATAGCGTAGCGCCACAGCGCGAAGGCCAGAAACAACAGAACCAGCCAGATTGGAAGCTCGAGCGCATAGGGCGCCACAGCGACAGTGCCGGCCACCGCCAGCGAGAGCAGGGCAGCGCGATCCGGGACTGGTTCCAGCGCGCGCATCAGGACTCCCCAAACAGAGCCAGCGCGACTAGACAACAGTCGCGGTGCGCCTCTCCTGAGCCCGGCTCAACGATCTTCCCGGGCAAACGCAATCCATAAAGTTCGCCAACTTGTTCGGCGTCCAATACCCAGCGCGTTAACACCGATAAACGCACCTCGGCCTCGAGACCCTCCAAGGCGTCCCAATCAAGCCACTGCACCCCGAGGGCTCCGCCACCAAATTCTTTGGTAAGCCATCCTTGACCCCGTGCCACTGCCTTCCAGTGCACATGCCGAAGCGAGTCGCCGCGCGCATACTCGCGCAACCCGGCAAAATCGTCGCCGCTGCGCGCGGCGCCGGTGCCCGCCTGTTCCCCGCCACCGGCGGCCGCGAGCCGCGGCCGCGGCGGGGCAGGGCGCGGATACACCAGAACTCGCGTCGGCAGCATCACGCGTCGCGACCACGCGTGCGCGATGCCCAGCGGAAACTCTGTGGACAGGCTGATGGCTGGCGCGTGGAGATATCCGCGCCGCAGCGTCGGAAGGCTGACCGTGACGCAGGCGGTTTCGCCTTCGCCGAGATGCACGCGGGCTACTTGCATGCGCCCCGCCATGCGCCAGGGTGGGCGCGCGCCGGACCGCGCTTCTTCCTGCTCTACCCTCAGGGCGACACGCGGTGTTTGCCCGCTGTTGCTGAGGCACACCTCGAAGCTCGCTACCTCCCCGGCAAAAACCGGCGGTGCGTTACCGGTCGAGATCCGTACACGATGCAGGTTGCGATGTGTATAGAGGAGCGCTACCAGCGCCACCGCGGCCAGCAGGAAGGTCAGGCCATAGGCGAGGCCATTGCTGTAGTTGATCGCCGCAACCAACAGGACAAACAACAAACCTGTGAACGCGACCCCCGCCCGGGTAGGAAGGATATAGATCGAACGCCGATCGAGCGTGACAACATCGTCTTCTATCGCGCTCGCCATGGTGGTTCCCCGGTCGGCAGAAACCGTTCAAGTCCACGATTGGGCCGATCGCACCACGCCTACGGTATCGGCACCGACTCAATCAGCCGCTGCACTACCTGCGCGCGCGGTTCGCCCCCCGCGCCAACAGGTCGCAGGCGATGACCGATCACCGAGATCGCGACCGCCTGCACGTCCTCCGGCAATACGATGTCGCGCCCCGCGAGCAGCGCCCAGGCGCGTGCCGCAGCAAGCAGCGCAAGCCCGGCGCGCGGCGAAAGCCCCTCGGCGAAGCGTGCCGCGTGCCGAGTGGCATCAAGCAGATCCTGCACGTAGTCGAGCAGCGCATCAGCGGCGTGCACCCGTGCCACCTGTTGCTGCAGTGTCACCAATCGCGGTGGGTCGATGACCGCCGCCAGCGTTTCGAGCAGCCCGCGCCGGTCGCGTCCTTTGAGCAGCCCGCGCTCGGCCGCGCGATCCGGGTAGCCGAGCTCGATGCGCATGAGGAACCTGTCGAGCTGAGACTCCGGCAGCGGGAACGTGCCTATCAGGTGATGCGGATTCTGGGTGGCAATGACGAAGAACGGTTCGGGCAGCCGATGCGTAGCACCCTCCGCCGAGACCTGGCGCTCTTCCATCGCCTCCAGCAGCGCGCTCTGCGTCTTCGGTGTGGCGCGGTTGATTTCATCGGCCAGCAGCACCTGGGTGAAGATCGGGCCCGGGTGGAAGGTGAAGCTGCTGGTCTGGGGCTGGTAAATCGATACCCCGAGAATGTCGGCCGGCAACAAGTCGCTGGTGAACTGCAGTCGTTTGAACTCAAGTCCCAGTACCTGCGCAAGCGTGTGTGCCAGTGTGGTCTTGCCTACGCCTGGCAGGTCTTCGATGAGCAGGTGCCCGCGGGCAAGCATGCACGCCAGCGCGAGCCGCACCTGCGGTTCCTTGCCAAGGATCACCTGGCCGATGCGCTCGATGATTGCGTTCAACAGCGGGTGCACATTGGCAGACAATCTTTCCTGCGGAAGTGACATGGAAGAGGCGATGTGTGACGGGTGTCGGTCCCAGAAGCTTAGCCCAGCTCCCGGGAGAGGCGAGAGCGGCGTGCTATCATGCGCGGCCACGCCGGGAACATAGCCCAATGCAGCATCCGGATATTTTCGATGTGATCGTAATTGGCGGCGGCCACGCCGGTACCGAGGCGGCTGCTGCGGCCGCGCGCATGGGTGCGCGCACTCTGCTGCTCACCCAGAACATCGAGACCATCGGGCAGATGTCCTGCAACCCGGCCATCGGCGGCATCGGCAAGGGGCATCTCGTCAAGGAAATTGATGCCATGGGCGGGCTGATGGCGCGGGCGGCCGATCGTGCCGGAATTCAGTTTCGGATTCTGAACGCTCGCAAAGGACCGGCGGTGCGCGCCACCCGGGCGCAGGCCGACCGCCTGCTCTACAAACAGGCGGTGCGGACGCTGCTCGACGTCGAGCCGAACCTGGCGCTCTTTCAGCAGTCGGTCGATGACCTGATCGTAGAGAATGGCCAGGCAGTAGGTGTGGTGACCCAGATGGGGCTCAAGTACCGGGCGCGCACCGTGGTGCTGACTACCGGAACCTTTCTCGCGGGCAAGATTCACATCGGTTTGTCGCAATACCAGGGAGGACGTGCCGGCGATCCACCCGCCAACGCGCTCGCCGCGCGCCTGCGCGAGCTGATGCCGCACGTCGGGCGCTTGAAGACCGGCACGCCGCCGCGTCTTGACGGCCGCAGCATTGATTTCTCGGTGATGCAGGAGCAGCCGGGCGATGCCCCGACGCCGGTTTTTTCCTTTATGGGCTCCACGGCCGAGCATCCGCGTCAGCTGTCGTGTTTTATCACCTATACCAATACGCGTACGCACGAGATCATTCGTGGTGGCCTCGATCGCTCGCCTATGTACGCCGGGGTGATCGAAGGAATCGGGCCACGTTACTGCCCGTCGGTTGAAGACAAGGTGATGCGGTTTGCGGACAAGGACCGCCATCAGATCTTCGTCGAACCGGAAGGGCTTACGAGCGGGGAGTTCTATCCGAACGGCATCTCCACCAGTTTGCCATATGACGTGCAGCTCGCGCTGGTGCGGTCGATCGCCGGCTTCGAGAATGCGGTGATGACCCGACCCGGTTATGCCATCGAGTATGACTACTTCGATCCGCGCGACCTGAAACCAACACTGGAAACCAAGGCGCTCTCGGGCCTTTTCTTCGCCGGCCAAATCAACGGTACAACTGGTTACGAAGAAGCCGCCGCGCAGGGGCTTGTCGCCGGGATCAACGCCACGCGCCACGCGCGCGGCGAACCCGGATGGTGGCCCCGGCGCGACCAGGCCTATCTTGGTGTGCTGATCGACGATCTCATCACACGCGGCGTCAGCGAGCCGTACCGTATGTTTACCTCGCGTGCCGAGTATCGCCTGACGCTGCGCGAGGACAACGCCGATCTGCGTCTGACCGAGACGGCCCATGCGCTGGGACTCGTCGACGCGGCGCGCTGGCGGCGCTTCAGCCAGAAGCGCGAGCGGCTGGAGCGCGAGCGCGCGCGGTTGCGCGCCACGTGGATACGCCCCGCGACGCCCGCCGGCGCCAAAGTCGCGCAGGTGTTGGGTCAGGTGCTGGGGCGCGATCAGAACCTGATAGAGCTTATGCGCCGCCCGGAGATTTCGTACGCGACACTCATGACGCTGCCAGACGCCGGCCCCGCCGTGGATGATGCCGAGGTGGCACAGCAGCTCGAGATTGATGCCAAGTACGCCGGCTACATCGATCGGCAGGCCGAAGAGATTGCCGCTCATCGCCGACACGAAGAAACGTTGCTGCCCACGCAGCTTGATTACCACAACGTGCGCGGCCTGTCGGTTGAGGTGCGGCAGAAACTTGCGACCCACCGGCCGGCAACCCTGGGCCAGGCCGCGCGCCTATCGGGCGTCACACCGGCTGCTATCTCGCTGCTGCTGGTTCACCTCAAACGCGGTTCGGCGGCGACGCGCTAGCGAGCGACCACCAAACAAAAGCCGGCGTCATCACTGAGTGACGCCGGTAGCATCGCGACAGCCGGCATCGGTGGCAACTAGGGTTTACTCGCCGGCGCGGCCGGCTCCGTCGCCGGGGACGCCGGCGCGCTCGTCTCGGCCTTTCGGTAGCTGAAAGTGTTGGCGGAAACCGTCGCGCCGCTGCTGTCGACTACGGAAGCCTTCCACTCGCCGGTCCACGAGGGATCCAGCGTCTTGCTGGTATAGGTGCGATAGCGCGGCGCGCTCACCTCAAACGCCTGCTCGTGCATCACCTTGCCATCGTGCTCCCAGCGGTGTGTAACTTTCTGGCCCTCGAAGCCCTTAAGTTCGGTGAAGTAATAGATTTGGGTTTGGTCGTTGTTGAGACTTGTCAGGACATCTGCCGGTTCGCGGTCATTGATGGCGCTGGTGAACTGTGCGCGGGCCACCGTGCCCGTGGATGCCGCGGCGGACGGGGTCGCCGCAGAAACCGGCGCCGGCGCCTCGGTCGGCTTGACCGGGTCCGCTGCCATGACAGGCAGAGTGAGTGTCATGGCGGCAACTGCAGCAATAATGTGTTTCATGTCTTCCTCCGTATTGTTTGGGAATTCCCTGGACGTAACCGCTGCGTAACTTACCGCCGGTACCGGGCAAATCGCGCCGATTTTTGGATGAATGGTCAGCGCGGCGGGATGAAGCGAAGCTGAAGCGCCGGTAAGAAGTGCCTTGGGCGCACGACCAAAACTATTGCTGCACAAGACAAGCCCACCGAAAAAGACCCACTTACCAAAGGAGATGGAATATGCGCTTTTCCCTTACGACGATCGTCGCGTTGTTTCTGCTGATCCCGCTCGCGCAGGCAGCCGATGGCCTGGTGACCAAAAAGAGCAGCCACAGCGTGAGCGTGACGGCGGATCGCTTCGCGGCCGCGCTCAAGGAAAAGGGCATCACCCTGGTAGCGCGTGTAAATCACGCAGCCGCGGCCAAGAAAGCCGGTATGGAGCTACGCCCGACCGAGCTTCTCATCTTTGGAAATCCCAAGCTCGGCACGCCACTTATGCAGACCAACCAGACCGCCGGCATCGATCTTCCGCTCAAGGCGCTCGTCTGGCAGGACGCCAAAGGCGAAGTATGGATCGGCTATGTCTCGCCGGAGGCCATCGTCGCGCGTCATGGCATCAACGACCGCGCGGAAGTCGTTAAGAAGATGACGGGCGCCCTAGAAGGCCTGAGTTCGGGCGCCGCCAAGCCCTAGCCGGGCGGCAGTTGCTGGGCGCCCGGCTAGGGCGCCACAATGCGCGGCCAACTTTTCCCCGACCGCGCATGCAGCTAGAAGAAAGCCTAACGCAGGGCGCGAAGGCCATGGGCCTCGCGCTGGAACCGGGCTGTGCGCAACAGCTGGTCGCATATGTGCGCTTGCTGGAAAGGTGGGCCGGCACGCACAATCTCACGGCAGTGCGTGATCCGCAGGAAATGATCGGGCGCCACTTGCTGGACAGTCTTGCCGTGCTCCCCTACCTGCGTGGGCCACAGGTAATCGATGTCGGCACCGGGGCTGGACTGCCGGGCATTCCGCTGGCGTGCGCCAGTCCGGATCTCCAGTTCACCCTGCTTGATAGCAACCGCAAGAAGCTGGCTTTCGTCCGGCAGGCGGTGCACGCGCTCAGTCTAAGGAATGTCGCAGTTGTCGCCGCTCGCGTCGAAAATTTCCGCAGTGAGCGGAAATTCGCTACGCTGGTCTCTCGCGCCTTCGCTTCAATCCCTGATATGCTCGCCGCGTGCGGTCATCTTGCGGGTCCGGATACCCGGATTCTCGCCATGAAAGGGGTGTTGCCGCGCGAAGAGCTCGCGCACATGCCGGCCTCCTTCCAGGTGATCGACGTCATAGCGCTTGAAATTCCCGGACTCGATGCCGAGCGGCATCTGGTCATCATTACACCGCGCAGAAAGGAGTGACCCGCGATGGGGCGCATTATCGCCATCGCCAATCAGAAGGGCGGGGTCGGCAAGACCACCACCAGTATCAATCTGGCAGCGTCGCTGGTGAAGACGCGCCGGCGCGTGCTGCTCTTGGATCTCGATCCCCAGGGTAACGCCACCATGGGCAGCGGCATCAGCAAGGACGAGCCCCGCATTACCACGTACGAGGTGCTTCTGGGGCTTGAGGCAATCGAGCAGGCGCGGCTTCCTACGGAGAGCGGTTACGATCTGGTGCCGGCGAACGGCCGCTTGGCAGGAGCCGAGGTTGAGCTAATCGAGCTGGACCGGCGTGAGCGCCGGCTACGTACCGCGCTCGATGGAGTGCGCAACGAATATGATTTCGTGCTGATCGACTGCCCGCCGGCGTTGAGCCTGCTTACGGTGAACGCACTCAGTGCCGCGGATTCCATTCTTATCCCGATGCAGTGTGAGTACTACGCGCTCGAGGGGCTAACCGCACTGATGAATACCATTCGCAAGGTGCGCGAGGGGCTCAACCCGCGCCTGCAAATCGAAGGCTTGCTGCGTACCATGTTTGATCCGCGCAACAAGCTCGACAACGAGGTCTCAGCCCAGCTCAAGGAACACTTCGGCGACAAGCTCTACCGCACCATCATCCCGCGCAATGTGCGGCTCGCCGAGGCGCCGAGTTTCGGCAAGGCCGTGATCAGCTATGACATGCAGTCAAAAGGCGCGCAGGCCTATCTCGCGCTGGCCGGCGAACTCCTGCGGCGCGAGGCAGGAGAGGCAGCGGCGTAATGAAAAAGCAAAGACTTGGTCGCGGCCTGGACGCGCTGCTTGGCTCCTCCTACGAGGCGGCACACGCGGCGCGCGAGGAGCTGAAACACTTGCCGATCGACCTGTTGCAGCGTGGCAAGTATCAGCCGCGCACGCACATGGACAAGGGGGCACTGGAAGAGCTGGCCGCCTCGATCAAGTCCCAGGGAGTCGTGCAGCCAATCGTGGTGCGCCCGATCGCGGCGGGAAACTACGAGATCGTCGCCGGTGAGCGGCGCTGGCGAGCTGCACAGCTTGCCGGTCTCGAAAATATCCCGGCGGTGGTGCGCAATATCCCCGACGAGGCCGCCATCGCCATTGCGCTGATCGAGAACATCCAGCGCGAAAATCTGAACCCTGTAGAAGAGGCGAACGCGCTGCAGCGTCTCATCGACGAGTTTCGCATGACGCATCAGGCGGTCGCCGAGGCAGTAGGACGTTCCCGCGCCGCGGTGACCAACCTGTTGCGGCTGCTCACGCTCAATGCCGATGTGCGCGAGATGCTCGAGAAGGGCAAGATGGATATGGGCCACGCGCGCGCGCTGCTCGCGCTCGATGGTGCGCAGCAGAGCAAGACCGCTCGTCAGGTGGTCGAGCGCGGACTGTCGGTGCGCGAGACCGAGCAGCTGGTCCGCCGCCTGACCGAGAAGCCGGCTCCGCGCAAGCGCAGCGGCGTGGATCCCGACGTACGCGCGCTGACTCAGAAGCTCTCCGACAAGCTCGGCGCCAAAGTGAGAATCCAGGCGGGACGGCGCGGACGTGGCAAGCTGGTGATTGAGTACACGAGCCTCGACCAGCTGGATGGCATCCTGGCGCGCATTCGCTAGCCGTGTCGTGGGGTCGGGTGCGGGTGATCGGCCAGGTCTGGCTGGCGCTCGTGGGCCGAACAGACTATAAAAACGAAGAAGGAGACCCCAGCACATGAGATTCCTGCTCACCATCCTTGCGGTATGCTTGTTCGCCGTACCGGCTTACGCGGCCGACGAGCCGCCCGCGCTCGCGGCGCTGCGCCAAAATGCCGAGCAGGGCAATCGCGACGCGCAGCTCGAGCTGGGTATCCTCTATGAGTTCGGCTATCGCATGCCGGACAATCTCGTCCCGGCGCTGGCCTGGTACCTGCGTGCCGCGGAGCAGGGCAATGAGCAGGCGGCCAAGCGGCGCGATGCGCTGATGGCGAGCATGAAGCCCTCGGAAGTCGAGGAAGCAAAGAAACTTGCGGCCGAGATCGCCGGCAAGCAGTCTACTGCGCGCGGGATGGCGCCGGGTGCCCAGGCGCCAGAACCGACCGAAGTTCCCGCGGCCGCCGCGCCGGCGGACAAGCCGGTCGAGCCGAAGCCACAGTAACCGGCCATTTTTCGGCCGTTTTCGCCAGTCCGCCGCGCCCGGTCCCGACGCGCGCCAATTAGCCGATTTCCTTGAATGCCCGATTTTTGGGCGGCGCGAATAAGGTCACTTCATAGCCGCATATCGGGTTTCTTGTGGCGACCCAAAGCAGCCCGCCGGTAACATGTCTGGCCGCGTCAGGGCATGCTGCGAACGCGGCGCCAACCACTACACCAATATCGGGCCCTAACCCGGAAATCTGCCTGGAGGAGAGAGGATGATTGTTAGAGACATTATGAGTACCGCCGTGAAAGTCGCGCGGCCGGACGACCTTATCCGCGACGTGGCGACCGTGATGTGCTTCAACAAGATCAGCGGTATGCCAGTGGTCGACAGTTCCGACCAGATCGTCGGTGTCATTTCCGAGAAGGACATCCTGCACGGGATGTTTCCTACCCTGGATGACATGATGGAGAACCCGACTGTGGTGGACTATGAAGCGCTCGAGCATGACTACCGGGATGTCGTCAACATGAAGGTTTCGGATCTCATGAGTCCGCGGGTGTTTACCGTCGAGCCCGAGCTGCCAGTATTGAAGGCGGCGTCCATCATGTTTCGCAACCGCATCCGCCGTATCCCTGTTTCGCAAGGCTCAAAGCTCGTCGGGATCATCAGCGTTGGGGATGTGCACAAGGCAATCTTCCAGCAAAACATCACCAAGCTTTAGCTCACGCTGTCCAGGCGGGACAGGGTTGGCCGGAAACCGCCGGCCGCCAGCGTTGACCCTGTAACACCCGGCTCTTATACTGCGCGGCCTTGCCCGCACCGGCCTTCGTGCCGCTGCGGGCGCGCGCATTACTTAGCTGCCCCAAAATGGGGCAACCACAAGTTGGGCCCAGCTTTAGCGAGCGTAACTTCGCGTATCTGTGGTGAGCCGTCTGTCACCATTTGGCGAGCTTCTCTTGATGACCGGCAAATCAACGGCTTACAGAATTGTCGCGGCCCAACTCGGCGCTACCATTCTGGTTGCTGGCGGGGTCTTTCTGATCTGGGGCGCGGCGCCAGCATTGGCCGCGCTGGTCGGAGGTCTCATCGGCGCCGGAGCCAGTCTGGCTTTCGCCTTGCTTGCCTTCCATGGCGGTGTCCAGGGAGCACGGCCGGTCCTGCGGAGTTTTTATCTCGCCGAAGCGATCAAATTCTTGGTCACGGCAGGGTCCTTCCTGCTTGCCATTGCCTGGTGGCGGCTTGCGGCGCTTCCGCTGCTGGCCGGCTACGCTTCCACACTTCTGATTTACTGGTTGGCGCTGCTGCCGAGTGTTCCGACGATCAAGGTGGATAGGGCATGAGCACCGGGCACAGCGGTGGATCCGCCACCGACTACATCGTTCACCACCTGACGAATCTCACAGTTGGGCAGGGGTTCTGGACCCTGCACCTGGACACGCTGATATTCTCCGTTGTCCTCGGGTTGGTCTTCTTCTTTGTGTTCCGGCGCGCTGCCGTACGTGCCACCGCCGGCGTGCCTGGCGGATTGCAGAATTTCGTCGAGATCCTCGTCGAGTTTGCCGATCGCCAGGTCAAGGACACCTTCCATGGCCGAAGCGAGCTCATTGCGCCGCTGGCGCTGACGATCTTTTGTTGGGTGTTCCTGTGGAATTTTATGGATCTGGTGCCGGTTGACCTGTTGCCATTGTTTGCTGGCTGGGTTGGGGTTCCCTACCTGCGCGTGGTGCCATCGACTGACATGAACGCCACGTTCGGCCTGTCGCTTACGGTCTTGGTGCTGATCATTTTCTACAGCTTCAAGATCAAGGGCCCGATCGGCTACGCGAAGGAGTTTCTCACGCACCCGTTCGGTCCGTATCTGTTCCCGGCCAATCTGTTGCTCAATATCGTCGAACTGTTGGCCAAGCCGCTCTCGCTCTCGTTACGACTTTTTGGAAATCTGTATGCCGGCGAGATGATCTTTATCTTGATCGCGCTCTTGCCATGGTGGATTCAGCCGCTGCTGTCCTGGCCGTGGGCGGTATTCCATATTCTGATTATTACGCTGCAGGCTTTCATTTTCATGGTGCTCACGATCGTGTACCTCAGCATGGCGCACGAAGAGAGCCACTAACGCTCTTGTCTTTAATCAACTTACCCAACTTCTCGGAGGCACATTCATGGAAACGCTTTACGGTATGACCGCCATCGCGGTCGGTCTTATTCTCGGAATGGGTGCGCTCGGCACGGCCATCGGCTTCGGCCTGCTCGGCGGGCGCTTCCTCGAAGGGGCAGCGCGTCAACCGGAAATGATCCCTACGCTGCAGGTCAAGATGTTCATCGTCGCCGGTCTGCTCGATGCGGTCACTATGATCGGTGTCGGTCTGGCGCTGTGGTTCACCACCGCCAATCCGTTCGCCGCCGCGCTCAAGGCGACCGGCGGCTAGAGTCGGCGAATCCGCAATTACTCCGGAGGGACGCAACGTGAATCTCAATATCACGCTGCTGGGGCAGATGATCACCTTCGCGCTGTTGGTCTGGTTCACCATGAAACTGGTGTGGCCACCCCTGATGCGCGCGATGGCCGAACGCCAGAAGAATATTGCTGATGGGCTGGCGCAGGCGGAGCGGTCCCGGCGGGAGCTCGAGCTCGCACAAAAAAAGGCCGTCGACATCATTCGTGAGGCGCGCGAGGACGCCGCTGGCGTCATCGCCGAGGCCGGCAAGCGCGCCGCCAAGATCGTTGAGGAGGCCAAGCACCAGGCCCACGGCGAGGGTGAGCGACTGCTGGTGGCGGCGCGTGCCGATATCGAGCTGGAGGTGTCGCGTGCACGCGAGCAGCTGCGTGGCACCATCGCGCAACTGGCGGTGGACGGCGCAACGCGGGTGCTCGAGAAGGAAATCGACAAGGCCGCCCACGCCAAACTACTCAATGACGTGGTGAAGCAGCTCTAGGGTCCGTTGCCATGGCCGAAGCCAAAACTGTTGCCCGACCTTACGCGGAAGCCGCGTTCGCGCTTGCGCAGAAGCGTTCGCAGGCCGAGGCCTGGTCTGGCATGCTGGCACTGGGAACGGTCGTCGCGAGTGACGCGCGTATCGCCCGTTTGGACGCCGATCCCAGCTTTGATCGGGCGCGGCTGGCGGATGTTGTCGTCGGAATATGTGGACAAGGGCAGAGTCCGGAGGCGCAGAATTTCCTGCGCGTGCTGGTCGACAATCACCGCTTCACATTGCTTCCGGAAATTGCGCAGCTCTTCGAGCAGATGCGCTGTGAATCAGAGGCTCGAGTCGAGGCAACCGTCATATCGGCGTTTGCGCTCGATCCGGCTCAAGTTGAGTCGATCGTCGCCGGGCTCAAACGGCGTTTCGGCCGGGACGTGAACATAACGACGCAGGTCGATTCGGCTCTGATCGGCGGCGTGCTTATACAGGCCGGTGACCTCGTCATCGATGCCTCGGTCCGCGGGCGGTTGAAGAAACTCGCGGCCTCACTGAATCTGTAGAGAGGACAAGAATCATGCAGCTTAATCCTTCCGAAATCAGCGACCTCATCAAGAAGCGCATCGAGTCGCTCTCGGTCGCACCCGAGGTGCGTACCGAGGGCGTGGTGGTGTCGGTGACCGACGGTATTTGCCGCATCCACGGTCTGTCGGACGCCATGCAAGGCGAGATGCTCGAGTTTCCCGGAAATACCTTCGGTCTGGCGCTTAACCTCGAGCGCGACTCGGTCGGCTCGGTGGTGCTGGGCGATTATGAACACATCTCCGAGGGTGACACCGTCAAGTGCACGGGCCGCATCCTGGAAGTACCGGTCGGTCCGGAGCTGATCGGACGCGTGGTGAATTCGCTCGGCCAGCCAATCGATGGCAAGGGGCCGGTCAACGCGAAGGAAACCTCACCGATAGAAAAGATCGCGCCCGGTGTCATCTGGCGCAAGAGCGTGTCGCAGCCAGTGCAGACCGGCGTCAAGGCGATTGACGCCATGGTGCCGATCGGCCGCGGTCAGCGCGAGCTCATCATCGGCGACNNCGGCGACCGCCAGACCGGCAAGACGGCGATTGCCATCGACACCATTCTCAACCAGAAGGGAAAGGACCTCATCTGTATTTATGTCGCAATTGGCCAGAAAGCGAGCTCGGTTGCGAACGTGGTGCGAAAGCTCGAGGAGTTTGGCGCGATGGAATACACCATCGTGGTCGCTGCCTCGGCCTCGGACTCGGCGGCGATGCAGTACATCGCGCCCTACTCCGGCTGTTCAATGGGAGAGTACTTCCGGGACCGCGGTCAGGATGCGCTTATCATTTATGACGATCTCACCAAGCAGGCTTGGGCCTACCGTCAGGTGTCGCTGCTGCTGCGTCGCCCGCCCGGGCGCGAAGCGTACCCGGGAGATGTGTT
>DKBM01000093.1:0-4689 GCA_002451215.1 Proteobacteria bacterium UBA6900
CGCTACCTCGTCGTCACGGGCGGCTGCAACGACTGCCACACCCCCGGCTACCCCGAGGCCGCGGGGAAGATCCCGAGCGAGCAGTGGCTCACTGGCAGCATCGTCGGCTTCCAGGGTCCTTGGGGCACGAGCTACCCTGTGAACCTGCGGCTTTACGTGCAGGGCATCAGCGAAAAGGATTGGCTTGCGCGCGTGCGCCAGCCGATGCGCCCGCCAATGCCGTGGTTCAACCTGCGCGATGCGAATGATGCCGACCTTGTCGCGATCTACCGCTACATTCGCGCGCTCGGGCCCACCGGCGAGCCGGCGCCAGCGCCGGCCGCGCCCGGCGTGAAGGTATCGACGCCCTACATCGAGTTCATGCCGAAGAACCTGCCGAAGCAGGCGCAGGCAAAACCCTGATATAGGCATTTGAACTGGCGGGAGGTCGCCGTGCTCTACAAGACACTACTCATCTTGCACATGGTTGGTCTTTCGATTGGCGCCGGCACCGGCATCTACATCGCCGCCGTGGGACGGCACGCGACGCGCAATCTCGATCAGGCCGAAGCACGCACGCTCATCCCGGGCGTGAACGGCGCGATCTCCAGGGTCGGCAGCATCGGCCTTGCCTTGCTGTTGCTCTCCGGCATCGGGATGGCGGCGATGGTTGGGCCGGCGGCGCTCGGTACGGTGTTCTGGATCAAGATGGCGCTGGTGGTGCTGATCGTGGCATTCGTGGGAACGATGCAGTACCTCGCGCGCCGCACGCGCCGCTCGGGCGATGCCGGCGCTGCCGCAACGATGAAGAAGCTCGGCCCCGTGGGTCCGGTACTTGCCGTGCTGACGGTGATCGCCGCGGTAGGCGCGTTTCACTAAAGGCGTACTGAGAAGCCTGCCCTTCATCTCCTCCCGCCTGCTGGAGGGAGGAAAGCGTCAGAGTGTTGCGCCGCTCGTGAGCGACCGGCGCAATGTGCCGAAGCGCTTGCGGTACTGCGCCGGCGTGAGATTCACCTTGCGCCGGAACAGCCGGCCGAAAAAACTGGCGTCCTGATAGCCCACTTCATTGGCGATGGCCTCCACCGGCAGATCCGTGGTCTCGAGCATGTGCTTGGCTTCCTCGAGTCGCAGGGTCTGCACGTATTCCATCGGCGTCATGCCCGTGACCTTCGCGAAGCGGCGCTTGAAGGAGCGCTCCGGCAGGTCGCTCAGACTGGCCATGGCCGCGACCGGCGCCTCTTCATCGTAGTGTAGCGCCGCCCACTCCTGGCACTTGGCAATCACGGCATCGTCCACCTGGCGCGCGCGGGTAAGCGCGGCGAACGGCTGCTGGCCGATGTTGTGCCAGTCGATCAGATATACCTTAGCCAGCTGCATGGCCTCCTCCACGCCGATGAGGCGCGCGATAAGAAACAGCGCGAGGTCCTGCCACGAGGTGCCACCCCCGGCCATGACGATGCGTTGTCCTTCGCCGGCGGCGACCAGGGCGCGCGCCGCGCGCACCTTAACGGCGGGATGGCTCTGCGCCAGCGCATCGCAGTAGCCCCAGTGAGTGGTGGCATCAAGCCCGTCGAGCAGCCCGGTCTCCGCCAGCAATAAGGCGCCGGAGCAGGCCGCCGCCAGTGTCGCGCCGGCGGCATGTTGTTCACGCAGCCACCGGATTTCGGTGGCGTAGCGACCGGCGAGCGACTCGCCAGGTGCAACAAAAAGTTCCGGCACGCAAACGACCTCGGCGCGCGGACAATCGTGGAGCGTCGATTCGGGTGTGATCCACACCCCGTTGATGGCGCGAAAACCCTGGCGGGCGCCGGACACCACCAGCGGCCGAATTCTTGGATCGCCGGGAGCGCCTTTGACGAGGAAATCCCAATCGCGGCCGGCGGCCGCGAACAGGTCGTACATACCGTAGAGCGTGGAGGCCGTGACTTCCGGCACGGCGAGAAGCGCAACGACCGGGCGTTGGTCTCGATCGGGCATGGCAGATTCGTCCGCTTTTCGGCAGGAACGACTTTAACAACTGCGCCGGAGCGGGAATAGGCTGTGGCCACACTGAATCGAACCACGCACGGAGGGCATCATGTGCAACACAGCCGCAGTCATCTCACCCAGAGCCTCGCACCCGGAGACCTCGCCGACCTTCGAGGACCGCCTGATCCAGGCCTACAACGACGCCGCCATGGTGCTGATGATTTCGCTCGGGCACCGCGCCGGCCTGCTGAACGCCCTCGCCGGCGCACCCCCGCTCACCAGCAACGCCATTGCCGAGCGAGCCGGGCTGAACGAGCGCTACGTGCGCGAGTGGCTCGGCGCGATGGTGGCCGCCCGCGTGGTCGAGACCGACCCCGGGACCGGCACCTACCAGCTGCCAGCTGAGCATGCCGCGCTGCTCGCCGACACCGGCAGCGCCAATCTCGCCGTGTTCGCGCAGTACATCCCGCTACTCGGCACGGTCGAGGATGACGTGGTGCGCTGTTTCCGCGAAGGCGGGGGCGTGCCGTACGAACGGTTCGGACGCTTCCATGAAGTGATGGCCGAGGACAGCGGGCAGACCGTGCTGCCGGCGCTCATCGATCAAATCCTGCCGCTGGTGCCGGGCCTCGCGAAACGGCTTGAATCCGGTATCGACGTGCTCGATGTCGGCTGCGGCCGCGGACGGGCGCTGCTCATCCTGGCGCAACGTTACCCGCAATCCCGCTTCACCGGTTACGACCTGTCGCCCGAAGCCGTCGCCTGGGCGCAGGAACGGGCGCACTCACTGCGCCTCTCCAATGTTCGCTTCGACGCGCGCGATCTGAGCGATTTCGATCGCACCGCACCGGTCGGCGGCTTCGATTTCGTGACGACTTTCGATGCTGTCCATGATCAGGCCCGGCCGCTCAACGTGCTGCGCGGCATCCATCGTGCGCTGCGCAGCGGTGGCGCATACCTGATGCAGGATATCCACGGAACGAGCCATCACCACCAAGACCGCGACCACATCTTGGGCACCTTCCTGTACGCACTGTCGACCATGCACTGCATGACGGTGTCGCTCGCACAGGGCGGGGAAGGACTCGGCGCCATGTGGGGTCGGGAGAAGGCCACGACAATGCTGCGCGCGGCCGGTTTCAAAGACATTGTGGTTCACCGGCTCCAACACGACGCGCAGAACGATTACTACGTGATTCACAAGGATCCACAACCGTAGTCCGCGCCGACGGCGCATATCCACCAACCTGAAAGGAGGTGTCCCATGAAGACAGTCATTGCATCAACCGCTCTGATCGGCCTTGCCGTGTTGCTTGGCGCGCCGGTATCTGCCGCAGAGCTCGACGGCAGCGACCCGGTGGTTGCGAGCTTCCATCGCGACCTGAATCGGGACCCGACGCCGACGGGACACCTGACGCGCGCGGACGCTGAACAGGATCGGCTACCGGAAGTCGTTCGCGCAGCCCTGGAAGCCAGCACACCGTCCCGGCCTGATCAGTCTGCCCTCACCCGGAGGAATTGATCACGACGCCGACATGCCGGACCGCTCACCGGTCCTGCATGTCGGAGAGCTGCAACGGCCGGCCGACGTTCAGGCGAAAGCGCCCGCGGCCGGTTTTTTCGATCGCAAGGAAAGCGCAACGCTCGGCCAGCCGGCGTTGCAGCAGGATGAGGCGAGCCTCGAGGTTGTCGCTGATGTCGGGGAGCTTCAGCGCCGGATCAAGTCTTAGCTCGCGGTTGGTGAAGTCGATGCGTCCGCTCTGCAGATAGTCACGCAACAGTTTCCAGATGATTGCGCCGGCCACGCCCTTGATGAGGTAGTCATTGTCGATGAACACGCTGTGGTCGGCGGCGAAATGTCGTACCGTCACCGGTGTGCCCTGCGCTGCGGGCAGCGGCGTTGCCGCAGCAGCGTCCTCGTGATGCTCGGCGGCGTGAGTGAGTAGCTCCATGGCAAGCGCGAGCTGACCGGCCAGCACCACCAGCGCGTCTTCGTCCTCGTAGGTGAACCGCAGCTCCTGCGGGCTTTCCACGTACAGCACGCCGAGCAGCCGCGGACCGAGCAGGATCGGCACCGCGAGTTGGCTGCCGGAATTCGCGAGACCCGGGAACGGGATCGCGGTTTCCAGCGCGCCGCCATCGGTGCCCTTCTCGAAGCCTTCGCGCATGGCTCGACTGTAGAGATATTCGCGCGCGGCGAAGCCGATGCGGATGGGGGTCAGCTCGCGCGCGGCGACACCAATAATGCCCTCGCCAATGCGTATCTCGGAGCCGACACCCGATTCCGGATAGCCACGCGTGGCGACGGTATACAGGCGCTCGTGGGCCTTGTCGTGCATGAGCAGCATGGCGTGGTGAATCTGGCAGTGGCGGTCGAGGCCCTCCAGCGTTGCGTCGAAGAGATGCGCGAGATCGCTGCAAGTCGTGAGGCACGCGAGACAGGCGCGCAGGCCTGGCAGGAGATGCGGTTGCGCGGTGGTCTCGCACGAAGCATCGCCAAGCACGCACTCGATATCCAGCACCTGGTAGACATCGGAGCCAAGCAGGCGGAACACCTTGCTCATGCCGGTGTGTGAGGCGATGCCGGCGAGCTTGGCCTTCATGTTCTCGAACAACGGGCCCTCGGTTTCGGTGCGCAGGAATTCGAGTTGCAGCCGATAGTGCGCGGCGGTTACCGGGTCCACCACCTGCACGGTCGCGCGCGGATTGGCGAGGATATTCCTGCGGGTGGTGTTGAAAAAC
>DKBM01000028.1:0-8662 GCA_002451215.1 Proteobacteria bacterium UBA6900
CTGGGGACGCCACTAACAAGAAGGGGGCCCGCGACCAAGCGGGCCCCCTTCTTGTTAGTGAGGTCGTCACGTCTGCTGACGCAACGGCCTGTTCAGTTCCTTCAGGGTCTCCAACAGCTCGCTGCGGTTGCAGCTTATCCGTCCCCGCAATCACCTCTGCGGCGCTTGCCGTGTCATGCGGCGCGGGAGCAAAGTCCAGGTGAAGGGACGTGATACGGAGTGGGGCGTAAGGTCCACAGGCCCCGGTTCCGGATCTACGTGCGAGCAGGGCGTGCCGGAAACGCCTTGTTGTAGGGGCCGAGCAGCGCGTCCTTGAAGAGCCACCACAATGCCTTGGGGTTGCGCTTCAGGTTGTTCAGGGCGTAGGGGATCCAGGCATGTCCGTAGGGAACATAAACGCGCACCGTAACATCAAGATCGCGGGCGACTTGAACCGCTCTGTTTGCGGGAAGCCCATACAAGAGTTCGACTTCGCATCTGGTGTTGGTCTTCAGGAGGATCTCCACAGACTCCCGGAGAAGAACCGGATCATGCGTTGCAACTCTCACCAGAGGGACATTTCCTGCAAGTCGACGCGCGACAGCGATGAAACCCTCTCGAGGGTCTATATCCGGATGGGTAGGGTCCGACCACTGTCCTTTCACGATTCTCGGAACGACCCCCAGGCGTGCTGCCAAATCCGCATCCTGCAAACTTCGTTGCCATCTTCCTGGCAGAGAGCAACCGAGACCATTGGTGCGCCTTGTTGGGCCAGCTGATAGCAGGTTAATGACTTGGTCAGCGGATTCGTATGCAAGGGAGTCAAGGTGTAGCGGAACATGCATTTGCGCGGCGTATCCGACAAGGGTCTCATGGACCGTCTGATCGGAGCCGAACGCCGGAGTTTTGATGGATAGGTAGCTGTCGCCTCCGATCCCGCTCAAATAGGTGATGGCACCGCGATACTGGGAAATGACGGCGTCGGCTGATTCATCGTCCTGGTTCCAGTAGCCCAGGGTAACCCCGTATCCCCTTTCGCCAAGCGTAGCTACGAGTCGCTTCGCGTCATCCAGTGACTCCCCGGCAGCATAGTTGCGTCCGGCTCTCGCAATGACCCTATGTGCCAGGGCGCGCATCGGTTTGGCTCGGGTTGGCACCCCGGCTCGATGATATGAACTGGCGCGCCCGGCGCAGCAGGAGTGAAAGGCCGTCTCTGGCGAGCATCAACATCCCTGTGGGCGACCAGACATAAACCCGGACACTGACATTTTGGCGCTCGTGCTTGGTCCAGCGTCGCGTCCAGGGGGCGGCTGCTCCCAGAAACTCTATAGACGCAAGTTTCTTCTTGGTCGCGTACTGAAGAGTCTCAGCCATCAGCAGCAATCCAGGCGAACACTTCGAAAAATGCTCATCATAGGCAATCTTGAGAAGCCAGAGTCGGTTATTGCTCTCGATTGCCAGGTGACTGGCAACGCTCCGATCACCGATCCTCAGGGTCGCAATCTGAAGGATGCCGGATTTGCAGGCCTCGAGCGCGTATGCGTGAAAGAAAGACCGCATACGCTGATCGTACGCGAGGGCGGTTCGGGATTGTCCCTTCCAGCCGGTTGACTCGAGCTGCAGCAGCGTTTCCCACAGTGGCGACATCTCGTGAACATCAGTGGGGGATCGGAATTCGACTTCCACAGGCCCCAAGGCCGCTGCTTTGCGCTGTCCGCGTCTGAGGTCCGACTTGAGACTGGAAGACAGGCGCTCCAGGCCGTCAGCAGCGTCGGACTGGAGCGGCAGGAACGGACATGGCTGCGCTGGTCTTACGAAGACGATCCCGCGGCCCCGATAGGCACTGCGAAGTGCGTCGTAGACTGGAGACTCAACCGGTAGCTTTGGCAAATAGAGGGACATGCCGTTTTCAGCGATCTTCTTAGCAAGCTGCGCCAGCGCGCCGGCATCCCTGTAGTAGAAGTCCATGGGTTCTCCATGGGCATCCACGCCGATATGTTCGTAGGGCGCGAGTTGCCCGCGTCGCCTGGCAAGAGCGGCAACGCCAGATACAGCTGCACCAGCGTAGGAAACTATCAGGGCAAGATCGGAGTCAGCCGAGAGATGCTCCGCGCTCGCGGCGATCCATTCGTAGCTACCGATAGGCGACTGGAGAGAGCTGGTTAACTCGCCCCATGCCCGCTTCAGGGAGGAGATTTCGGTATTCGCCGCGAGGGCTTGCGCCCATTCTGAAGCAGGACTCACCAGAGGTCTCACCATGACTCCTTCGACGTGCCCGTGGTACGGGCCGGACGCTATTTTTCGCACAGCTATCGATGAGTTACCAGCGACCGATTGTCAGGGAAAGTGCCTTGTAACGAGGATGAAACACCTCTATCTGAATGTTGATTTATGGCAATGATTTTTTTTGCGAAGTCCGGGTAGTATTCGGTTCCAGACGACCTCGCACAATCGACCCCGATTGAACATTCTGGCCGCTTTGTACGGACAGATTGAAGAAACGGGAAAACAAGAGCATGCGAACCGCGTAGCCCATTCGGCAAGCGAGGCGTCTTCAGGCGGAAGGCCGGCGCACCCCCCGGCACTGTCGGCCAACGCTAGATGACTAGCGACATCATTTCTGTCGGCTAATGCCCGAGTGGGGGCTGCATAGTGGTGCGAATCTTCAAGCATTTTGTTCCGGTACAGATCCTTGTGCTGGTGCTCGCCGATGCGCTGATCCTTGTAGGAGCCATGTATCTCGGAATCGCGCTGCGATTCTACGGTGGCGACACGGGTGGCCTTGAAGAAATCCTGCCTATTTTCCCCAAGGCAATCGGTTACGCCGTTGTGATGCTCGCCACCATGACCAGCATGGGTTTGTACATGCGGGATGTCGCGTACGGAAGTCCCGGGTACTACCTGCGCCTGTTCATTAGTTTTGCCGGCGGCACCGGCATGATGGTCCTGGTGTTTTATGCCTTGCCGGGACTGTTCCTTGGCCGCGGCGCATTCGGTTTTACCGTTGGCTTCGCGATTATCGGCACGGTACTGGCGCGTGGCGTGTTCGTCCGCGTCGTGAATCACGATGTGCTGAGGAAGCGGATTGTCGTTCTTGGCACCGGTTCGCGCGCTGCGCAGGTCGGAGAAATCCTCCGCCGCGAAAATCTCAACCACAAGTTTCAGCTTGTCGGGTACCTGGCGCTCGGAAGCGCTCATCAGACAGGGCCCGGAAGCGCTCATCTGGAGGTTCCGGCTGGCGAGATCCTGCCCTCGGACGCGCCGTTGTTGGCGACGTCAATCCGATACCGGGTGGACGAGCTTGTGGTGGCGGTGCGCGACCGCCGCGGCGGCGGCCTGCATATGGTGGAACTACTTGAGTGCAAACTGGAAGGAATCAACGTGATCGATGTGTCCAGTTTCTTCGAGCGCGAGACCGGGCATGTGCAGCTGGATTCGCTCAATTCGAGCTGGATGGTTTATTCGGACGGTTTCTGCCGCACCTCGGGCCGTGGACTCGTGAAGCGCATTTTCGACGTGTTCGTCAGCCTGATATTGCTGGCGCTTACGTTGCCGGTCATGTTGGTCACTGCGCTGGCGATCATGCTGGAGAGCGGGATGCCAATCCTGTACCGGCAGACCCGTGTTGGCGAGTGTGGGGAACCGTTCGAGGTACTCAAGTTCCGCAGCATGCGTGTTGATGCCGAGAAGGACGGCAAGCCGAAGTGGGCTTCGNNGAGGGGATATGAGCTTCGTCGGGCCAAGACCGGAGCGCCCCTATTTCGTGACCGAGCTTGCCAGGGAGATTCCCTGGTACCAGAGCCGGCACTCCGTGAAGCCAGGCATTACAGGCTGGGCGCAAATCAGGTATCCGTACGGTGCATCAGTCGAGGATGCAAGACGAAAGCTGCAATACGATCTGTACTACGCCAAAAACCACAGTCTGTTCCTGGACCTGCTGATACTGTTCCAGACCGTGCAAGTCGTGCTGTTTCGCAGGGGGGCCCGATAGCGGTCTTTACTTTCCGGGGGTTGGTTTTTGGGCCCGAAGCGGCTGGAGAGGCGAGTCATCCCAGCCTGTCACGCGATCGTCGTGAAAGTAGACGCGCGAGAGTCCGTAGTCCCAAACGTCCGGATTCGCCTCAATGGGGTCTCCTTGTATCAAGCGGACCTCTTCCTTCGTGGAGCCAACATGAAAATGTCGGCCCTCCCCAGGCTGGGATTGCTCGGTGGAAGGAACCTGAAGAGGGTTTTCCGGGTGATTCAACCATCCGCTAACGCGATCATTCTGAAAGTAGATTTTCGAATGGCCGTAGTGCCAGATATTCTCCTCAACCGATGAGGGTGCGCCCTGAATAGCGCTGACCTCTGCAGTAGTGGCACCGGGCCGGATCAGCGATGGCGGGAAGCGATTCGGGTTCGTGCCCTTCTCGGTCGCGCCAACGCGGGATTCATGTCTTGCCGGTCCCGGCGACCGAGATTCTCCGGACCAGTCGAAGGGACCTGCTGCAAATACGAGGTAGGCTCCCACGAGGAATGCGATCGCAACGAAGAGGCCCGCGCCGCTGGTTCTTGACTGCGCCTCGGCGCCAGGTGGCCGTACGACCCCGGGCGTCGCGTCATTGCTGTCCCCCACGTCCACATCGGCGCTTTCCTGGTAAGGGACCACAGGTTCGTTCTGATTCGCCGGCGGCGAGATAGGTGGCAATGTGCCAAATCGCCGGTAGTGGCTCGACAACAGAGAAAAAGCCAGATTGAGCGCTTTCGTGGCTTTTTCCGCGTCGCTTGACGCGACACCGCCAGCACCAAGGCGGTCTGGATGCCACTTCTGTACGAGGCGTCGGTATGCTCTTTGCACATGTTCCCATGAGTCGCTTGGGCGTACACCCAACGTCCGGTAGGCGTGTGCATAGTCGTTTTCGTTCATTTGTTGCGCGGGCAAATCGAGTGCGATGCCTGTCTAGACCGAACTGAACAACATAGATAATAGAGTAGGCACAAATTGAGCGCTGGGCGACTGACCGGTGCGGGCGATCGGGAAGTTCGCCGGACGCGAAAGCGCAGGATCGTGCGCAAGTTCGGCTTCACGCGAGCCTTCGAGACGTTCTGCAATGGTGGAGGTTGCTTGTTGCTGCCGAAAATGCTTCTAGAACCGCCGCCGTGGTCGGTGCGAGCCGGTTTCCCGGCGTCTCCGAGGCGTCGATTTTTCCGGATTTGTCGGGGTGCGGAAGGTCAGTGCACGCGCCAAATGTACTTCCTGGTGTACCAAGCGGTCCAATCGAAGCTAGACCGTTGAAGTTTGGGGTGTTTCAGGGATGTAACACGCGCAGATCATTGCTCCGAAACCGCAAGACATCGCGCCGTGCGCATTAGATAATCGCACTTGTCGGATAAGGAAAAAGGCGAGGAAAATCTGTGCAGGGCCGCCTTCTTTCGTGGAAATCGTTCGCGGGAGCAAATGCTGGCCGCGATGCGGCTAACTCGTGTCGGTCGTGTTCCGACCGAAGCTGTCGGCAAGGCTGAATTATCTGAATTGCGTAGTCTGTTTTTCCTGGCTTAGGTGAGCATACATATGAGATCGATGCGTTCGTTGTTCTGCGGCGTTTCCGCGCTTGTCGTACTTGCGCTGTTGTCAGCGTGCGCGACCAAGACGGTGGATCCATCGGAAAGAGATCCGGCGCCAGAGAAGCGTTTCGCGACGGAAACCAATTACCGCATTGGGGCGGATGACAAGGTGCAGGTGACTGTGTGGCGCAACCCGGAACTGTCAGTGACGGTACCGGTACGACCCGACGGAAAGATCTCGGTGCCGCTTATTGGAGATGTCGTGGCGGGTGGACATACGCCAACCGAGGTTGCCGAAACAATCAGGCAGAAACTCACCGCCTATATACGGGAGCCAGTCGTTACCGTGATCCTGACGGAATTGAAGAGTCACGAGTATTTGTCCCGTGTTCGGATAACGGGCGCGATACGCACGCCNNATGGAGCGACCGTCGTTTTTGACGTAGAGCTCGGGGACATTCTCGAAAAAGGCAAGCTCGAGACAAACTATTCACTCCTTCCGGGCGACGTGCTCACCATCCCGGAGAGACTCTTTTAGGCGCCAGGCGATATCCACCATGAGGCCACTCGACCCGCAAGCTCAAGTCAGGCTCGTACTGAATGAGGCATTTGTTCACCGCAAGGCGGTAGCAATTGGCGGCGCGCTGCTCGCATTGGGCATTGTCGTCGCAGGCCTCCTGGTGCAGCAGGGCTACACCGCGTCCGTAACGCTGATAGCGGACGAACGCAATATCATTCGCCCGCTCATGGAAGGCATGGCCGTGCCAACGGAGGTCGTTGACCGCGTGCGTCTGGCGCGAGAAATCATCTTCGGCAGAAGAATCATGGATCAGATTCTCGAGATCGGGGGCTGGATGAAGGATAACCCGTCGCCGGAGGAACAAGAGAAGCGCATAGAGGCAATTCAGAAGCGTACCAAGGTTTCGACGGTTGGGCGCAATCTGATAAAGATCGAGTACAAGGATGTGGATCCGGAGCGGGCGTTCCGACTGGCCGACCGTATGGGCGCCTTGTTCATTCAAGAGAGCGTCATCACCCAAGCCGATGAAAGCCGCAGGGCATATGAGTTCATCGACAAGCAGGTTGGCGAATATCATAAGAAACTGCGTGCCGCCGAAGAGGAGTTGAGAGATTTCCGCTCGAAGCACCTGAGCGCTGGCCCGGCGATCGAAGCTGATGTTGGAACTCGAATGGCGGCGCTGGAGACCAAGATTCAGGAATCAACCCAGGCGTTGCAGGAGGCGCAGATCAAGAAGAAGTCACTTCAGCGGCAGCTTTCGGGCGAGGCCGAGGTGGCGACTGTACTTTCCCGGGAGGGTCAGTATCGCGCACGGATAGCGGAGTTGCAGGGACAGCTGGAGACGTTGCGACTTAGCTATCACGAAACCTACCCAGACATCGTTCGTATCAAACAGCAGATCAATGACCTGAAAGACTCAATCGCGGCTGAAAAGACCCGCCGCGAGACGGCCAAGGCCTCGGGTCACGTGACGATTGATGACAGCGTTCTGAATAACCCGATGTATCAGGCCCTTCGCAAGGACCTTTCAGAGACGGAAATCCTGATCGATACGCTTCGTGGGCGAATCGCCGAGGCGAAACGCCAGATTGCGGCCACTTTGGAACGTGGGCAGCGCCAGGTGGGAGGTGAGGCGACGCTTGCCGAACTCACTCGTGACTACCAGGTCAATCGCGATCTCTACCAAGACCTTCTGAAGAAGCGCGAGAAGGCGAGGGTGTCGATGAACCTTGACGTGGAGAAACAGGGGCTCAGGTTCAAGGTCCAGGAACCGGCTACCTTGCCGACGCAACCGGGTGGAGTGCGATTCCTGCATTTTCTGCTGGCCGGGCTTTTCCTCGGCGTGACCGTGCCACTTGCGGCTATCTATGCAAAGGTGACCATCGATCCACGGGTGCGAGTGGGCAGAGCAATGGGGGAATCTGATCGAGTACCGGTACTCGCAGTGGTGCCGCGCTACTGGACTGCGAGCGAAATGTCGATGGCGCGCGCGGAACTGGCGCGCCTCGGTTTGATCGTGGCGGCGTGCGGGGCAACGATTGCATTGCTGACCGTGCTGCGCGTTCTCAAAGTGATCTAGGCAAGGAATGGTTTCGCTACGATGAGCAAGATTGAGGAAGCCCTGAAGCGCGCACGGTCCGAGAAGAATCTACCGGTGCCACAGGCGAGGCGGCCGGAGACGAGCGGCGACGGGACCGGCTCATCGAGCGCGGAGACTGATGCGGAGACAGCGCGCGGTTTTGATCTCATCCTGCGCAACCGCCTTGCGGGCTCCGTCGCAAAGATGCGACAAGGGCCCCTAACTGACGCCACCGCACTCATCGAGCGAAGGATCATCGTTCCCGATCCGAGAGCCGAGGGTGCGGCCGATGCATTCCGCGAGATTCGCACAAAGATCCTTCGCAAGGCGCATGGAAGAAACTGCGTAATCATGGTTACTTCGGTGGCGCCACGCGCGGGAACCAGTTTCGTATCCGTAAATCTCGGTGTCGCGTTCGCGCTCGATGCGGCGAAGACCGCGTTGCTCGTCGAATGTAACTTGAGGAATGCCGCCACTGCGAGAGTGGTACCAACGCTTGCAGATGAACAGCTGCTCGGATTGACGGACTACCTGGAGCAGCCGGATATGGATATTTCCGGCGTGATTCACCCGACCGGCATTGAGCGACTTCGCGTCATACCGGCAGGTCAAATCCGGGAAATTCCGGCGGAGTATTTCATGTCCCACAGGATGCGGTCGCTCGTTGACGACATCCGGGGGCGGTATCCGGACCGTTTCGTCATATTGGACTCCCCACCCATGACGCAGGCCGCAGACGCGCAGACGCTGGCCGAGATGGCAGACTATGTCGTGTTGGTAGTTCCGTATGGGCAAGTCACCAACGCCCAGATCGATGCCTGTCTGAAGTCGATCGACGCCAAGAAGCTGATCGGGATCGTGTTCAACAATGAACCGCGAGTCGGGCGGGAAGTGTGGAGGCAGATTCCGCGGGAGGCCATGCGCCTGATTCGCGAGAGAGCAGCGTATGCATGGCAACGCATTGTGGATTCATGGACGCGACTAATTGGTCGCCTGGCTCACTAGTGTCTATGCGCGCACTGAACCGGGTGCTGGCTACC
>DKBM01000021.1:0-2698 GCA_002451215.1 Proteobacteria bacterium UBA6900
GATGATGTTCTCGACGTCCTCGCCGACATAACCGGCTTCCGTGAGCGTTGTCGCATCGGCGATCGTGAACGGAACGTTGAGCACGCGCGCCAGTGTCTCGGCCAGCAGGGTCTTGCCCGAGCCCGTGGGACCGATCAGCAGGATATTGCTCTTCGAGATCTCGACGTCACCGACCTTGCCTTCGCTTTCGATACGCTTGTAGTGATTGTAGACTGCTACCGAAAGCACTTTCTTGGCATCATTCTGGCCAATGACATACTCGTCCAGAATTTGCAGAATCTCGCGCGGAGCAGGAAACTTTTTACGGGCGGAAGCCGCGTTTTTCTCTTCCTGGACCTCTTCTCGGATGATGTCGTTACAGAGCTCGACGCACTCGTCGCAGACGAACACCGACGGGCCCGCAATCAGCTTGCGAACCTCGTGCTGACTCTTGCCACAGAAGGAACAATACAAGAGCTTTTCGCCCTTGCCATCACCTCTGCCGTTATTGTCGCTCGCCATCCCGGAAAACCTCACAGCCGCACGGGGATCCCGCCCCAATCATGCTTTCATCCAGCTGCTTATGCAAGCCGCATACTTAAGATATAGCACAGCCCCAACCTTGAATTCGCCCTGATCAGGCGCGCTTCTCGATCACCTTGTCGATTAGACCGAAAGTCTTGGCTTCCTCGCCGTCCATGAAGAAGTCTCGGTCCGTATCGTCGCGAATCTGATCCAGCGCGCGCCCGGTGTGCCGCGATAGCAACGTATTAAGGCGCTCGCGCACGCGCAGAATCTCCTTCGCGTGGATCTCGATGTCAGTAGCCTGTCCCTGGAACCCACCCAAAGGCTGGTGGACCATCATGCGGGCGTGCGGCAGCGCGAAGCGCTTGCCCTTGGCACCGCCCGCCAAGATAACGGCACCCATACTGGCAGCCTGCCCAATGCACACGGTAGAAACATCCGGCTTGATGAACTGCATGGTGTCGTAGATGGCGAGGCCAGCGTTGACCGCGCCCCCAGGCGAATTGATGTAAAGATGGATGTCCTTGTCCGGATTCTCGGATTCCAGGAAAAGGAGCTGCGCCACCACCAGGTTGGCCATGTGATCTTCCACCGGACCAACCAGGAAAATCACCCGCTCCTTCAGCATGCGGGAGTAAATGTCATAGGCGCGCTCGCCGCGCCCGGTGGACTCAATCACCATCGGGATCAGGCCGAGTCCGCGCGGCTCGAGTGCGCCGTCGTTACCACCAAGCTTGGTCATCATCCTGTCTCTCATCTCCTGCACGTTAGGCCGCCTCCATCTTCAGCAGTTCCTGCAAAGGTACCGCCAACTCAACAACCTCGGCGCCCGCCAGCAACTCGTCGATTACCCGCTCCTCAATGACGAGGGTTTCCACTTCCGCGAGTCGCTCCGGGTTGGCGTAGTACCACTGCACCAGTTCGGCTGGCTTCTCATACTCTTGGGCAAGCTCCTGGAGCTTGGCGCGAACCGCTGCCGGATCTGCGTGGTGACCACGGACTCGGATGATTTCCGCCAAAATAAGCCACAGAGCCACGCGCGCACGGGCACGCGCCTCCAGGCCGGCACTGTCCGAGCCCGACGACTTTTGTCCCTTCAGACGTGCAACTTCCGCATTCAGTAGACCCTGCGGCACCTCAACCGGATTGGCTGCAAGCAACGCATTAAGCACACGTGCGCGCACGATAGCCCGCGTACGTTTGGCGGCCTCGCGCTCCAGGTTACCGCGCACATCCGCTCGCAGCTTGGCCAGGTCACCGTCAGCCACACCGAATCGCTTGGCGAACTCGGCATCGAGTACCGGCAAGACCGGTTCGCTGATGTTCTTTACCTGCACCTCGAAATCTGCGCTCTTGCCGGCAAGCTTGTCGTGCCGATAGTCGCTCGGGAACTGTACGGCGATCGTGCGGATTTCACCTGCACCGGCGCCAACCAGTCCCTTCTCGAGGTCCTCGAGAAGTGTGTTGCTCCCGATCACCACGGGGAAATCTTTGGCCGTGCCGCCCTCAAAAACCTCGCCGCCTAAGCGACCGGAGAAGTCGACCAATACCCGATCGCCATCTTGCGCCGGGCGCGTCACCTCGTTCCAGCTCATATTTTGCCGCCGGATCGTCTCGAGGGTAGAGTCGATATCCGAATCCTCAATAATTGCGACTGGCCGCTCGATCTTCGTCCCCGCGATATCGAGCTGCTTGACCTCCGGCATGACTTCAAACTCGGCGGTAAACTGAAGGTCCTTGCCGCGGCCAAGCGATTCAGGATGGATCTTTGGGCCACCGGCAGGGCGCAGGCCTTCGCGCCCGATGGCCTCCTGGTAGCTCGACTCGATCAGGCTGCCGGCAACCTCTTCCATTAACTGCGGGCCGTACTGCGCCTCGACCATCTTTAGCGGCACCTTGCCTGGCCGAAAGCCAGGCATCTTTACGCTGCGCGAGAAGCGCTGCAGGCGGTCGACAAACGCCTTCTCGAACTTATCCGCGGGTACGGCAATCTTCATGCGCCGACCGAGAGAGCCAACGGATTCCACTGAGACCTGCATCGACATCAACCTCTGAAATTAGCTTCGTGTTACCGGGAGTTGGCCGGGATAATACCGGTTTTGGCGGCCCTGCTCTATGCGAGCCGATGGTGCGAATGGGGAGACTCGAACTCCCATGGGTTGCCCCACTGGAACCTAAATCCAGCGCGTCTACC
>DKBM01000067.1:0-17312 GCA_002451215.1 Proteobacteria bacterium UBA6900
GGGCATCACCGGTACCCCCCACCACCGATCACCGTATGGTACCGGCACCAGATAGGGCCGCTCGACAATGATCGTCTGGCCCGCTGTCGCCCGTCGATTAGCCTCTTCCCTGGCGGCTTCCCTGCGCTCCCTGTCGCGGCGCTCGTTGAAAGAAGCAATCGCTTCCGCCTGCTCCTGTGCCTGCCGGACCTGCTCTTCGTTTGGCGGCGCGTCCGGAACGAGTGGCTCGGCGCTTACCGCGTCGGGCAGCGGCTGAGCGGCATAGGTCACCCTGCCGTCGCGATCCACCGACTTGTAAATCGTCCCGGCCGCGACCGGCCCCACTGCCAGCGCACCTGCCACGAAGAGCATCACAAAACGCATCGCACTTCACCCGGATAGCGCACCTGCGATTCGATTATGCGCCCGCGCGATCGCGCCTGTCGAACCTGCCCCTATCGGGCGCGAGCCTGATGCGTGACCATCCCGGCCGTGGCCATCGCCACGGCGCGGAAGATCGCACGCGCCTTGTTCATGGTCTCGTTCCACTCGTTGCGCGGCACCGAGTCGGCCACGATTCCGGCGCCGGCCTGGATATACAGCGTACCGTCCTTGATGACGGCGGTACGAATGGCGATGGCCGTGTCCATGTTGCCAGCCCAGGAGAGATAGCCAACCGCCCCGGCGTACACGCCGCGGCGAGTGGGTTCCAGCTCCTCGATGATCTCCATCGCGCGCACCTTTGGCGCGCCGCTCACGGTGCCGGCGGGAAAGGTCGCGCGCAGCACGTCGATCGCGTCCATGTCCGGGCGCAGCGCGCCCGTGACGTTCGAGACGATGTGCATGACGTGCGAGTAGCGCTCGATCACCATCTGGTCGGTCACGCGCACGCTGCCAACCGTGGATACGCGCCCGATGTCATTGCGGCCAAGATCGACCAGCATGATGTGCTCGGCGCGCTCCTTGGGGTCGGCCAGCAGCTCCTCCTCGAGACGCTTGTCGTCGACTTCGTCGCGACCGCGCGGGCGCGTCCCGGCTATCGGCCGAACGGTGACCTGCCCGTCCTCCACACGCACCAGGATCTCGGGCGAGGAACCAACCACGTGAAAATCCTTCAGGTCGACAAAGAACATATAGGGTGACGGATTCAGCG
Source organism: Proteobacteria bacterium UBA6900 (assembly GCA_002451215.1). Taxonomy (GTDB): domain Bacteria; phylum Pseudomonadota; class Gammaproteobacteria; order Acidiferrobacterales; family Sulfurifustaceae; genus SM1-46. The sequence goes on from DKBM01000067.1 coordinate 1,133, forward strand.
TACGGAGCGCGCGGTACAGATCGAGCGGCGCCGCCGCGTACGGAATCGCAAGGCGCTGCGAAAGCACCACCTGCATGATATCCCCGGCACGGATGTATTCGAGCGAGCGCTCGACTGCCTGCTCGAACTGCGACTGCGAGAACGCCGAAACGAAATCCGCTTCACCGACCGGTGGTGTGGACGGTACTGGCTCGCCATGCGGGAGCGCGTCGCCTAGATGCGCCACCAGCTCGTCGAGACGGCGAGTGGCTTTGCCGAAAGCGCCGTCGATCTCGGGGTTGGCGTGGATGACGACATAGAGCCTGCCCTTCAGGTTGTCGAAAACCACCACTTCGTCCGACACCATCAGGAGAATGTCNNGTCGCCGCGAATCCGCAATACCGTGCGCGCCGGCAGGCCGATGATCGAGTAGCGGCCCCATTTCTCGCCGCCCTGCACCGATTCGAACAGGTACGAGTATGGCCCGCGGGCGAGCTTGAGGTAGACCGAAAGCGGTGTGTCGAGGTCGGCCAGGACCTCGCGCATCAGCGGGATGCGATTGAAACCCTGGGAGGTAAACTTGTTGAATTCAGCTTGATCGAGCGACATGGATCACCATGGGAGCACAAAGTTAATGGGCGCAGCAGCGAACGGCACGTGGCCATCGCCACGACCGGTTGCTGCGCCATTGCCTTGTGTCTCTCATGGTTGGTCACGCTGCGTAAAGCGTCAGGTACCGCGGCACTTCCGCGAGCGATCCGACAACAGCGTCGGGATGCGACTCTCGGATGTCGTGACCATGATTATAGCCATAGGTCACGCAGATCACAGGCATGCCGGCGGCACGGGCCGCCTGCACATCATTGCTTGAGTCGCCGATCAGCACACCGTGCTCAGGCGTGATGCCGAAGTGCCGGCAGGCGTGCTGCAGCGGCAGCGGATCGGGCTTCTGCTTTGGCAAANNGCTGCAACCCTTCGATCACCCCGGGATACGGGCGGGAGAGTTCCGACACCGCCGCAGCGTAATGCTGCTGGAAAAGCGCCAGCGCCTTGTCATAGAGCGCCGTGTCCGGCTCGGCCATCATCTCGCCAGTGAGTGCCCGCTTCACCAGACGCGGCACGCCATTGCCGATCCAGGTCATGACCTTCTCGAGCGGCCACTCGCCGCGCCCGAGATCGCGCAGCATGCGATTCGCGCAGTTGGCGAGGTCGGGCGCGGTGTGAATAAGCGTGCCGTCCAGGTCGACCATAACCATCTTCACGGCGAGCGGGAACTGCGCTGGCTTCGCGCGTTTCGCGGTCTCGGTCATGGGCAGGCGCCGGCTCAGCTTACCTTGGCCTTGGCAAGCTCATCGCGCATCGCCTTGACCACGGTGTTGTAATGGTTCGGATCGCTGGCCTTCGCGGCCCCGAAAATCGCGGAGCCCGCCACGAAAGTATCAGCGCCGGCTTCGGCGATCTCGCGGATGTTGTCTACTTTCACGCCACCGTCGATCTCGAGGCGGATCTTGCGACCGCTGGCATCGATCAGCTTGCGCGCCTCGCGCAGCTTGTCGAGCGCCGACTTGATGAAACTCTGTCCGCCGAACCCCGGGTTCACCGACATGAGCAGAATCATGTCGACCTTGTCCATCACATACTTGAGGTAGTCGAGCGACGTGCCCGGATTGAACACCAGCCCGGCCTTGCAGCCCTCGCTCTTGATGAGCTGCAGGGTGCGGTCGATGTGCTCGGAAGCCTCGGGATGGAACGTAATATAGGTAGCACCGGCCTTGGCGAAGTCCGGCACGATGCGATCGACGGGTTTCACCATCAGATGCACGTCGATATCAGCCTTCACGCCGTGCTTGCGCAGCGCTTCGCATACCAGCGGCCCGATGGTGAGATTCGGCACATAGTGATTGTCCATGACGTCGAAGTGCACAATGTTCGCGCCCGAAGCCAGGACATTGTTGACCTCCTCGCCCAGGCGGGCGAAGTCGGCAGAAAGGATGGAGGGGGCAATCTGATAGTCGCGCATGGCTGGCCTTTGTCCGGTTGCGGAAAAACGCGCACTTTACCCGAAGGTGACCGGCATTTCAGCCCACGGTGATTCCCGCGCCGACAAGGGGGCTTTCGGTCGGCTTTCGCAGGTCAGCGCTTGTCGACGCGGCGCGTAAGCAGGAGACGCGTGACGTTGCGGATACTCTTCCCAAGCATGCGCGCGAAGCGCTCGAGGGGGGTATTGCGGTCACGGGCGAGCGCCGCGAGTTCCTCAGGCGTGAGCGCGTCGGGCGCATGCGTGCGCTTCAGGCGCGCCACCGCCACCCGGTCGGCCTCGCACAGTCGTGCATACGCCCAGCGCAGCGGCAGGTTCCACCAGGAGGGGCGTCCCATGTGCGCGACGAAATCGACAAATGCGGGATCGCCGGACGGCGTCACCAGGATGTTCCCCTCGCTGCGCAGGTCGCAGTGCGCGACACCGCGCGCGTGCATTTCATCCACCAGACGGTAAAAGCGCTCAAAGAATTCCGGCGGAATCGTGCCACGCGGGCACTGCTTGGCGCTCTGACCTTCTATATGTCCGACGAGGATCGCGTCGCCATTGAATCTGTGCAGAAGCGGGGGCACACCGCGCTGTCCGGCCAGCCGCTCCAATGCCAGCGCTTCGCGCCACACCAGCAATGGTCCGACCAGGCGGCGGAAGCCGGGATCGGCATGGCTGTAATCCTTGAGCACCGCGCGCGCACCGCCAGCCTCGACCAGCACCACTTCCGGACGCGAGCCACCGCCCTTGCGGAACGTGTGCACCGCGTGCGCGTGCAGCGTTTCGAGCGGCATGTCTTGTAGTGACGGCATGGGAAGGGATGTCTGCGCGGAGCGCACGAATAATAGGTGCCCAACCCCGGCAAAGCAAAACACCCCCCACGCGGGCTCGCGCGGCTTAGGTCCCCGGTGCAGCAACCGCAACGGGCAAGCGCACGCCCGAAGCAACGGCGTTGCGGGCCAAGACAAGCTCCGAACTTCCAGCTTGAGAGGCTGCCACGCCGACCGCAAGCGCCGGGATGACGGTGCCTCTCAGGGAAGTCACGGACGATCCGGAGTCTGGGCCGCGAGCGCCTCGTCGCTCACTAGCCGGCGAGTCATCGCCACCAGCGGCGCAAGGCCGGCACGCACCCAGGCCCGCAGCGTCTCGTGCGAGCGTAGCCACTCGGCAAGGGGCGGGCTGGCACGGTAGTAAAGGTCGACAAACCAGCGTCCGGGCGCGTTGGTCAACAGGTACTCGTCACGAAAAGCGCGCAGATAGCGGACCTCTGCGGCCATTGGCGTGCCGAACGCCGCAGTGGCGATGAAGCAGCCTCCTCCGCCGCCGGATGGCGGAGAGTCATTGTCGGCAATCGTCACCGTGGCGCTGGCGGGGCTACCGACCGTGTACGCCGCGTTCGCGCCAAGCGTCAGCGTCGCGGTCTCGTTGCCTTCGTACACGCTGTCGTCAATCGGCGTGATCGTTACGGTCGTGCTGCTCGCTCCGGCCCCAATCATTGCGGAGCCAGTGACGGCAACATAGTCGGTTCCGTTCGTGGCGCCGCCGCTCATCGTGTAGCTCACCGCCAGCGGGTTGTTCGTGGGCCCGCCAGTGCGGCTGATGGTGAGCGTTCCGCCATCGGGCCCCGCCTCGCTCGCTGATGCATCGGTGGCAGTCACCGTCACGGTCGGCACAAGACCGGTCCCGGAGAGCGGCACCGACACCGGCGCATTGCTGGCGGTACCCGCCATAACCAGGTTCGCCGTACGCGCGCCACCCGCACTTGGGCTGAAATTCACCGTCACGGTGCAGCTCGCCCCTTGGCTCAGTACCGTGCCATTCCCGCAGGTCCCGCCGGTCACCGCAAAATCGCCCGGATGTGCACCACTGATGTTGATCGCATTGCTGCCCGCGAGGCTCGCCGATGTGTCATCAGTGTTGGTGATGGTTACGCTCTGAGCCGCGGCGCTTTGACCAACGTAGGTGCCCGCAAAATTCATGCTCGACGGGCTCGACGAAAAGAAACCGTTGGCAGCAGCTGCTACCGCCGCCGCGGCATCGATGATCCCCGCGCCGCAGGTTGAGGCCGTGCAGGGAGTCGTCCCGCCGACCGGAAAAGCACGCGCGGTGCTCTGAAGTGTGGCCAGTATCTGGGCCGGCGTGAGCGACGGGTTGGCCGCGCGCATCAACGCCACGATGCCGGTCACGTGTGGCGCCGCCATGCTGGTACCCTGATAGAATCGGTACGTGTCACCACCCGGCGAGGCGACCGGTGTCGTCGTTCCGGTGTTCAGCGTCGACAGAACACCGTTCGGATCGTCGGCAAGCGCTTGCTCACCGCCCGGCGCCGCGATCGCAACGGCGGCGCCATAATTACTGTAATAAGCGCGATCTCCGGATCGATTGACCGCGGCGACGGCGACAACATTGCTGCAACTCGCCGGCGAATACGGCGTGGTATTGAGATTGGCACCGCTGTTACCCGCAGCCACCACGATCACGGCACCCGCGTTGTAGGCATCTGTGATGGCGGACTGCAATGACGTACCGCACGCTCCCAAGCCACCCAAGCTCATGTTTACCACCTTGGCCGGATTTGCGTTGACCGGCACCCCAGTGACCGCAAGCGCTGCCGCCCAGCGAATTCCGTCAATCGCGTCCGACAGGTATCCACCGCACTTGCCGAGCACACGCACGGGAAGAATCCTGGCGGCCCAATCGATGCCGGTTATGCCAACGCTATTATTGCTGAGCGCACCAATGGTTCCGGCCACATGCGTGCCATGCCAAGTACTGTCTGCAACCTGCACGCAGGGAGTCGCAGGATTGTCCACATCGGCCTGGGTCGCCCAATCCCCCGGATCGCTTGGGTCACTGTCGCGTCCGCCCCCGTCGTTGGCCACGAAGGTGTCCGAAATAAAGTCATAACCGGGCACAACGCGCCCGGTCGTATCCAGAATGTTGCTGTCGATATCGGCGTGACGAACGAGACCGGTGTCGATCACCGCGACCACCACGCTTGAGGAACCCGTTGTAATGTCCCAGGCACCCGGCAGATTCGCGGCGCCGAGATCAGTGCTCGGCGCCATGAGGTGCCACTGCTCGCTGTACCGCGTATCGTTCGGGAGCAGTTGCGGCAGCAGGATGCGGTCCGGCTCGACATTTTCGATCGAGGGATCGGCGCGCAAGCGCGCGGCAATCGTCTCGACGTCTGCAAGGCGCATGCGTCGCGGCAACTTGAATACCTGCGCACCACCGGACATGGGGCGGTGATGGGCCAACGTCACGCCCGCCCGGCTACTCAACGCCTGCACCTGTTGGGCGCCCAGCGTTGCCATGACCCCCAATGCGGGATCCCGGAACTTCACGATCAACTGATCGGTGGGCGGCGCCTCGAGCGGCGTCGGACCGATCGCAAGCGCGGATGCCGCCCAGGCGCAGGCAAGCGTTAAGACTACGGTGGCGGCAAGACGATGTGCCGCGCGGTACCACTCTGGCGATCTCATGTACTGCCTCCCGCTGTTTTGCGTGGCTCCGTGCCGGACGCTCGAGATTGCTCCATTGATGCTGCCTACTTGCTGGACTCAGGGGAAGTCATCGGGCGCAACAGCCGGTCGGGCTCCACGTACTCGACATCGGAACGCGTGCCGAGCCGCCGAATCACTTCCGCAAGCTGCTGCGGATCGGTGATGCCGGCGGCACGCAGCACGAACGCGCCACCTGACATGGGGCGCACGAACGTCAGCGGCGTACTTGCAGCAACCGACAGCGCCGCCAGGACTTGCGGATCGGAGGGATCCGTGGCAGCGCTGCGAAATTTGATAATGATCTGGCCGGTATCCTTGACCATGCGGGGCGCGCGCTCGGGGGCTGGTTTGGTGGTTACCGTGTCTCCGCCGGGGGCACACCCGATCGCAGCAAGGCCGATGAGAAATGGCAGTACCCAATTTCGGTAACGCACTCGCACAGGGAATGCGGATGCTGTTCGACTGCTGCGTCTCGTGCTTGTCCCGGTCACTACTTGCCACTCCGGTGCGCTGTCCGCATGTTAACTCGGCGCACAGGGGCGCCGGAAACCCCCACCCGTGCGACAGAACCGAGGTCTAGCGGGTAAGCCCCATGGCGGGCGGATCTCATGACACCCGATCGTGCCGCGTCCTTTATTCATGGGGATGCCGCTTGTAACGCGCCCATCGCATCCAGATAATCGGTCCCTCGAACAGCGAATCGGCGCATCGCCCGCGAAATAGAAATATGGACATCGCCATCACCCTGCACCTGCTCGCAACGATCGTGTGGATCGGTGGCATGTGGTTCGCGCATTTCGCGCTGCGCCCTGCCGCCGCGACGCTCGAGGCACCGCAGCGACTGGTGTTGTGGGCAGGCGTGTTCCGGCGCTTCTTCCTCTGGGTCTGGGCCGCGATTGCGGTCTTGTTCGTGACCGGCTTCTGGATGGTGCTGGTTGAATTCCAGGGTTTCGCGAACGTGAAGTTATATGTTCACCTGATGCTCGGTGTTGCCGCCGTGATGACCGCGCTCTTCGTCTATCTCTTTTTCGTACCCTACCGGAATTTCCGGTTGGCCATGAGCTCGAACAACACGGCGCAGGCGGCCGCAGCGCTGGGACGAATCCGCACGGTGGTCAGCGTCAACCTCGTCCTGGGACTTTTCACTACCGTCGCGGCTGCCGCCGGGGCCTACTGGTTCTGATCGCGCCTAACAGCATGTCCGCATTGCCGGCACGCCTCCGGTGTCGATGGTCGCTCGGCCAACTGCCTGACCTGCCGTGGCGCGCTGGCAGTGACTAACGCGCGCTCGCGGCCCCGCTTCAACTGCCACAATAACTAGGGCATTTCCTGCAGTTTTCCCGGTTTCCCGCCGGCCTGTCGCCTCGGGCCGACCTCAGCAATCGCTGTGTTAGAATTCCCGCGCGCCAAATACCCGCGGCGCCTCGAGAATAATTGAATCGCGCCTGAACGCTTCCGTCCGGCACCTTGTCCAAACTTAACACTCCGGGATACCCGCACCATGATTCCAGAGCTCGGCCATTTCGCACTCATCCTCGCGCTGTGCATCGCGCTCGTGCAATCGACGGTACCGCTGATCGGCGCCGCCCGCGGGTTGCCGCAATGGATGGCCGTGGCGCGCCCTGCGGCCATCGGCCAATGCGTATTTCTGTTGATGGCCTTTGGCCTGCTCACCTATTCGTTCATCGTGAGCGACTTCTCGGTGCTGTATGTCGCCAACAACTCGAATGTGAAGCTGCCGCTCGCCTACCGCATCTCGGCGGTCTGGGGCGCCCATGAAGGCTCGCTGCTGCTCTGGGCGACAATTCTGAGCATCTGGGCGACGGCGGTTGCCATTTTCAGCCGCAGCCTGCCGCAAGCCGTGGTGGCGCGCGTAATCTCGGTGATGGGCCTGATCGGCATCGGCTTTCTGCTTTTCATGCTGCTCACCTCGAATCCCTTCGAACGGCTGGTGCCGGCAGCCGTGCAGGGGCGCGATCTTAATCCGCTGCTGCAGGACCCCGGGCTCGTCATGCACCCGCCGATGCTGTACATGGGATACGTCGGTTTCTCCGTGGCGTTTGCGTTCGCAACCGCCGCGCTCATTGGCGGGCACCTCGACGCGACCTGGGCACGCTGGTCGCGTCCCTGGACCACGGTTGCCTGGGTGTTCCTGACGCTTGGTATCGCACTCGGCAGCTGGTGGGCGTACTACGAGCTCGGCTGGGGCGGCTGGTGGTTCTGGGATCCGGTCGAAAACGCCTCGTTCATGCCGTGGCTGGTCGGCACGGCGCTCATGCATTCGCTGGCGGTCACCGAAAAACGCGGGGCCTTCAAGAGCTGGACGGTGCTGCTCGCGCTGATCGCATTTTCGCTCAGCCTGCTCGGCACGTTCCTGGTTCGCTCCGGCGTGCTCACCTCGGTTCACGCCTTCGCCACTGATCCGGCGCGCGGCGTTTTCATTCTCGCGTTCCTCGGCGTCGTGGTGGGCGGCTCGCTCGCGCTGTATGCCTGGCGCGGCCCAAGCATCCGCGAAGCGGGTGGCTTCCAACTCGTGTCGCGCGAATCAATGCTGCTCGTGAACAACGTGCTGCTCGTGGTCGCGTGTGCCACCATCCTGCTCGGCACGCTCTACCCGCTCGCGCTGGACGCGCTCAACCTGGGCAAGATTTCGGTTGGCCCGCCCTATTTCGATGCCGTATTCGTACCGCTCATGCTGCCGCTGCTGTTCCTGATGGGCATCGGGCCGCTCGCGCGATGGAAGCAGACAGATCCGATGGAACTCGTGAAGCGGTTGCGCTGGCACTTCGTGGCCAGCATCGCGGTGGCGCTGGTCGTGCTGGGCGTGACGGTGGGACTCCACTCGGTGATGGTGGTGGTCGGCATTTCGCTGGCGCTCTGGATCACGGTAACGACGCTTGAGGGTCTGCGCGCCCGCGTCCAGTCCAAGAACAATCTCTGGACCGGCATCAAGAGCACTCCCCTCGCCTTCTACGGCATGACCGCGGCGCATCTGGGCATTGCGGTGTTTACGGTGGGCGTAACGCTCACCTCGGCCTACAGCGTCGAGAAGGATATCAAGCTGACGCCCGGCCAGTCGCACACCCTGGGCGGACACGTGTTCCGCTTTGATGGCGTTCGCGATGTGCCGGGTCCCAATTACCGCGCCGTCGAGGGTCAGATCACGGTCCTCAAGGATGGTCGCGAAGTCGCGACGCTGCGTTCCCAGAAACGCGTCTATCTCGTCCAGCAGAACCCGATGACCGAGGCGGCGATCGACCCTGGCCTCACGCGCGACCTCTATGTTGCGCTCGGCGATCCACTGGACGGCGGCGCCTGGAGCGTACGCCTCTACCACAAGCCGTTCATTCGCTGGATCTGGCTGGGTGCACTCATCATGGGTCTCGGCGGCGTGCTGGCGGCATCCGACCGGCGCTATCGCCTCCTGAGCCGACGACGCGCGAGCGAGAGCGCCACGGCTGAAGCCACTGTCACCGGACGGGCCTGATTATGACTTCCTGCATGCGTTGGGCGCGCCACGCGCTTCTTGTTGTGCTGCTGGTCGCCAGCGGGATCGCGGCGGCCGCGGTCGAGCCACTCGAGTTCCGTGACGCCGCCGAAGAGGCGCGCTACAAGGCCCTGATCGGCGAGTTGCGCTGTCTCGTGTGCCAGAACCAGTCCCTCGCCGATTCGAACGCCGATCTCGCCGGCGATCTTCGCCACGAGGTGTTCAACAAGATGCGCTCCGGTGCGAGTGACAAGGAAATCATCGACTTCCTGGTGGCTCGTTACAGCGATTTCGTGCTCTATCGCCCGCCGGTGAAGTCGACCACGTTTGTGCTGTGGTTCCTGCCGTTCGGACTGATCGCGGGCGGCGGCGCCCTGCTGATCTACGTGATTCGCCGGCGTCGGCCCGCTGCGGAAGCGCCGCTCTCCGACGCCGAACGCGCGCGCGCGCAGACACTGCTCGATTCCACCAAATCCCAGGACCGTTCCCACTCATGACCTTCTGGATCATTGCCGCGGCGATGGTTATCGCCACGCTCGCCTTCGTGCTGCCGCCACTGCTGCGCCGTCCGCGCATCACCGGTCCGGACGAGGATGAACTCAATGTCGTCGTCCATCGCCAGCGCCTCGCGGAGCTCGAGGCGGATCTGCGCAACGACACCATTACCCAGGCGCAGTTTGAGGCGGCCCGTGCCGAACTCGAACGCCAGTTGCTTACCGACGTGCCCCAGCAGGACCGCAGCCCGGAAGTCACCACCGTGTCCCCGGCACGCTGGCCGGCGGCGACCGTTGCGGTGCTGGTACCGCTTGTCGCGGTCGGCCTGTACCTCAAGCTCGGCAATCCGGATGCCCTGCGCCAGTCGCCGCATGCCGCCCAGAGTCCCGAGATGCATTCGCTCGAGGAGGGCGTGAGCCGGCTCGCGGCGCGCCTGTCGGCCAACCCCAACGATGCCGAAGGATGGACGATGCTGGGCCGCTCCTACATCGTGCTGCAACGCTTCGGAGAGGCCACCCTTGCTTATGCCAAGGCCTATGAGCTCCTCGGCAACCAGCCGGACATCATGGTCGACTACGCCGAGGCGCTCGCGCTCGCCAACAACAACAGCATGATCGGCAAACCCGCCGATCTGGTGATGAAGGCCGTGAAGCAGGATCCCAAGCATGCCAAGGGCCTGTGGCTCGCCGGCCACGCCGCCGCCCAGCAGAACCGCCTGCCGGAGGCAATCGGCTACTGGAAGCGCCTGCTCGCGATACTACCGCCAGGCCAGGAAGGAGCGCGCAATGTGAGCCAGGTCATCGCCCAGGCCGAGGGCATGCTCGGCAAGACCAGCTCCGCGCCGCCGACACCGACGGCTGCGCCGGCCGGCAAGGTGGCGGTACAAGTGCGTGTGGCCCTCGCCCCCGCACTCGCCGCGCATGCCGCGCCGACGGATACCGTATTCGTGTTCGCGCGCGCGGCGCAGGGCCCGCGCATGCCGCTTGCCATCGTGCGCAAGCAGGTGAAGGACCTGCCGATGACCGTCACGCTCGACGACTCGTCAGCAATGTCCCCGCAGATGACGATTTCGAGCGTGCCGGAGATCGTGATCGGCGCGCGCGTCTCGAAGACCGGCAATGCCTCAGCGAGCAGCGGCGACATGCAAGGCCTGACGCAACCGCTCAAGACCGGCTCACTTTCGAAGGTCGAACTGACGGTGAGCGAGGTGTTGCCCTGAGAAAGAGAGATTTGCCTCAGGATTATTTCGCAAGAACCGTCTCGTTCACGCCGTAGCGGCTGTCTCACCCTGAGTGACACACGTCGGCGTTCGTCCGTGGGCGGCCAATCCCCCCGCGGGACCTGCGCGCGTGGTGCAAGCCTAGAACCGGTAGCGCAGCGACAGGCTGACGAAGTTCACGTTGTAATTGGGACTGGTCTCGCCAAGAGTCAACACGTTGCCGATGGTGCTCGGCGTCACGCCGTCGAGCTGCCAGTCCTGCGAGCGATAGCTCTCGTACCAGTAGGTCGCCGCCACTGACATGGCCTTCGTGAACTGATAGCTGCCGTAGAGCTTGAAGCTCCCGAGCTGCGACGTCAGGTCAGGAAACCCCGGGCCACCCGTCACCGCGGTCTTGCCGCGCGAGCGCGACAGCGTGTAGTCCGCTCCGAGATCGAGCTTGCCGGCCAATGCCTTCTGCTTGAGGCCGATGCCAGCGGTTCCGATCGCATCGTTGTTCGTCGCGAACCAGTCCGGCGGATTTACAAGCGACGAAGCGCCCGCCTGCTCAGAGTTGATCTGCTCGTAGTTGGCGAACACGTGGAACGTGGTGTTCTTCGCGAGCGGAACGGCAAGGTCACCGCCGATGCTCATGTCATCGCTGCTGGTCAGCCCAACCGTCGAATTGGAATAGTCGTCCGCCGCGTAGCTGAAGTCCATCCCGACTGTCACCGTTCCGCCCATTAGCTGGGTGACCCGCAGTCCCAGCGCATTGCGGGTCCGATCGGCCATGTTGTACTTGCGCATGAGCGGATTCTGCAGCGTGGGCGAGGCAAGAGGATCGTAGGTGCTCCCGTTGCGGTCCGAATGCGCGAACTTGAGGCTGACATCACCGCCGTCCTGCGCGCGCACGATGTACTTCATCCACGCGGTGCCCTCCTTGGTCTTGGCGACCTCCTGGTAGGTGCGGTCGTAAATGTCATAGTCGTAGCCAACCGCGATCTTGTCGCGATGCGCCATGCGATAGTCGGCCGCCAGCTTGAACAGGTTGCGCGTAAAGCTGTACGGAAGATTGGTACGCGGCACCGCCACGGCGCTGTCGGTCGACACCCAATTGAAGGTGTCCTGCGGCGTCTTGTTGTTGCGGTCATCGTACTTGTAGGCGGCATCGATCCGGAGCTTGTCCGTAGCCAGGGACATGAGCTTCACGTCCGCCGTGATCGTCTCGACGCTGCCCTGCAGCGAACTGCGCGGCAGCGACTGCGAGAGCGTCCCATTCTGCGTGGCCGCCAGGAAGTTCTCGTCCTGCTCCATGCGCCCGACCGCAATGCTCGCCGTACCCCGCGTCTTTTGCGTGAACTGATAGGCTCCGGAGGCGAGCAGCTGGTGGAACTGGTTGTCCGGTGGCAATGCAAGCTCACCCGTGCCAGCGGGAAGGCCGCCAAGGATCGGATTGAACGGGTTTGTCCACTTCAGTGATTCATTGCCGTTACTGAAGGTCGAAAAGTGGTAGGCCAGCTTCACCTGCGCCTTGGCCCCGGCGTACGACACGGCCGCCTCGATATCGTCCGTCGTGTAGTCCACCGGCGCGACCATCTGCGCGCTGGTGGTGAGGAACGCCCCGGCGATGCGCTTGGTCCCCTCGCGCGTCTCGTGGCGCACGTTCACGCCGGCCTCCCAGTCGCGCCACGGGACCGTNNTCGGGGTTGGTGTAACGCGCGTTCGCGTTGGCAACCGCATACCCGCCCTTCTCGAGACCGGTGTATTCGGCGAACTTGTAGGAGTCATCCGATACATAGGCGGCGCCTAGCTCAAACTCCCCGCTCCAGCCAGTCTGGAACGCACAGTACTTGCACTTCCAATCGGACTTGTCGACCGCCGGCCAGCCGGAGGCATCGGCAGGTTTGTCCTCGGCCGCGACCAGCGCGGCCTGCACCGCCAGTGCCAGTGAGACGATCAAGCGCTTCGCGTTTCTCATGGTCTTGTCGCCCTCCGTCCGTACCTTGTTTCTTGATCTCCGCATGGCCAATTTCTTTCTCGCAATCGATGTCGGGTGGCGAAATGTCACCTAACGCATCAGCTTCACGCCCGAGGGATGATTCGACCCGTGCACCTGCGAGTGGCAGTTCGTGCAACCGCCCGCAAGCAGATAGCCCGACGGGGTCCCGCTCGGCAGTCCGGCGCCGGTGTACGCCACGCTTGGATGGCCGGCTTGCGAATGGCATTGCTGGCAGAGCAGTGGCGGGCGCTTGATCAACAGTGAAGGGTTGATCGATCCATGCGGCAAGTGGCAGAGCGAGCAATCCTCGGCCACCGGCGCGTGCTCCCACAGGAAGGGTCCGCGCTTGTCGGCATGACACTGGAAACAGGTCTGGTTGAGGGTCGGTTTCTTGAGCAGGCTCGCCGTGTTCGATCCGTGGGTGCTGTGGCACTCGCTGCACGGCAGGATGCCGAAACGCACCGGATGCACCGACGGCTTGTAGAAGTCCGCGCGTTGCTTGAGGTGACAGGCAAAGCACTTGTCGGGCTGTCCCGAGGCGGTCAACACCGGATCGCGCGGGGCGTGCACGGTGTGGCAACTGGCGCAGGAAACCTCGTTGTTCGCGTGCGTGCTGCCTTGCCAGTCCATGCGGTTCTGGCGCTCATGGCACTGCAGGCACATCTTGTTCTGGGTGGTCACCGGGTCCTTCGACTTGGCGCCGAAGTTCAGCATCGGCGGACGCGGCTCGCCCTTGCGGACCTTGGCGGTGTGCCCGCCCCGCTCGCGCATCGCTTGCGTGGCCGTGGCATCCAACCCGCCGGGGCCATGGCAAGTCTCGCACTGCAATTTGGCAAACGGCGTGCGCGCATCGCCGCGAACGGCGTGCTTGGTCTTGAATATGTTGAATACCGGAAACTCCGACTCCTCGTCGTGACACTTCAGGCAGGTGTCGGCGCCTTTCTCGGTGTAGGCGGTGGGATCGTTCGGGCTGGGCAGGATTCGCTCGCCCGGTTGGGCGGGTTCCTGCGCGAGCACCTGGAAAGAGAACGCGATACCGAACAACAAAAACGTTGCGAGGAATACCTGGCGATTCTTCGTCATGCGCTATTCCTCGCGTATGCAGCTGTTACATCCACGTCGTTCGTTCTTCTCGTGTGCGGACAGCCGGATACCGGCCATCAGTACTGCCCGTGCTCGGTGAGCGCCTACCCTGCCGGAGAGTCTCCCACCCCTCCCGGTTGCGCTCATCGCGCACCGGGAGGTTGCTTCTGAAGGTCAGCGCCGGTTGCGCTGACCTTCCTCACTTGTGTTACTTGACGCCGTGCACCACCTTGACGTCCGCGACCGTTCCCGGACCGTGGCAGATCGCGCACTGCTCGAGCGTGCCTACGTCGATCGCCGACTGAAGCGCGCTGAACGTTGCGCCGCCGATCTGGTTCATGTGCGCCAGGGCCAGATCGCTGTCGTGGCACGAGCTGCACACCGCCGTGGACGGCGAGATGTTGCGGTCATCCGAAGGGTCGGTGATGCTCGGATCGCTGACGAGCACGTTGCCCAGGATGCTCGCGGTGCTGGCCAGGATGCCACTCTGCGTCGGCAACTCCCAGTCGCCCCCGAGCGCATAGGTCGAACCCGTGTGGCAGGTCGCGCAGTCCCTGATGATGCCGGGGAACCGCACGTCGCTGAAGTCGTGCCGGCACGACCAGGGTGCTGCAGAACAGTCGGCGCCACCAATGATGTTGCCGGCACCTGGATAGCCCCAGACGATCAGCGGAATGGTGCGGACCGAAGAGCCGTGGAGCGCGTGGATCAGGCGCTTGAAGTCGATCCCGGTCTCTCCGGTTTCCCCCGTGAGCACTGCGTTCCGGCGAGCGATGTCGGTCGCGTTCGGGTTGTGGCACATCACGCACAGGCCGGGCTCGTCCGCACGCTGACCGCCATGGAAATTCAGCTGACCATGGCAATTGTCGCACTTCGCGACATCCACGACCGTGCGCCGCGCGGTCGGCGTGCCGCTGATTTTGTAGTCCTTGACCACCGACTTTATATTGATGTTGTGGGCGGTCCAGTTGGCGACCGGCCCCGCCTGGATCACCTTGTTCACCCGCCCGTAGAGGCCGGCCCGTGCGATACCCGTTGAACCCAACGGAACAGTAGCAACCCCGAAGTTCACGTCAAAGGTGTTAGTTCCCACCTTGGTGACGTTCCCGGCCGTCAACAGATTAACGCTGATCGGGGACGCCGGGGTGGTTGCCGACGCGCTCAGGTTGTTACTGAAGTCCTTGCGCGGCGTGCCATTGATGGCAGGCTCGTTATTCCACGCGACCAACATGGTGAGCCCGGCACCAGCGGCAACGGTGAATTCCGGGTTTGTCGCGGTATCTGTGAAGTCCACTGCGGTACCATCCCTTAGGACCGAGATATTCGCCGTGGGAGTCGCGTTAGCCGCGCCAGTAAAGGAGTTGATCACGAGCTTGTACTTGGCGATCTCAGCCACCATCTTGGGGCGAAGCGAATGCACCTCCGCAACCGAGAGATACTGGCTTCCGGTACCGTGGCAGGTTGAAGTCGCACACTGCGAGTCGTCCGCCTGCGGTTGGCCCGGGTGGAGGACGGGCTTGCTGGGATCAGCGACAGCCGTGAAGTTGACGTCATCATGGCAGGAGCCGCACACCGCCCTGCTCGGGTTGGCCATCCAGTTGTCGCCCTGGGGGGTCGCGGCGCCAGCCGTGTGGCATTGGGTGCAATTGCGGGTGTCGCCCAAGGCGATGGTCATGTCCGGGAACACCACGTCCGAAAAATCGGAGTTGCCAATCTTGTATGGCGTGCCGAGCTTGACGCTTGGCAGTTCCTCACCCCAATGGATCTTGTGAATCATTACCTTGAAGTCGACCGGCCTGGCTGGCTGCGGTGGAACAGCAGTGGGTGCTGCCGCTACCCACGACCCCGGGTTGTGGCAAGTGACGCACAGCTTGGTCTCGATACGGCTGCCGTGGATCCTCAGCTGATTGTGGCACTGATTGCAATTTGCCGTTGCGACGATTTCGCGCGCGGCGCCCACACCACCATTCGGCACGAAGTCATACGTGGCGTTGACATACGGATAGGCGCTGTTGCCCATCTGAACGCCGATGCGATGCGTGAGGCTCGGCTGGTAGCTGAGGTCGAGCGGATTGTTATCCGCGTCAGTACATGGCGCGGGACAGTTGGGCGCGGTCGGATCGGCATTATTAACGGCTTTAGTAATGTCGGTTGCGAAGGTATAGGTGTAGGTGCCGTCCTTGTTGTCTACCAGGTTGCCGTAGACACGGCCGGAGGAACCGAACCGTTCCTGGTCGCCGTAAACGCCACCGGTCGCGCGGTAGATGTAGTTCTGCCACTTGGACGACGGGGTACTCGAAATCAGCTTGGCGATATTGAAGCGGAAATCGCCTGGTGCAAAACCGACAACCCCGACACCATTCTGATTGGTGACCTTGAAGGTGACGGTGGGAGGGCTGCTGACCGC
>DKBM01000089.1:0-11111 GCA_002451215.1 Proteobacteria bacterium UBA6900
GACGACGATGACACCCTGCGCGGTCTCGTGAATGCCAAGGTACTCTCAAAGGACGCGAACCACGTCCTCTCGGAGGCCCACAAGGCAGTCCGTCACACCGCCAAGCGTGTCTCCTGGTTTCGCGACCTGATCATCTGGTTCTTCGCCTTCGGTCTGACGGGCCTCGGCATGCAGATCACCATGGCCTCGATCAAGCAGGCCGGTGGCCAGCCAATCGTGATCGGCACCATCGTCGGCCTGACCAAGGCGATCGGCTCGCTGCTCGTGGTCTACCTGCTCGTTCACGAAGCCATTTAACCCAGGAGCAACTGAACATGTCGAAAGATAAATTCGATCGTGGTACCGCGCTTACCATCTTCAAGAACGACCGCACGGAAGACCTGGCGGCGCTGATCATCTCGCTGATCATCGTGGGAATTGTCGTCGCGATGGTGCCGCGCTAAGCTTCTGAGTAGAATAGATGTCCCGGGGCGTGCCCTGCGCGCCCCGGGATTTTTTTTGGGAAAAATAGATGAACAAACTCAAAAACGTGCTATTGGCGAGTCACGGAACCGAGGGCGCCCGGGCTGCCGAGCGCATGGCGCTTGCCTTGTGCCCGCGCGGCTGCCGGCTGCATCAGCTGATCGTGGTGCCGGAGTTCTGGAAAGGCATGATGGGTGACGACTGGTTGAACAATGTCTCCACCCGAATGGTCTACGCAAAGTATATCGAGTCGACGCTCGAGGCCGAGGTGGCGCGCGAAGTGCGCCGGTTCAGCCGGGAGGCGCGCAAGCGCGGGCTACGCTATGAGGCCGAAATGGCCTTCGGCAAACCGGCCGAGTGCCTGTTGGCACGACTCAAACGCAGCAGTCCCGACTTGGTAATTATGGGAGCACTGCGTCCAAAGAAGCGCACCGGTCTGCGCTCACGTATGCTCACCGACGATGTTCTGCGAGCCGTCAAGGTGCCACTGATCGTCGCCCCGTATCCGAAATGAGCGAATCACAGATCATTCCATCTGCGCCGCCACCCGTTGGTGTGTCGGTGGAGGATGCCGCCTGGGTCCGGGTACCCACGCGCCTCAGTCCGGCGGAGGTCGCGCCACTGCTTCGCGATGCGGAAGTCATCCTGCGCCTAAACCCCTACTACCACTTCCGGGAACTGCGTGAGACGGGGACCAATAGCTTTCACGCCGCCTTCGAGAACCAGAGCAACGACCAGCAGTTGGAGGTGGATGTTTCCGTTGAATCGGGACCAGCCGATGGCGTGACCCTGCGCTATCACAGTGGCATCAAGCGGCGCACGATAATCAGTATCGAGCCGTTTGAGCGAGGAAGCTATGTCGTCCTGACCGACGATTATGCCGGACTGACCGAAACCGAGCGCAAGGAGCGCGAGGCCGAGGTTGACAAGAGTCTCGTCGCATGGGGCGAGGCCCTGCGCGTTTACCTGCTTCGAATGAGGCGATACAGCTGGATTCCCGGCTGGCGCTGGTACATCCGGCGCGTATGGATCAGCATGAAACCCAATCAGCGCAGGATCGTCTGGCTTCTCTACCTCATCACGATTGTGGAGTTCTTCTTCTTCCTGTTCGTGATTCTGATGCTCAACATCGTACAGCTCGAGCGGGCCCTGTAACGCGGGACAAGTCGCTAAGGTTTCGGGCCGGCGGCTTTCGGTGATACGGGTGCCGCCGGGGGCTCGACCACCTGGTAGAAGGTCTCGCCCTTCTTCACCATACCGAGCTCGCTGCGGGCACGCTCCTCGATGGCCGCAAGCCCCTGCTTGAGATCCGCAACTTCCGCTTCCAACGCCTGATTGCGCTCTCTCAGCCGCGCGTTCTCCACGCGCTGGTGATCGATTTCGCGCTGCAACTGCAACAGGGTAAGGAAACCGCCGCTGCCGAACCAGAGCGGATACTGCAGGAGCACCAGGATGGCGCCGAGCCCAAGAATAAGAAGCTTGCGTTGGTTCACGCGCTACAGCCGTGTGCTCTGCACCCGCTCATGAGACTTCTCGCGCCGCCACCAACCCATTGTGCCACAGCGCCCTAGATCGTCCATGCCCGCGGCGTTCCTCTCCGCCCGCCTGCGGTAAGCGTCTGCTCAGACACGGAGCATTGGCAACGCGGCCCGACCCGCGTACACCGCTTCGCCCGCAAGCTCTTCCTCGATACGCAGCAACTGATTATATTTCGCCACGCGATCCGAGCGCGACAGTGAACCGGTTTTGATTTGTCCCGTCCCGGTTGCCACAGCGAGATCTGCAATGAAGGCGTCTTCTGTTTCTCCAGACCGGTGCGAGATGACCGCCGTGTACCCAGCGTCCCGCGCCATGGCGATGGCCGCCAACGTTTCTGACAACGTCCCGATCTGATTGACCTTAATGAGTATCGAATTCGCGACCCCACGCTGAATGCCTTGCGCCAGGATCGCCGTGTTGGTGACAAAAAGATCATCTCCGACGATCTGTAGCTGGCCGCCGAGACGCCGAGTGAGGATTTCCCAACCCTCCCAGTCATTTTCCCCGCAACCGTCTTCGATCGTAACGATTGGATACCTGGCGGCCCACCCTGCCAGCTTGTCCACGAACTGCTCGGCCGTCAGGCTGGTCCCTTCGGAAGCAAGTTCATAGCGCCCACCTCTGTTGAACTCCGAACTCGCCACATCCAGTCCAAGGGCAATTGCCGAACCCGGGGCATAGCCGGCCTGTTCAATGCCCCGCAAGATGACCTGCAGGGCCTCCTCATTCGACTTGAGATTTGGAGCAAACCCGCCTTCGTCACCAACCGCGGTGCTGAGTTTCATGCCATGCAATACCCTCTTGAGTGCATGAAACACCTCGGCCCCATAGCGCAACGCTTCCGCGAAGCTCGGTGCGCCGAGCGGCAGAATCATGAACTCCTGAAAATCAATATTGTTGTCGGCATGGGCGCCACCGTTGATGATATTCATCATCGGCACCGGCATGCGCATGGCCGGCTTGCCGGCGAGTGCGTTGAGATAGCGGTAGAGCGGCTCACCTTGCGCAGTCGCAGCCGCCCGGGCGGTGGCGAGAGACACTGCAAGCAATGCATTGGCCCCCAAGCGCCTCTTGGTCGGCGTACCATCGAGATCGATCATCAGTCGATCAACAGACTGCTGATCGCGCGCATCGCGCCCCTTCAACGCGGTGCGAATCTCGCCATTGACGTGACCGACGGCGGTGCGCACGCCCTTGCCTCCGTAGCGCTTGGCGTCCCCATCACGCAACTCGAGCGCCTCACGCTCCCCTGTGGACGCGCCGGAAGGAACAGCGGCCCGCCCCCGTGCCCCGGACTTCAGGATGACATCGGCTTCAATTGTGGGGTTGCCGCGCGAATCGAGGATTTCGCGCGCACGAATATCGGTAATGGTCGTCATACGACTTGGGTGATCTCTTTCTTGTTGGATCCGAATCCTGGCGGGCAGGCATTGTACCGCAGCAAGATCTGTTCGCAGAGCGCCAAGATTCGGCTGCTAGGGCGGTGCGGAGCCAAAATCTGCAGGCGACAAGGCACTCAATTCGGCATCATTGACGCTTCTGGGAAGCCGGCACGCTTCACCACGGCATCGAGCTCTTTCAGCGTCTCCAGCAACTCCTGCAGCTTGCCGAGTGGCCAGGCGTTGGGACCATCCGAGAGCGCCTTGTCGGGGTCGGGATGGGTCTCCATGAACAAACCCGACACGCCAGCCGCGATCGCCGCCCGCGCCAGCACCGGGACATGCTCACGCTGGCCGCCGCTGCGGCTGCCCTGCCCGCCTGGCAACTGCACGGAGTGGGTGGCGTCAAACACTACCGGACAACCCGTGGCGCGCATGATGGCGAGCGAACGCATGTCGGAAACAAGATTGTTGTACCCGAACGACACGCCTCGCTCGCATACCAATATCCGATCCTTCCCGCCCGCTGCAACGGCCTTGTCCACCACATTCTTCATATCCCAAGGCGCGAGAAACTGACCTTTCTTGATGTTAACCGGCTTGCCGCTTGACGCAACCGCCTGAATATAATCGGTCTGCCGGCACAGAAATGCCGGCGTCTGCAGCACGTCCACGACCGCCGCCACATCCTTGATTTCAGGAATGTCATGCACATCGGTCAGCACCGGAACACCAATTGACTTTCGCACGCTCTCGAGAATCTTGAGACCGGTATCCATGCCGAGCCCGCGAAACGAAGCACCCGAGCTGCGGTTCGCCTTGTCGAAGGACGACTTGTAGATAAACGGGATTCCCAGACGATCCGTGATCTCCTTGAGGCGACCGGCCGTGTCGTGGGCGAGCGCCTCGGATTCGATCACACAGGGGCCTGCAATCAGAAAAAACGGGCGATCGAGCCCAACCTCGAAACCACAAAGCTTCATTGCACGGCAACCGGTTGTTTGACAGAGGATGCGCGCCGCTCGCGCGCGGCCTGAATGTAGTGTGTAAAGAGCGGATGGCCGTCACGCGGGGTTGAGGTGAATTCGGGATGGAACTGCACGCCCACGAACCACGGATGATCTGCCAGCTCGATAACCTCGACAAGACTGCCATCGGCTGACGTGCCGGAGACCACAAGACCTGATTTCTCCAGCCTTTCCCGATAATGGTTGTTGAATTCGTAGCGGTGGCGGTGACGCTCCACTACCGAATCACGCCCATAGGCCTCGTAGGCCCGGGTACCCGGCTTGAGCACGCACTCCTGAGCCCCCAGACGCATGGTGCCGCCGAGATCGCCGCCCTCGGTCCGGGTTTCAACAGCTCCCTCGGCTGTACGCCATTCAGTAATGAGGCCAATCACCGGATGTGGGGTCTTTCGATTCAGCTCCGTACTGTGCGCGCCCTTCAGCGCCGCCACATTGCGCGCGAACTCGATAGTCGCGAGCTGCATCCCCAAACAGATGCCGAGATAGGGCACCCCCTGTTCACGCGCATACGTAATGGCCTTAATTTTTCCTTCGATTCCGCGTTCACCGAAACCGCCGGGAACCAGAATGGCGTCCGCGTCCGCCAATGACCCGACCCCTTCGGTTTCGATGCGCTCGGCATCAATATAACGAACGTTGACGCGCGTCGAGGTGTGAATGCCGGCGTGCTTGAGCGCCTCCGAAAGTGATTTGTAGGACTCGGTCAGGTGTACGTACTTACCAACCAGCGCGACGGTCACTTCACCGCTTGGGTGCTCCATCGCGTGGATCACCTTGTCCCATTCGCCCAGATTGGCCCGCCGGGTGTTCAGGTGCAGACGCTCCACCACAATCTCATCGAGCCCCTGCTCGTGCAACAGGCGCGGAATCTTGTAAATATTGTCAACGTCTACGGCCGAGATCACCGCGCGCACCGGCACGTTGGTGAACAGTGCGATTTTGCGCCGCTCGTCTTCTGGCAGCATCCGGTCGGCACGGCATAGCAGAATATCCGGCTGAATCCCGATCGAGCGCAGTTCCTTTACCGAGTGTTGGGTCGGTTTGGTCTTCACCTCACCAGCAGTCGGAATGTAAGGAACCAGCGTCAAATGAATGAACAAGCAATTGCTGTGACCGAACTCGGTAGCCATCTGGCGGATGGCTTCAAGGAATGGCTGCGACTCGATATCGCCCACCGTACCGCCGATTTCTACCAGCGCCACGTCTGCACCGTTAGCACCCTCCTGGATGCAGCGCTTGATCTCGTCGGTGATATGCGGAATCACCTGTACGGTCGCGCCCAAATAGTCGCCACGACGTTCCTTGCGAATAACGTTCTCGTAGATGCGACCAGTCGTGAAATTGTTCCGCCGGGTCATCGTGGTGCGAACGAAACGCTCATAATGGCCGAGGTCGAGATCCGTCTCGGCACCATCATGGGTAACGAACACTTCACCGTGCTGAAACGGGCTCATCGTGCCCGGATCGACATTAATGTAGGGGTCCAGCTTGAGAAGAGTGACCTTGAGGCCGCGCGCTTCGAGGATGGCCGCGAGCGAGGCAGCGGCAATGCCTTTGCCGAGAGAGGAAACCACACCGCCCGTAACAAAGACAAATTTCGCCATCGCCGCGCCTTATGCAGAACCGGATTGACCTTGCCAGGTCGCCCAAAGCGTCCTGCAAGCACGGAACCGCAAGTTACCAGATGCGGCCAGTGAGTACAACCAGCCTATGGCCGGTTGTCTGAAATTTCTCCCGTCATGTCCTCGACCAACAGCCGTACGCTCGGCTCCGACGCCAGGGCTGCATACGGTTCACACACCCATCGGTCACCAACGGCAGCGAGATCGTCGCCGACGTACAACAATGGCAAGCGCGCGCGCTCCCACGGTGGTACAGCGCTCTCCTGCAACAGCTTCTTGAGAGAGCGGCGATACCGATTGCCGGTCAGTCGACACATCTCGCCTCCGACGCGTGGGCGTACCGAAACCGGGCGGCCGGCGAGGCGCGCGAGCGACAATCCGGTCCCGGTCGCCGGCTGTGACCGCAGCCGCACCCCGGTCGCAACGATTACAAGCGGCGCGGCAAGGTCCCACTCCTGCGGATCCCAATATACCGGCGCCGCACATTCATCCAACGCTACGAGAGAATCACGATAACGCCGCACCGTCGCTCCCGGCCACTGCACCACCGCGAGACCGCTGCGTGGCCGATCCGCAACAATGCGCAGAATTTCGCCGAGTTGAGCCTCCGACGGCGAGGAAAGACCGCTCCCGCGAAGCCAAAACCTGATTAGATTCGTCTGACGCGCCGCCGAGAGTCTTGCAAGCTGAGACACGGCGAGACCACCCTTCCCGCGGTCCAATGCCGCAATATCCTGGGCAGCAAGCTCATCGAGCAGTGCTTGCGCCTGCGCGGCATGCCGTGCCGAACGCGCCAATGTCGCAATGGCGCTTGGCCAGTGCTCGGTCAATTGAGGCAGTACACGGTGACGAATGGCGTTGCGGGCTCTCGCAACATCCCGGTTGGACTCATCCTCAATCCAGGTGACGCCTTTGGCTGCCAAATAGGCGCGCAGTGCAGCTCGGCGAAAGGAAAGCAGCGGTCTGGCAAGCTGTCCCAGCCCAAAGGGCACGACTGCAGGCATGGCGGACATCCCGGCCACACCGGCGCCTCTCAGCATCTGCAGCAGAACCGTTTCGGCCTGATCGTCCTGATGATGTGCAGTGAGCAATACCTCGCCCACGCCGAGCGCCTGGCGTAGCCGTGCATACCGTGCCTCGCGTGCCGCGGCTTCGTATCCGCGCTCCTGGATCTCAGTGACGTGAACCTGTTCAACCTGACAGGAAACCCCGAGCTTCCTGCACAGCGCGGCACAGGCGTCGGCCCACCGGCCAGAATCCGGGTGCAAGCCATGGTCTACATGAACCGCACGTGCGTGCCAGCCCGCCTCGTTTAGTGCGCTGAGCAGGGCGACCGAATCACCCCCACCGCTGAGGGCGACAACAAACGAGGTGTTCGCCGAAAAACCGAGGCGCGAACCCAGAATCCCGCCAAGCGCATCGGGCGAGAAGACGTCACCGTGAGGATTATTGCTCTTCAAACTCGCCGTATCGCATGAGCCGCTCGTAACGCCTTTCCACGAGCCGCTCAGTGGGCATGCTGCTGACCTGCCCGAGGGCCGCAACCAGACTGGCCTTCAGTGCCTTCGCGGTGGAAGCCGGGTCGCGATGCGCGCCGCCCAGGGGCTCTGGCACGATTTCGTCCACTAACCCGAGACGCTGAAGACTCTGTGCCGTGATACCCATTGCTTCCGCGGCCTCGGACGCCTTCTCGGCAGACCGCCACAAGATCGAGGCGCAACCCTCCGGAGAGATCACCGAATAGGTGGAATACTGCAACATCATCAGATGGTCACACACGCCGATGGCAAGAGCGCCACCTGATCCACCTTCTCCGATGACCGCTCCGATAACCGGCGTGCGCAGGGCGGCCATGACGTAGAGACTTCGCGCGATTGCCTCGCTCTGTCCACGCTCTTCTGCCCCCACCCCGGGATACGCCCCGGGCGTGTCAATCAAGGTCACAAGCGGTAAATGGAAACGCTCGGCAAGCTTCATCAGACGCATGGCCTTGCGGTAGCCCTCGGGACGTGGCATGCCGAAGTTGCGCCGCACCTTCTCGCGGGTATCACGCCCCTTCTGGTGTCCGATAACTACAATCGGCGCATCGTCCAGGCGCGCCAGACCGCCCACGATTGCCGCGTCGTCGGAAAATGCCCGGTCACCATGCAACTCCTGAAAATCCGTGCAAGTACTGGCGATGTAGTCGAGCGTATACGGTCGTAGTGGATGGCGCGCCAACTGGGAAATCTGCCAGGGCGTGAGCGAATGGAAGATTGATTCCGTGAGCTTGCGGCTCTTGGCCTGCAAACGGTGGATCTCCTCATTAATGTTGAGATCCTTGCCGCCGCCCGCATAGCGAAGGGCCTCAATCTTGGCCTCCAGGTCCGCGATCGACTGCTCGAAATCGAGATAATTCTGGTTCATTTCGCTCTAGTCGCGATATTCCACGCGGACATGCCCGTCGCCAGCAAGCCGCAGCAACCGCTCCAACACAGCGGTTGTCGGCTGGACTCGCCAATTATCACCGAGCGCAATTTCCGCCTCGGCGCTGCGGCCCCGATAGTTAAGATACACCGGACAAGCCCCACGGACGGCCGGCACCAGGATTTCGCCAAGCTCGGTCACGAATCCGTTGCCAGCCTGTTCCTCATCTACATCAATAACAAGCCGCCGACCAAAGGCGGCTCGTGCACTATCCATATTATAGAGTTTCTCGGCCGACATTTTGAACCCGCCAGTATACTCGTCCACACTCACCTGACCCTCGACGACTAGCAGACTGTCCTTCGCCAAAAGCTCCCGTGAGCCATTGAAGAGATCTGAGAACACCGCCAGCTCAAGCCGGCCGGAGCGGTCGTCCAGGGTAACGAATGCCATACGATCNNCTCGTCCGTCCACTCCGGAGTCTCAACATAGTGCTGCACCACCTCGGTTGGCGCGCCTCCCCCGCCGAACAAGTCCGACTGCCCGGCCGCATGGTCACGCGAATGCTGCTCGGCAGTACTCAGTGCCGCCGCGAGAGAGGCCATCAGGGCTGCTCGATGGGTGCCGAGGCTGTCCAACGCCCCCGCCTTTACAAGTGATTCGAGCACTCGTCGGTTGACTTTGCGAAGATCGATGCGTCGACAAAGATCGAACAAGTCCTGATAGGCCCCGCCATTGCGGCGTGGCTCGAGAATGGCATCGATCGCCGCCTGGCCAAGACCTTTGATCGCCCCTAACCCATACAGGATGGTCTGTCCGTCCAGTGGCACGAAAGCATATTCACACCGATTAACATCCGGCGGTGGCAGGATGAGCCCCATGTCCCGGCACTCTGCGATCATCGTGACCACCTTGTCGGTCTTGTCCATATCCGCCGACAACACTGCTGCCATGAACGCGGCCGGATAATGCGCCTTGAGCCACGCCGTCTGATAGGCAATCAGCGCGTAGGCCACCGAGTGCGAGCGATTAAACCCATAGCCGGCGAATTTTTCTATCAGGTTGAAAATATCCTCGGCTAATTTGGCATTCACACCATTCTGTGTGGCGCCCTGGACAAACCCTTCGCGCTGTTTGGCCATCTCTTCCGGCTTCTTCTTGCCCATCGCGCGACGCAGCAAGTCCGCCCGCCCGAGCGTATAGCCCGACAGAACCCGAGCAATCTGCATCGCCTGTTCCTGGTAGAGAATCACGCCATAGGTCGGCCTCAGAATCGGTTCGAGACTCGGGTGCGGATACTTGATGGCGGCGCGCCCATGCTTGCGATTGATAAAATCATCCACCATTCCTGACTGCAGCGGTCCTGGCCGAAAGAGCGCCACGAGCGCCACGATTTCCTCAAAATTGTCCGGCTGCAGGCGCTGGATGAGCTCCTTCATGCCTCGTGACTCCAGCTGGAATAGCGCCGTCGTACGGCATGACTTGAGCAATCGGAAGGTCTCGGCATCATCCAGCGGGATTTCTTCGATCGATAGCGGCGTCTGGTCGGCACTGGCTCGCTCGCGATTAATAATCTGCACCGCGCGATCAATGACTGTCAGATTGCGCAGACCCAGAAAATCGAACTTGACGAGTCCGATCGCCTCGACATCGATCATGTCCAGCTGTGTAACGAATTGCCGGCTTCCCTGTTCACAAAAGAGCGGCATGAAATCGGTGAGAGCGCTTGGTGCAATCACCACGCCAGCGGCATGTTTGCCGGCGCTGCGCGCAATCCCTTCGAGCGTGCGGGCCGTGTCGATCAACGCGCGAACATCCTCTTCCTTCTCATACCGCTCACGCAGTAGCGGCTCCTGCTCCAGCGCCCGATCGAGCGTCATATCAAGCTCGTGCGGAATCAGCTTGGCAAGCTTGTCAACGTAACCATAGGGGTGATCAAGCGCGCGCCCAACATCCCGAACCACCGCCTTGGCTGCCATGGTGCCGTGCGTAATGATCTGGCAGACCTTCTCGGCACCGTAACGCTCAGTTACGTAACCAATCACGCGATCACGGCCCTCAATGCAGAAATCAATATCGAAATCCGGCAGCGACACCCGCTCCGGATTCAGAAACCGCTCGAACAGTAGATCGTACTTGATCGGGTCGAGCGCCGTAATTCCAAGACACCAGGCAACGAGGGAACCGGCACCTGATCCGCGCCCTGGACCAACGGGTACACCATTCGCGCGTGCCCACTGGATGAAGTCTGCGACAATGAGGAAGTAGCCGGCGAAACCCATCTGCACAATTACCGCGAGCTCATGATCAAGTCGATCCTGATAGCGTCCATGCTCGGTGGGCAAGACATGGACAAGCCTCGTGGAAAGCCCCGCACTGGCCTTCGCACTCAGCACCCCGTCGATCGGTGCTCCCTCGGGTACCGGGTAGGCGGGCAGGTAGTAGGTTCCAAACTGCAGCGAAAAATTGCAACGCTGTGCGATCGCGTAGGTATTCTCGATCGCTTCGGGAATGTCTGCGAACAGCTCGGCCATGTCCGCACTCGATCGAAAGTATTGCTGTGGCGTGTAGCGACGCGGGCGTCTCGCGTCGGTCAGTACCCGGCCATCCTGGATGCAGACGCGCACTTCATGCGCCCCGTATTCTTCCGACGCAAGAAACATCACCGGATTAGT
>DKBM01000117.1:0-14253 GCA_002451215.1 Proteobacteria bacterium UBA6900
CACGCCCTGGTAGATGAGCCGGGCTTCCTCACGCCCCGAAATCACTTCGATGGGATGGCCGAGCGCGGCCTCGGCGCGCGTCAGGAACTTCTCCGCCTGGCGCGCGCGGCGCAGCGTATTGGTGCCGACCACCCGTACGCTCCCGGGCGCCATGCCGCGCAGCCGCTGACCAAAGCGCTCCAGACAGGCGAGCGCGCGCCGCTGGGCAGACTTGGAAAGGCGGTTGTCTACGTCGAGTCCCGCGGCAAGCCGCACCATCTCCTGCAGGCGGTCGAGCACGTGCAACTGGCCGCTGACCGTACGTGCCACGATCATGTGAAAGCTGTTCGAGCCGAGATCCACGGCCGCGACGATGTCGGGCGCCACACGCTTCTCGGGGCGCCGCCTGCGTGCGGCCGATGACACAGTCATGAGTTTCATGATGCGAGCTCCTTATCGAGAAGACTTTGGTGATCCCTGGCCAGCCGCGCGCCAAGCCGCGTCAGTGACAGCACGAAGCGGCCTCCCGATGAACCTAGATAGTCCCGCGCGACGGCCCGGAAGCGGCGCCCAGTCTCGCGCTGCACGCTCCGCGCAATGGCAACCAGACCACGCACTGGATCGTCCGTAGCACGTGCACGACTGTGCGCGGCAAGCGCGCCGTGCAGTGCCACGCGTGCCCGCTCAGCCCCGGCTGCTTGCGCGGCGTCCTCGATCTCGGCCATTCGCACGAATGCATCGCTCAGCAACCCGAATTCATCCTGAAAGCGTTTCATTTTCCGCACTGCCGCTGATCCGCCCGGGATTTCGGACGCCACTGGTTCCAGAAGATAGCGCAAACGCTTTCCGGCGATGCGCGCTGCGTGAATCTCGGTAGTGTCAGTGACGGTCTGGATCTTCGCGAGCGCCTCTCCCAGCGTCTGTGCCGTCGCCTGCAATCGCTCGCCAGTCATGCGCGCGAACCCACCGTAATCCTTGTCGGCCGCCGACGCGGCAACCGGCTTTAGCGCACGCTCGAGGAGCGGTGCCGTCGCAAAGAACGCCGCGAGCGTTCTACCGCGCACTGACTCATAACTTCGATCACGGCGCGCCGCGAGCCGGATTTCCCACCAATTTCGTGCGCGCCGTTGCGCCGGGGTGAGGCGCAGCCGCGCCTGACGCAACCACGCAATCTGCACCTCCGCGTCACGGGCCGCATTGGTGGCGCGCGCGAGCTTCTTCACTCTCCTGCGCAACCGCACCGACACGTACTTGCCCAGCTCCGCGCGATACAGCCGCAGCGCACTGCGCAGCCGTCGCAATGCAACCCGAAAATCGTGCAGCGCCTCATCATCGTCCGGCCGCGCAAGCCGTGCGGCCGCTGCCTGCGCCGCGGCGAGCCGCCCGAGTGCCACACGTGCCGCGCCCCGCGCGGCAGAACACGCGAGCAGATCCCCTGGTGTTTTCATGCGCCGAGCCTGCGTCAAATGACCACCTCCGGCAAGCGCCCGCGGCACTCACTCGGCAAGCCGGCGCAGCTGTCCTGGCGCGAGCGACCAGCTGAGGGTTCCAGCTCCGGCGGCGGGTGCCGACTCGAACTCAAGCATGCAAGCCGCGCCCTTCTTCAGTTCAAGAAAACCGCGCGCCTCACCGGTGAGTAGATACGCCGCCATTCGGCTCAAATTCGGTTCGTGACCGACCAGCGCCACTGTACCGGCGCGCTGGTCACGCAACCAGTTCAACAGTTCTTCGGCCACGGCTCCTGGCGCCAGTGCGGCCAGTTCCGTAATCTCCGGACCACCAAAAACGCGCTCGACTATCTCGGCGGTTTCCCTGGCACGCACTAATGGGCTGCTGGCGAGGATATCGAGATCAGGCGCGATCTTGCGTAGGCCCTTGGCGGCCCGCCGCATGTCCTTGCGTCCCGCTTCGGTGAGGCGTCGGGCATGATCGCGCCGGGCGAGCGCGCCCGGCGCAGTCCGCTCTTGTGCTCGGGCGTGCCGGATCAGAAGAACCTTCATGCCATCCCAGTATAACCAAAGCCGACTTGACGCATCTGTTACACTTTAATGAAGTACCTCACACGATTTTCGTCGTCATGGCTGCACACGACACGCTGCAACGCTTCGTTTTTGAACATGCGCCGATTCGAGGCGAGATCGTCCGTCTCGACGCCACCTGGCGCGCGGTGCTGGAACGCCGACACTATCCTGATCCGGTTCGCAATCTGCTGGGAGAATTCATGGCAGCGGCCTCGCTGCTCGCCGCGAGTATCAAGTTCGACGGCCGCCTCACCATGCAGGTGAAGGGTCACGGCCCGGTCCGCTTGCTGGTCGTAGAGTGCACGAGCAAACAGACGCTGCGCGCCGTGGCACAGTGGGATCAGGACATTGCACCTGGCTCGATCGCCGATCTGCTGGGTGACGGGCAACTGGTCATGACAATTGAACCGGATGACGGCGAGCGCTACCAGGGAATTGTCGCCCTCGATGGCGGAACCGTGGCGGAAGTGCTGGAGCACTACTTCGAGCGCTCCGAACAGCTGAATACGCGCCTGTGGCTCGCGGCGGACACTGATCAGGCAGCCGGCATGCTGCTGCAGCGACTGCCCGAAGAGCAAATGGTGGACGTCGACGCCTGGGACCGCGCGGTGCATCTTGGTTCGACGATCACGCGCGAGGAGCTGCTGACGCTGCCGGTGCCACAGATCCTGCGCCGCCTCTATCATGAAGAGGACATCCGGCTGTTTTCCGGTCACCCGGTCAGTTTCCGCTGCTCCTGTTCGCGGGTAAGGGTGGAGTCGGTACTACGCATGCTGGGGCGGGACGAGATCACGTCGATTCTCGCGGAGCGCGGCAAGATCGAGGTCGACTGCGAGTTCTGCGGCTCGCACTATGAATTCGACCGGGTGGACGCCGAGCAGCTGTTTGCTGCCAGTCTCATGACCGACGCGTCACCGACCCGTCACTAGCAATCAATCAGTCCAATTCCGGCCATTTCTGGCCAACGCCGGGCAGAGCGCCTTGAATGAGCGCGCTTTTCCCCAATACCTGTGTATAATGCGCGGCCTTTTGCCCCACCCCTTCGGTCCATCCGTATGATCCAGAAACTCCGCAATATCGCCATTATCGCCCACGTCGACCACGGCAAGACCACGCTCGTGGACAAGCTGCTCGGGCAGTCGGGAACGTTTGCCGCACACCAGCAGGTGGCGACTCGCATAATGGATTCGAACGACCTGGAGAAGGAACGCGGCATCACCATTCTCGCCAAGAACACCGCGATCCGCTGGAACGATTACCGCATCAACATCGTCGACACCCCGGGTCACGCGGACTTCGGCGGCGAGGTCGAGCGCGTGCTGGCGATGGTCGACTCGGTGCTGTTGCTGGTGGACGCGATGGATGGCCCGATGCCGCAAACCCGCTTTGTCACCCGCAAGGCCTTCGCCCATGGTCTGCGGCCAATCGTTGTCATTAATAAGGTCGATCGTCCCGGCGCGCGCCCGAACTGGGTACTTGACCAGACCTTCGACCTGTTCGACAAGCTAGGCGCCACCGAGGAACAGCTCGACTTCCCGGTGGTGTATGCCTCGGCACTCAACGGCTACGCAGGCCTCACGCCGGACGTGAACAGCGGAGACATGACACCGCTGTTCGAGACCATCATCAAGCACGTGCCCGCACCGAACGTCGATGTCGATGCCCCGTTCCAGATGCAGGTGACGACCCTCGATTACTCCAGTTACGTCGGCGCAATCGCCGTCGGTCGCATCAAACGCGGTCGCGTGAAGCCGGGCCAGAACGTTACCGTCGTCGAACGCGACGGCAAGACCCGCAACGGTCGCATCCTGCAGGTGCTGGGCTTCATGGGCCTGGACCGCACTGAAGTGCCGGAGGCCACGGCTGGCGATATCGTCGCCATCACCGGGATCGAGCACCCGCATATCTCCGACACCTTTTGCGATCCGAGCGCAGTCGAGGCCCTGCCGCCGCTCACAGTCGATGAGCCGACCGTGACCATGAGCTTCGAGGTCAACAACTCGCCGTTTGCCGGCAAGGACGGCAAGTACGTGACGAGCCGCCAGATCCGCGAGCGCCTGGAGCGCGAGCTGATCACCAACGTAGCCCTGCGCGTGGAAGATACCGGCAGCCCGGACAAGTTCCGCGTCTCCGGCCGCGGTGAACTGCACCTCGGCATCCTGATCGAAAACATGCGTCGCGAGGGCTACGAGCTTGGTGTGTCGCGCCCGCAGGTCATCACGAAGATGGTCGACGGCGTGTCGCACGAGCCGTACGAGTCCGTCACGCTGGACGTCGAGCAGCAACACCAGGGCGTGGTGATGGAGAAGTTCGGCCTGCGCAAAGGCGAACTGCTGAACATGGAGCCGGACGGCAAGGGCCGCGTGCGCCTCGAATACCTGATTCCTTCAAGGGGCCTGATTGGCTTTCGCAGTGAATTCCTGACCGCCACCCAGGGTTCGGGTCTGTTGTACTCGATCTTCGATCACTACGGTCCGATAAAGGGCGGCGAGCTCAAGGGCCGCCAGAACGGCGTGCTGATCTCGAATGGCGTTGGCGAGAGCGTGGCCTATGCACTCTGGAACCTGCAGGAACGCGGACGCATGTTCATCGGCCCGGGAGAGGAAATGTACGAGGGCATGATCATCGGCATCCACTCGCGTGACAACGACCTGGTGGTGAACGCCATGAAAGGCAAGCAGCTCACCAATATCCGCGCCGCCGGTTCGGACGAGGCGATCATCCTCACCCCGGCGATCCAGCTGACGCTGGAGCGCGCGATCGAGTTTATCGAGGATGACGAGCTGGTCGAGGTCACCCCGCACCACATCCGCCTGCGCAAGCGCTTCCTAAAGGAAAGCGACCGCAAGCGCGCCGAACGCGCCAGCGTCGCGTAAACCACCCAAGACCGAAACACGGCCGGGCGGTTTGCGCCGCCGGCAGGCAGACGCCGCCTGGCGCGGCGGTGATATTCTTGCTTCATGACCGGACGCGCTCGGGCGCCGCTTGCCTCCTCTCGTACGACTGCACTCTTGCGGACGGCAGTAGCGGCATCGTCGGAAGACCCGGACCAGCACAAGGCAGCTCAGGCACTGGCGGACGAACTCTCACTTCCCTTTCTGCCGACACCCACGGCTGATACGGACCTGTTGCTGCTCCAGACCACCGATCACATCGAGTTGCGTGATCTGCGTGATCCCCGACTGGGTCCGATTTGGGTCGATTTCTCCAGGTTCGATCTGCGTGCGTATGGTCCGGGTCTCTCGCGCCGCCAGCCACTGGCGCGCGCCTTCGGTAAGAAGGTGCGCACAATTGTGGATGCCACCGCTGGCCTTGCGCAGGATGCGCTGCGGCTGGCACTGATGGGTTTTCAGGTCACGGCCATTGAGCGCTCCCCGGTAGTGGTGGCGCTGGCGCGCGATGGCTTGCATCGGTTTGAGTCGGAGCGTGGGATCACGCTCGGCTCGCGCCTCGCGCTGCGCGCTGGTGATGCCCGCGCCCTGCTCCCCGCGCTGGCGCGCCCGGATGCAATCTTTCTCGACCCGATGTTTCCTGCCAGGCGCAAGCGTTCGGCGGCGGTGCGCAAGGAAATGCGCGTGCTGCGCGATCTGGTCGGCGAGGATCCGGACGCTGTCGAGCTACTCGGGATCGCGCGGGCCGTTGCGCGCGAGCGTGTCGTTGTGAAGCGCGCCGATGATGCGCCACCGCTTGCGCCGTCCCCGAACCACAGCATTACTGGCAAACTGGTGCGCTACGACGTCTATCTGGCTCCCTCAGCATGAATGAACCGCTATTCTTCGCCGCCGCCTTGCCCGCTGTCGGGGAGACCATCGTGCTAGCCGGCGAGGAAGCACAGCACATTGCGGGTGCGCGCCGAGTGCGCAGCGGTGACACGCTTTGGCTGTTTGATGGGCATGGCACGCTGGCGCGAACCGCGCTTCTCGCCGCCGACAAGCGCGCTCGCTCCGTTGAACTGAGGATCGAGGAGCTCCGCACTGAACCAACACCCACTCGCCAGTTGCATCTGGCCTGCGCGCTGCCCAAGGGAGATCGCCAGAGCGTGCTGCTCGACATCGCAACACAGCTCGGCATGACGGATTTCACACCGCTACGCTGCGAGCGCAGCGTGGTAACGGCTGGCGAGCATAGCACCGAACGTTGGGGTCGCGTTTGTCTCGGTGCCTGCAAGCAGAGTCGCCGCCTGTTCCTGCCGCGCCTTCATTCTGAAGTGGCGCCTCAGGGTCTCAACCCGCGCGGTACCGTTTTGCTGGCTCATCCCGATGGCGCGCCGCTACACTCGGTGATGCCTGATTCGGAAACCCCGGTGACGGCATTGATCGGCCCGGAGGGCGGCTTTACCGAACGGGAGTTGCTTGCATTCGAAGCGGCCGGGACGAAGCGCGTTTCGCTCGGGCCCGCCATACTGCGCATTGAGGCGGCCGCCGTGGCATTGCTCGCCGCAGTTCAGCTCGGTCGCTAGGCTGTCGCCGCCTTGAAAAGCGGCGCAACGACAACCCGCAGCTTGGCGTGCGCCGCGCGCAACGCTGACTCGGCCGCTTGCGGGGTCGGCGCGCGGGCAAAGATAAAACCGAGATAACTAGCCCCTTCAGGCAGCGGCACAAGTTCGTAGCCTTCACGCACATCGATATGCACCTCTTCGATATGCCGGATCTTTCGCGCCGCCTCGATTCCCTCCACGCGCCGCAGGATGCCCCCTTGTTCGATCGGAAGCATCAACACGCCTCCGGCGGCACGCTCATCATCGTTGGCCAACTCAGGGAGGGGTTGTCCCAGCGCCTGGGTGAGAACCAGCTCTTCCAGACCATGGCCCGTGCCAAACCGCAGCAACCTTGCGCACAGGCCACCGATTGTGCGCGCCGCGACTTCCAGAATCCATACGCCTGCGTCATTGACGCGGCACTCGGCATGAATTGGCCCCTCACGCAGACCGTAGGCGCGGCACGCGGCGGCGATCGCGATCTGTAGTTGCGCCTGGGTCGCGGCGTCGAGCCGCGAAGGAGTGATGTAGTAGCTCTCCTCGAAATAGGGTCCTTCCAGCGGATCCGGCTTGTCAAACACGGCAAGCACCTGCAGCTCACCGGAATCGAGCATCCCCTCCACCGCAACTTCGATACCGGGCAGGTACTCTTCGATCAACAACAGGTGGCGCGCCTCGCCCTCCAATTCGCCAGCAATGATTCGCTCCACGCGCGCCGCGGCGGCGAGTAGCGCGCCCCGGGAGTCGGCGCGAATCACACCGCGGCTGGCTGACAGCGCTACTGGTTTCACCACGCAGGGATATCTGACGGCATCGATCTGCGCTGCCAGCGCCTGGCGCAGATCCACACGCCAGTGACTCGGCACGCGTACGCCCGAGCGCGTCAGTCGCTCGCGGGCGAGATCCTTGCGATGCGCGTAGCGAACCGCCTCGGGCGGATTGTGGGGAAGCCCAAGCGAGGCGGCGATACGCGCCGCCAGCTCGGTGGTGGCGTCATCCGTGCCGAGGACTGCCGCGAACGGAGCGCGCTCGGCCTCCCGCATGAGCTTCTCGAACGCTTCCTCAGGACTGGCAAACGAGACGTTCACGCCCTGCACCGCGATCGTGCTGACTGGCAGCTCGCTTTGTGACGCGATAAGCAGTGGCACCCGCAGGCGCTCCGCGGCAGCGATAAATGGCGCGGTGCGGTAGCTCGAATAGGGGGCGATCAGCAGGACGCGAGGGGCGGCTGTCATGGCAGGAATAAATTCGACACCGTGCGCCCTAGCCTAGCGCAACCCGGCCCGTCTGACGCGCGCAGGGCGTCAGGCTTCGTAAACCATGTCCACCAGATTCATGTAGGCATCCATGCCGACTTCGCTGAAGCGAACGCCGGCACCGTTGTCCTTGATGTAGGCAATCCTGCCCGGAATGCGAAGGTAGCGGTTCTGACCGTTGGTAAGAACCGAGAAACCGATCTCCACATGCGTATTGCGGGTCGGTAGCGCGTCCGGCATGGTTTCGACGAAGGCACCGTTGAGGCTGATGTCACGAACCGTGCAAATGATCGCGTGCTGCTGGTAATTCAGCACCGCATCGAATTCGACTGGCAGTCGCTGATTCTCGCGGCGTTCTTTGCTCATTGTTATGAAACCTCCTGCCAAGCTGGCACGCTCGCTGTACGCAACTGGAAAAGTTGCGGGGTGACTGCAAATCCCCCCTCTTTTGCGCTGGGCATGCCGCTTTCAAACGATTATCCGCGGCGGCCGATTGTCTGTCGATAGAGGACGTCTGTCGGGATGTATCGCCAAGTTAGCAGTTGGTACTACCAGCAAGCGCCAATTATTCGGCGGAAAGCCAGCGAACCTCAGCGCCGGCCTCAGGTCCCTGCGCTAAGCCCTTGGCGAGGATGGGCAGATCCCTGGTAAGCCCGGTATCCAGCTTCCAGGGCGGATTCACAAGAACCAGCGCGCAGTGACACAGCCGGAGCGTCCCAGTGGGCGCTGCTACCGCAAAGTCCACCAGCAGTAGTTTGCGCATCCCGGCCGCGACTAGCCTCCGATGCAGGCGGTCCACCGCGGCCAGATCCTTGATCGGATACCAGAGCGCGAAGATGCCGGTTTCCCAACGCCGCCACGCCGCGATCAGAGCACGCCCGGCCTGCTCGAATTCGTCCGGCGATTCATATGGCGGATCGATCAGCACCAGGCCGCGCCGTTCCTTCGGCGGCAGAAAGGCCTTGAGTGCCTGATAGCCGTCCTGCACATGGACGGCGACCTGACGGTCGCCCGGGAACTCGGCCTTCAGCGCTCCTGCTTCCTCCTGTTGCTGTTCGCACAACACCATGCGGTCCTGTGCACGCAGCAACTGCCGCGCGATGCTCGGTGAGCCCGGATATGCCAGCAACTTGCCCTGCGAATTGAGTGGGCGCACCACATCGAGGTAATCCGAGAAGTGCCCGGTCCAGTCCTCCCCGCTCCACATCCGGCCAATGCCATCGCGAAATTCGCCGCTTCTCTGCGCAGACACGCTGGTCAGGTCGTAGACACCGCGCCCGGCGTGGGTATCGAGATAACAGAACGGCGTGTCCTTGCTATGCAGCGCCTGCAGCAGCCGCACCAGCACGACATGCTTGAAGACGTCGGCGAAGTTGCCGGCGTGAAAGATGTGGCGGTAGTTCATTGCAGGGGCGGGCGAATTATCGTAAATCACTCCAGGAGCGCACGACGATGAACAACATCAAAATCGGCGCGACAAAAAGCGTAGCAATGATGCCAGCGCCGAAAGCGCCACGCAGGCCAAGAATCACCACCATTGGCAGTGCGACAATCACGAGCAGCACGAACAGGTACGCCGCCCACCGGCGCATCATACGAAGCCCCGCGAGCGCGATAAGCAGCGAGATATTCGCAATCAGGCCGAACAGCGCTCGAAACGGGTACTTGCCATAGACCGACTCGGCAAGCAGGTAGAGCAGCAACAGCGCGGCGACAAGGATGCCGAGATTGGCCGCCCAGCGCAGCGCCGGCGGCGTTACCTGGCGGGAGGGTTCATCTAGCTGCGGAAACTGTGTGAAGAGCGGTTCGTTGCTCACCGCGAGCCCCTAGCGCGATGCGCGCGGCGTCAACACGCGTGCGTCAGCGCCGGCATCAGCTTTCGCGCAGCCAGGCCGCGGCGCGATCCGCGAAATAGGTGAGAATGCCGTCGGCGCCAGCGCGCTTGATGGACAGCAGCGACTCCATGACCACCGCGCGCTCATCCAGCCAGCCGTTCTGGGCAGCAGCCATGAGCATGGCGTACTCGCCGCTCACCTGGTACACGAAGGTCGGCACGCCGAACTTGTCCTTCACGCGCCGCACGATGTCGAGGTAGGGCATGCCCGGCTTGACCATCACCATGTCGGCGCCTTCCTCGAGATCGAGCGCCACTTCGCGCAGCGCCTCGTCGGAATTGGCGCAGTCCATCTGATAGGTGTACTTGTTACCGGCCCCAAGATTGGCGGCGGAGCCCACCGCGTCGCGGAACGGCCCGTAGAAGCTCGATGCGTACTTGGCCGAATAGGCAAGGATGCGGGTATGAATATGGCCGGCATCCTCGAGCGCGTCGCGAATTGCACCGATGCGACCATCCATCATGTCGGAGGGCGCCACCACATCCGCGCCGGCCTCAGCATGGCAGAGCGCCTGCTTGACGAGCGCCGCCACGGTCTCGTCGTTCAGCACGTAGCCGTCCTCGTCGATCAGTCCGTCCTGCCCGTGCGAGGTGTAGGGATCGAGCGCGATGTCGGTAATGACGCCGAGTTGCGGGAAGTCCTGTTTGAGGCTCTGCACCACGGTCGGTACCAGCCCCTTCGCGTTCCACGCCTCCTGCGCTTTGTCGGTCTTCTTCTCCTCAGGGATCACCGGGAAGAGCGCGATCGCCGGCACCCCCAGGCGCGTGAGTTCCTCGGCATACTTGAGCAGCCAGTCGAGCGTCATGCGCTCGACACCCGGCATCGATGCGACCGGTTCCTGCCGGTCCTTGCCCTCCAGCACGAACACCGGCTGGATGAGATCATTCACCGTGAGTACCGTCTCGCGCATCAGCCGGCGCGAGAAATCGTCGCGGCGCATGCGGCGCATGCGCGCTCGAGGAAAACGTGCCGTGGTATTTCGCTTGCCAGCCATGCGTTAGTTTCGCTCCGTAACCGGGATGCTGGTTAGTCTCCAAGCGAAAAGGGCCCGGTCGCCCGAGCCCCTTCGCTCCATCTTGTGTCGCGCCCGCCTACTTGGTCTTCTTGGCCTTGGGCTTGGCCTTCTTCACGGGCTTCTTGGCCGCTTTCTTGGGCGCGGCCTTCTTCACGACTTTTTTGACCGCTTTCTTGGGTGCTGGCTTTTTGGCTCCCTTCTTGGGCGCGGCCTTCTTTGCCGCGGCCTTCGCAGGTTTGGCTGCCGGCTTTGCCGCCGCCTTGGCCGCTGCTTTCGCCACCAGCTTGGCACCCTTCGCGCCCTTGGCAGGGGCCTTGGCCGCAGCCTTGGCAGCCTTCTTGGCTGCCTCGACCTGATCGATTTTGCTCATGACACCGGCGAGCGGGCGAATCTGTGCTTCGACGATATCGGAGATGTTGCGGAAGATGTCGTTCACGCCGCCGACGCCCTTTACCGTGCGCAACTTGCCCTGCGCCTTGTAGTAGGACATGAGCGGCGCGGTCTGCTGCTCATACACGGTAAGCCGCTTGCGCACCGTGTCCTCATTGTCGTCGGAGCGATGCTGCAGCGCGGATCCGCACTTGTCGCACTTGCCGGCGGTCTTCGGTGGTGAGAAATAGATGTTGTAGATCGCGCCGCAGGCAGCGTTGCCGCAGCTGCGCCGGCCAGTGAGGCGCTTCATCAGCACCTCATTGTCCACATCCACCAGCAGCGCCAGCTGCAATGGCTGGCTGAGGCGCGCGAGCATCGCATCGAGCGCCTGAGCTTGAGGGATGTTGCGCGGGAAACCGTCCAGAATGAAGCCGTTTCGGGCATCCGGCTTGGACAGGCGAGACTGGATCATGCCCAGAACGACATCGTCCGTTACCAGCTGGCCGGCATCCATGGCGGCCTTGGCCTTCTTGCCAAGATCGGTACCAGCCGCAACCTCCGCGCGCAGGAGGTCCCCCGTGGAAATTTGAGGAATATTGTACTTTTCTACCAACAACTTAGCCTGCGTTCCCTTGCCGGAACCGGGCGCTCCCAGTAGTACGATTCTCATGGTTCTTCTCGCCTGAAGTGGTCGAAGTGGTGGTTCGGACGGGGCTTTTGCCCTGTTATAACGAGCTTAATCGGCCGGGTAAGCTACCGTCTGACCCCGGTCCCGTCAACGGCCGCTTTTGGGCCAATAAGCCGCCCCTATCGCCCGATTTAATCTTTCCGTGATCACGCGCTGGAAACTGGGTTAATCTAGCGCCCGCCCCACGGGGCCGGGGCCGATGTGCTGTCCCGACGGGAACCAGAATCCCAGCCCATGACCCAGGAAACGATCCCTGATTTCACCGACACCGAACTCTGGACCATCGGCCAGACGCTGCGCGAACGCTATGGCCGGGATATTGAGACCCAGATTGGTGATGCGGAGATTCGGCTCTACCCGGAGGATCGCACCCTGACCAGCGTGCCGGCAGTCGTCTGGTCCGAGCGCGGCGCGAATTTCGTCGTGTTCAAGACCGGTCGCGGGCGCTACCGCGCGCAATTTTTTTACCGCGGCTTCCAGCAGTACGGTACCGGGCGGGAGGAATACGACGACCTGGCCGTCTGTGTCACCACATTGCTGCAGGTACAATCCGACCACATTCGCAAAGAGCAGCTCGAACCTGTCGACCCCGGTCCGCGCGCCAAGAACTAGCGGCACAACCCTGAATCTATTCTAACGAGATTCCCCACTTTACCGGAGACACTGCAACGCCATGGCCAAAGCAAAACCCATGAACGCCTTTTACGCGCAGTCCGGCGGCGTAACCGCCGTGATCAACGCCTCGGCAGCAGGCGTGATCGAAACCGCCCGCAAGCACAAGAACAAGATTGCCAAGGTGTACGCCGGCCGCAACGGTATCATCGGCGCCCTGACCGAAGACTTAATTGACACCAGCAAGGAGTCGGCCAAGAGCATCGCGGCCCTGCGCTACACGCCCTCGGGCGCGTTCGGCTCCTGCCGCTACAAGATGAAGAGCCTCGAGGCCAACCGCCGCGAGTACGAGCGCCTGATCGAGGTGTTCAAGGCCCACAACATCGGTTACTTCTTCTATAACGGTGGCGGCGACTCGGCTGATACTTGCCTCAAGGTTTCGCAGCTCGGTGAGTCCATGGGCTACCCGATCAGGGCCGTGCATGTGCCGAAGACGGTCGACAATGACCTGCCGATCACCGACAACTGCCCGGGCTTTGGTTCGGTCGCCAAGTACATCGCGGTATCCACCCGCGAGGCGAGCTTCGATGTCGCCTCGATGGCGAAAACCTCAACCAAGGTGTTCATCCTCGAAGTGATGGGCCGGCACGCTGGCTGGATCGCGGCGGCTGGCGGCCTTGCCTCTACCAAGGACACTGAGATCCCGATCGTGATCCTGTTTCCGGAAGTGAGCTTCGACAAGGACAAGTTCCTCGGCAAGGTCGACGCTCATGTGAAGAAATTCGGCTACTGCACCGTGGTGGTGTCGGAAGGCACGAAGAGCGCCGATGGCAAGTTCCTCGCTGATCAGGGCCTTCGCGATGCATTCGGCCACGCCCAGCTTGGCGGCGTCGCACCAGTAGTGGCTTCGATCATCAAGGAAGGTCTCGGCCTCAAGTACCACTGGGGCGTTGCGGATTACCTCCAACGCGCCGCGCGCCACATTGCCTCCAAGGCGGACGTCGAGCAGGCCTACGCCACCGGGAAAGCGGCGGTCGAATACGCCATCAAGGGCCACAACTCGGTGATGCCGACGATCGTGCGCAGGAGCAGCAAGCCCTACAAATGGGCCATCGGCATGGCGCCGCTCGCCAAGGTCGCGAACGTCGAGAAGATGATGCCGACCGATTTCATTACGCCGGATGGCTTTGGCATCACTGCCAAGTGCCGCACCTATCTCGAACCGCTTATCAAGGGCGAGGATTACCCGCCCTACAAGGATGGCATGCCGCAATACGTGCGCCTCAAAAATGTGGCAGTGAAGAAGAAGCTTGGGGGCTTCAAGCTGTAGTCGATGACACTCGACAAGGCCAAGGAGCTGCTACTCGTGCAGGCCGGCTTCGGCGGGTTCTATAACGGCAACTCGGCGAAGCTCATCCTCTCCGAGGTAGACCGCGAGCATGGTCAAGCTGCCGTCGACCGGCTGATACGGGAATGCGGGCTCGACAAGGTTTTTGGATTTCGGCCGGGTGACCGGTTTGAAGGAGGATTGGTCGTCAACAATGACAAGCCTGCACCGCTCTAGGAGCGCAGGCCGGCGGACAGAAAGCCGTTTGTTTTCCAGAGAGAGTGAAATTTAACCACCGGGAGGTAACCGAAAATGTCACAAAGTTTGTTGTTCGCTCTGGCTTGCGCCGTCGCGGCAATCGCGTACGGCCTGGTCTCCATCAGCTGGATTCTCGGCAAGCCGGCCGGGAACGCCCGCATGCAGGAGATTTCGGCCGCCATTCAGGAAGGCGCCTCGGCCTACCTCAATCGCCAGTACCGCACCATCGCCATCGTCGGCGTGGTGCTGTTTGCGCTGATCTTCTATTTCCTTGGTCACCTGACGGCCATTGGATTCGCGATTGGCGCGGTGCTGTCGGCGGCGGCTGGCTACATCGGCATGAACATCTCGGT
>DKBM01000069.1:0-33103 GCA_002451215.1 Proteobacteria bacterium UBA6900
GCTTGATGCCGACCCGCTACAGGTAGGCGTTCCCGGCGGACTGGCCGGGCATACGGCCTCCCCTACAGAGCGGATATGCGCTGCGCGAGGTCTGTCGAACCACTAATTTTTCAGCCCCGCATCGCCCCCGCCCACCGCAAGCTACTCGCCCCGGAGGATGCGGTCGACTTGCGACCAACCTGCCGGCCACGTTAGCTTATAGAATGACAGGTCTGACACTGGGCACGAGGGATCCGGCCAGCAATGAGCGAGTGTTTCTGCCAGGTGGACGACTGCGTGCTTTGCGTGGCACAGCTGCATTCAAGCCTCTCGCTCGAGCAGGTTTGCGAAGTGCGCGGGCTGCTGACGCGGCAAAGATTTGGGCCACACCAGAGCCTGTTCCACGCCGGCGAACCGAATACGCACCTGTATGTGGTGCGCGAAGGCCAGATCAAGCTGACGGCGCTGTCGAGTGACGGGCGCGAGCAGATCATCGGGCTCGGCCTGGCGGGGCACCTGATCGGCTTCGACGACGTGCGCGACACGGCGCACACCTACTCCGCCGTCGCACTCACCCCCGCGCATGTCTGCAAGGTCGCTCACGCCGACATGCTGAAGATCCTGGCGGAGAACCCGCAGGCGATGATGCGCGCGATCAACGTTCTGAACGAGGAGCTCGGGCGCGCGCAATCGGTGATCCGCCTGCTCGGCCACAAGACCTCGAGCGAACGGGTGGCGTCCTTTCTGCTCTCCCTGCTGCCGCCCGGCAAGCACAATGGCGATCCGCTCGATGTGCCGCTGCCGCTATCGCGCCAGGAGATGGCCGAGCTGCTAGGTCTCACGATCGAGACGGTGAGCCGGCACATGTCGGAACTGAAGCGCGAGGGCATCATCGATGCGCCGCGTGGACGGGTGCAGATACTGAATACGCCGCGTCTTCAGGCGTTGGCCGGTACCTGATCGAGCCGCCGGCGCGGAGGGTGCCGGCTTTCGGTCAGGGATCCTGGCGGATGTCAGCGTAGCGCGTTGGCGATGTGTCGTTCCAGGCGTTCAACCGATGGTCAAAGACGTACGAGCCGCCCTGGTAGTACGCGATCGTTTCCTGCAGTCCTCTCTCCGACAGCGCCGGTTTGCGCAGCGTCGGCTTGCCGCTCTCGGGATCGTGCTGCTCCGTTACCTTGCGCTGCGGGCCCAGTACCCATAGCGAACCCGGCCGATACAGTCCGAGATGCTGATGGTTGCCGATCACGGCA
This sequence comes from Proteobacteria bacterium UBA6900, assembly GCA_002451215.1. Classification (GTDB taxonomy): domain Bacteria; phylum Pseudomonadota; class Gammaproteobacteria; order Acidiferrobacterales; family Sulfurifustaceae; genus SM1-46. Next base: position 1,233 of record DKBM01000069.1, read on the forward strand.
CGACCTTCGGCTGGTTTCATGGCAAGGATATCCTTGCCGAAGGCGTTCGACACGTACGACGTACCGAGCAGCGCGAGCACCGTGGGCGCCACATCGATCTGGCTCGACACGGTATCCATCACACGGGCAGGGATATGCTTTGGGCTGTAGATCCACATGGGGATGTGGTAGCGGTTAATCGGCAGCGCGCTGCGGCCGGAACTGGCCGCGCAGTGATCCGCCAGAAACACGAACACGGTGTCGTCGAACCAGGCATGCTGGCGCGCCTTGGCGAGGAAGTCCCCTATCGCCCAATCGGTATATTTCACCGCACCATCGCGACCAGCCTTGCCGGAGGGGAGGTCGATACGTCCCTCCGGAAAGGTATATGGCCGATGATTGGAGGTGGTCATGACATGAAAAAAGAACGGCTTGCCGCGCGCCTGCGCGGCATCGGCATTTTTCAAAACCTGCGCGTACAAATCCTCGTCCGCCATCCCCCAGGCGTTCTGAAAACTGATTTCCGCGTCCGGCACGCTCGACTGATCGACGATGTCGTATCCATTGCCCGAGAAGAAGGCGTTCATATTGTCGAAATAGCCGCGCCCACCGTACACAAAACGGACGTCATAGCCCTTCTCGCGCAGCACGTTGCCAAGTGACCAATAACCGGTTTCGCGGCCGATGCGCTTGACGATGGCACGTCCCGGCGTCGGCGGAATCGAGAGCGTGACGGCCTCGAGACCGCGCACGGTCCGCGTGCCGGTGGCATAGAAGCGAGTAAAGAACAGGCTCTCGCCCGCGAGCTTGTCAAGATTCGGCGTGATGCCCTTGTCGTTGCCGAAGCGCGTCAGGTAATCCGCACTCAAGCTTTCCACGGTTACCAGAACCACGTTGAGGCGCCGTTCCGGGCGCTGCGGTTGCACGCTGCGGCGAATGGCAAACGGCTGGGAATCAACAAACTGTGTGTTGGGTTCCTTCACCGCTTCGCGTAGCCGCTCCGAAGCGATATCCTGATCCAGCAACGGATAAAGCTTCGCGTAGTCCAGGTGATTATTGCGAAAAGCCGCAATGAACTGGTAGGCCCCATTCTCGGCAAGTTCATTGATATAGCTGGTCGTGCTTACCTGTTGCAGGCCCTGTCCTACTCCGGCATACGTCGCCACCGGCAGTAGCAGCAGGAGCGCCGTCGCCGGCATCAGCCGGCGGCGCCACGCGTCCTCCGCGCCCAGCGCGAGTTCCACGTGCCTCGCGATCAGCCAGTAACCTGCGGCGGCTAGCGCGCCAAGCCCGAGCAAGACTTGCACGATGGGGTAGGACTCGTAAATGTTGCGGGTGACCTCATGACTGTAGACGAGGTAGTCCACCGCAATGAAGTTAAAGCGTACCTGGAACTCTTCCCAGAAAATCACCTCCGCCACCGCGATGAAGCCGAGCCCGTATAGGGTCGCGAACACGCTCGCGCGCACCAGCCAGCGGTTGGCCGCGCTGCGCCACCAGCGCCGCGGAGTCATTAACAGATAGAGCGCGATCGGTATCGCCGCATAGATATAAAAGGCAATGTCGTAGATGGTGCCAACCGCGTAGGCGCGCAGAATCGCTCCGAACGTCGGTTGGGCCTCTGACCAGCTCATCGCCAGCAGTACCGTTCGTGTCAGGGCGAACACGGCAAGGCTCGCGATCAGCATCACCGCAACGAGCTGGAAGCGACTGCGCGAGAGGAACGCGAGAAAACGGGGGCGGATCACTAAATCTCCTGGGCCGTCGTCACGGCGGTGGGGCAGCTTACAAGAAAAACCCGTGGCGCGCATTCGACCCATCACGGGTCCAGATGGTTCAATATAGGTGTCCGAGTTTGGGGCAAGGCTTGAGCGCAAAACATTTGCGCCCGATCCGCGACTGGCGGCGGCGCAGCGACGATGGCGGGAAGCCAATGCGGCGGGGCGCGTGCCTAGCGCGCCACGAGCGCACCGCGGTACATCTGCATCTGGCAGGTAAAGGCGAATTCGCCGGTCCGCGGCGGGGTCACTGTCAGGTCGACGGGCTGGTTGAGCGGCAGGTCGGCCGCGACGCCAAGGTCCGCGAAGATTACCTTCTCCGCGCAGGCGCTCGGGTCCTTGCGCAGGAAACGCAGCCGTACCGGTTGTCCGCTGGGAACCTCGATGCGCGCCGGCGTGTACACGCCATCCGCCACTAGTACCTCGACCACGCCGCCCTCGGCACGCCTCGCGGCGGGCTTCATCAGCCAGAACCACCACGCGATCAGCGCGATCAGCGCAATACCGGCTGCGTTGACCAGCCAGGCCGTCATGGGGCCGCCTCGCCGCGCTGCACGCCGGCACGGCGCAGGAAGCGCAGCCGGTTGGCATTGCTCACTACCGTCACCGAGGACATGGCCATGGCCGCGCCGGCGATCATCGGGTTCAGTAGCAGGCCGGTGAACGGGAACAGCGCACCGGCTGCGATCGGGATGCCGAGCGTGTTGTACACGAAAGCGCCAAACAGGTTCTGCTTGATGTTGCGCACCGTGGCCCGCGAGACACCGATCGCATCGGCGACCCCGTGCAAAGATCCGCGCATGAGCGTGACATCGGCCGACTCGATCGCGACGTCGGTCCCGGTGCCGATGGCGAAACCCACGTCGGCCTGGGCGAGCGCCGGGGCATCATTGATGCCGTCACCCACCATTCCGACCACCTCGCCGCGCGCCTGCAATGCCGACACCCGGTTCGCCTTGTCCGCCGGCAGCACCTCGGCCAGCACTTCATCGACGCCGACTTGCGCCGCCACCGCCCGGGCGGTTGCGACATTGTCGCCCGTGATCATGGCAACCTTGATGCCCGCGGCATGCAAGCGGGCGATCGCTTCCTTTGAGTCAGGCTTCACCGGATCGGCCACCGCGACGATGCCGGCAATGCGCTGATCGACCGCAAGGTACATGGGGGTCTGTGCCAGCGTGGCAAGCTCGGCAGCGCGAGCCTCCAACTCATTGAAAACGACACCGTGGTCTTGCATGAGTCTCGCGTTGCCGAGCAGGATCGTCTTGTCGGCGACGCGAGCCCGCACGCCATGCCCGGCAATTGCCTCAAAACCGATCGCGGGCTGCAAGGCGAGACCCTTCTGCTGCGCGGTTTCGACGATCGCCTGCGCAAGCGGATGTTCGGAGCCCGCCTCGACGCTCGCGGCCAGTGCCAGTAGCTCCGTGTCCTTGAAACCTGCGGCCGGCACCAGCGTCGTCACGGTCGGGTGTCCCGCCGTGATGGTGCCGGTCTTGTCGAGCACAACGACCGTCAGCCGCCCGGCCTGCTGCAGCGCCTCGCCGTTTCGTATGAGAATGCCGAACTCCGCCGCCTTGCCGACCCCGACCATGATGGAAATCGGCGTCGCCAGCCCGAGCGCGCATGGACAGGCGATGATCAACACGGTCATGGTCGCTACCAGGCCGAAGCTCGCCCGCGGCGAAGGCCCGAGGTTGAACCACACCAGAAAGGTGATGACCGCNNGCGGGTTTGGAACTCTGCGCCTGGCGCACCATCGCGATGATGCGCGCGAGCGCGGTATCGGCGCCGATGCGCCTGGCCTGAAACAGGAACGAGCCGGACTTGTTCAACGTGCCGCCGGTCACCGTATCGCCCACGCGCTTCTCCACCGGCATCGGCTCGCCAGTCAGCATGGATTCGTCGATGCTGCTATGCCCGTCAATGATCACGCCGTCGACCGGAACCTTCTCTCCCGGCCGAACGCGCACTGTCTCGTCCAGCCCTACCTGCTCGATGGCAACGTCGACCTCCTGGCCGTCGCGCACCACGCGCGCGGTCTTTGGCTGCAAGCCGATCAGCCGCTTGATGGCCTCGGAGGTCTTGCCGCGCGCGCGCTGCTCGAGCGCCTGGCCGAGATTGATCAGCGCGATGATCACCGCCGCCGCTTCGAAATAGGCGTGCCGCGCGAGGCTTGGAACGATGTCAGGGAAGAGCGCGATCGACGTCGAGTACAGCCAGGCCGCACCGGTGCCGAGGGCGATCAGCGTATCCATGTTGGCGTTATTGGCGCGCAGCGACTTCCATGCGCCGACGAAGAAATGCCCGCCTGAGTAGACGAGCACGAAAAGCGTCGCTGCCGCGACGCCAAGCCAGAACAACTGGCCGCCCGGTTGATGGAGCATGGGCATCTTGCCCAGCAGCTCGGCCGCCATGAGCGGGAAGCCGATAGCCGCGGCGACGAGGAAGCGTCGCAACAGCGTACGGTAGTGAGCGAATTCCGCGGCTTCCTTCTTCGCCTCGTCCTCGGCACCGCGCAGCTCGGCGGCGTCGTAGTTGGAGGCCTTCACTGCCGCGATGAGTTGCGCGGCGCTCGCCGTGCCGCGCACGGTGGCGGTGCGCTCACCCAGGTTCACGTTTGCTTCCGAAACACCCGGCACGGCCTTGAGTGCCTGCTCGACGCGCGACACGCACCCGGCGCAGTGCATGCCGGTGACGGAGAGACGGGTGAGGTGGTCCGGGATGGGGGCGGTCATGGCGATAGTTGTGCCAAGAGCGGCGTGAGCGAGCGACCTATTCTAGCGCGGACCTGCAACCCGGGCCGCGGGAAAAATCCCGCCCAGAATCGGCATGGACAGCAATAAACCTGCTCTTCGCAACGTGAATTGCATATCAGTCTCCTCGCTTTGACAGGGAAACCCAACCACCGGGGCCAGCAAGGATGCCGGTATCTCGCCCGAGAAACCTGCCACAAATCATTTGACCGGACACTGACAACGTCCGTTCAAGGCTGGCCGCCAACACTAGCGTGCCTTTCGCCCGGCGTATTGGCATAAATCAAGCGAACAGCAACCACCGATCACCGGTGATTCTGTCGCAACAAGGGAGCCGCCAGCCTGGCAAGCAGCACGGGAACAATTAACCACTGAAGAAGTGGTGGCAACGCGACGTCGAAAACCTGCGTGGTGGCCACGCTGTACACGGCGGCACCGGACTGCACCGCGAGCCACTCGCGCGCCGAGGCAAACATGAGACCGAACAACGCCATGATGGCAACACCCGCTCGCATCTGGCGAGACAGCCATAGACTGTCACGCAGCACGATGCAGGCTAGCAGGAAGCCAAGAACACTCAGGCCGACATCGCTGCGCAGTCGCGCAATCACGAAAATCGCCCGCGCCTGACGCAAGTCGGTGCCGACAAACTGGTAACAAGAGAGTTGGGCGAGTTCCCAGAGCGTGTGCACGATGAGCGCCACCCCCGCCACGATCAGCGTGTGCTCGAGGATCCGCGCGAGCACGGGCAGCCACCCGCGCATCGGGACGATGCCTAGCCCTTTAGCCGGTCACTCACGCGCTCGAGCCGGCTGCGCACTTCGCCGGCGACCGCGGTGATCTCGGGATTGTCGGTGAGCTTGAGCACCGCAATCGGATCCATGAAACCGACGACAATCGACTTGTCGGCCTCCTCGCGCACCACGACATTGCATGGCAGCAGCAGGCCGATATCAGGATCGGCGGAAATTGCTCGATGCGCGAGGGGTGGGTTGCAGGCACCGAGAATCCGGTAGGGCCGGCCATCGATGCCAAGCTTCGCCTTCATCGTGGCCTGCACGTCGATCTCTGTCAGCACACCGAAACCCTCTGCCTTCAGCGCCTCGGCGACGCGCTTGACGACGTTGTCGAAACTATCCCTGACGACTACGTTGAATCCGTACATGGAAAGTCTCCTATTTCTTGTTGCCGGAGTCGCTCAGCAGATACTTGATGAGCGCTGCAATGAGGAGAATGAGGATGATCCAGATGGCGATCTGCATGTTGACGTCGCTCCGCGTTGCGGTGTCTAGCCCTTGGGCTTGGTGGCGGTCCTGGCCTTCGTCGGCGCCGGCTCGGCATTTACCTTCTGCCAGCGCTCATATACGTCGCTTGGCCACAGCGCCGTGAACCATGTCACCAGATCCTCGACATCCTTGTCGCTGAGGCGCCCTTCCCAGCCCGGCATGACCGGTTGGCCCTGGCGCATCGCACCGTGCTGAATGACGGCCACGATCTCGCTGCGCCGTCGCTGCCACGCGTTGCCGCTGCCATCCAGCGGTGGCGCCGCCGTTACCGCCGGGTTTTGCCAGTCGGGGTGGCCCTGCGCCTCAGGACCGTGGCATTGCGCGCAATTCTCCTGGAAAAGACGGGCACCGCGCAGCATGGTTTCCATGGTTACCACGCGCGCCGGCGCAGAGGATTTCTCCACGGGTGCGGGCCTGGGTGTTTCCTTCTTGGTACATGCGCCCAGCGCCGCGACCGCCGCGAGCAGCGCGCATGCAACCCGAAAAGCACTGGTTAGACGGCCTGGCATGACGGGCGCATTGTAAAGGCACGCCGCCGGAAGCGCCAAAGCCGCTCTTTTGTCCCTCTCACGGATTGTCCCGACGGCGATGGCACGGTAAATTGGCGCCCACACCTGTCACCCCACACTAGATGGATCTGACCAGCCTGACGTCAAGCGAGCGTGACTCAAAGGAGTCGGCAATGCTGCGTCGCCTGCTCCCGCTGCTGGCGCGTCTGCGCCAGGATCCGGAAGCCGCCGCGCTCGCTGCCCCGCTCGAGCGTGCGCTGGCCGCCCATGTGTCTGTGCGCAGCGTCATCGACCGCGCTTTGCTCGATTTCCTCGATACGCTCCTGGGCAAACATGCTCGCGCGAACGATGCGACCGCGAGTGTGCGCCTGGCGGCCAGGCTCGCGGCGCGTCAGCGTAAAGCGAGCGCCGACACAGACCAGCCCAGGGCAACAGCGCGGCGGGTCGACGCGGACTCCCCGGACGCTGACGCGCTCCAACAGCACCTGGTCTCGCTGCTGTGGGCCACGAGCCGCACTCCGGTTCGCACTGACGCGACCACCAAACAAGACAGCACCGAGCAAGTGCGACAGTTCAAGCGCCAGCGCGACGGACTCGACGCCTCGATGAGTTCGCTGGCCTCCGCCCTGGCGCGTGCCGAGGCCGACAGCAACGATCTGGTGGCGCACATCAAACAAGTACGACTCGCCATCGCACCGACCGCAGACACCACGCCCGAGTCCTACGGGCTCCTGGTCGGCGCCACCGAGGAGCTGGTGCGCGGTCAGGACGAGATAGCCGCGCGACTGCGCGCGGCGCATGAGCTGCTCACGCAGGTGCGCGGTGGGCATCGCGAGCTCACGCAGGCAGGCGATTCGCTGCTGCAACACGCGCCTGAGCGCACGCCGGGCCTCGCGCGCGAGAATGTCTTCCTAGAACGCCTGCACGGCGAAATGCGTCGCGCCGAGCGCTTTCACAGTCCGCTCTCGCTCGCCATCATTGTTCCCGAACGCGCCGAGGCGCCCGCCAAGGTCGCCAGCCACACGGCAAGCGACGAGATCACGCGCTGTTACGCTGAGCAGGTGCTGGGCGCGCATCGCGCTTATGACATGGTGGTGCGCCACGGTGCGCAGGAATTTGCCTGGCTGCTGCCGAACACCGGCCAGTACGAGGCGCTGAGCGCGCTGCGCAACGCGCAGCAGCGCGTGGCGCGAACGCGCTACCAGTGGGACGGGCATGACTGGCCAGCACCCGACTTCTATACCGGCCTCACACGCTACCGGCCAGGCGACACCGCCGCCACGCTCGTCGAACGTGCCGACCGCGCCGCGCAGCGCGCCCGCGAAAGCGGCAAGCAACGCGTAGCGGTCGAATAGCCCTCAGCGCCCGGCGCGACGAGACTCCGCGTCCATCCGCGCCCAGGCAGCGTAAAGTTCGTCTGGCCAGTGGGACTGGAACCAGGCGATTACCGAGTCAATATCCTGCTCCGATAACTTGTCGCGCCAGGGCGGCATGCTGCCGCCAAGACGCGCAGTACCATTCCGAATGGTGTCCTTGAGCGACGCGAAGGGGTGGTGCCAGGCATGCGCCGTGCCGTTCAGCGGGGGTGCCGGGTACTTTCCATCCGGGCCCGGTTTTTGCCAATTCGGGGCACCTTCCGCGTTCGTGCCGTGACAGGCTGCACAGTTTTGCCGAAACACCTCGTCGCCGCGCGCGACTCGCTGCGCGTCATACCAGCGCGTGACCGTCATTGGCATTGAGGCGGACTTCTGCGCGGACGACTGTGAGCTTGGCTGGCATCCTGCCATCCCTATCACGCTGGCCGTGATTGCCACGAATAGCATTGTTCTTGTTTGGGTCATGAGCAGTCTCCAGAACGAACCCCGGCCCGCAGCCTGCGGTCACGGGCCGGGGATGTCCGTTCAGTGTTTCATTTTGGAGTGGTCGACCGCCGGTGCCCCCGGCATCGCCTGCGGTGCTGTTGGTTTCGGTCGCTGCCCCATGCCGCATCGTGCACGTGTGGCACGGTCCACCATAACACCGGGGTTGCCCAGCGCCGCGCACGCAAGTTCCTCGCTCAGTCCCTGCGTGCTGATGAACATGTGCCCGTAACCGGGCACCGGCACCATCTCCCAACGCCCGTTCTTGTAGGGCACCGGATTCTTTCGACTGGTGTACGACCACGGTCCGTCCTGTGCCGGTGCGGCGCCGTGCCCCATCGCCGCATGATCCATCCTGGAGTGATCGACCTCCGCCGCGCTCGCGACCAGCGGTATGGCACAGAACGCCACTACCCACATCGGTATGCTTGCCGTACGTTTCATGTTCAGTGACCTCCGCCCATCGGGCCGATATCAAGCATGTTGTGCTCAAGGTTGAGAATCGACTTGCGCTCGCCCACCGTCTCGTTGAATGTTGCGTCGAGCGCAAACTGCAGTCCCAGCCAGACCATCTGCTCGGACTTCCGGTCGAGCGCCGCGGCCAGCGTGCTGTCGTAGTCGCTGTAGCGATACTGCGCGAGGAAATCCACGCCGCTGCCCAGCCGGTAGGCCAGGCTCGGCACAATGGCCCACGCCGTGGCGTCGCTGAAGTCGCGGTAGTCCTTCCAGGCGAGCGTCAGCGCCGCCTGCCAGTGCGTTTGCAGTGCCGGTCGGTAGCCGTAGCGGATAGACGTCGCCACCGATGTCGCCTTCGCCCGCGCCCGCGCGGCTTCGCTCGCCAGGTCGGTGACCGACGCGCCATCGTTCATAATGGCCTGCAAGTCGAGAACCCAGGTCGATTCCGGATTGCCACTGAGGTTTACGACCAGCGCGCCGATAAGGGCATTCATCCGGTCTTTTGGCAACGTGGCATCAATCTCCTGCGCCTCCTGCGTGTCAAAGCGCAGACCCGCATAGCGCACGCCACGACCCACTTTGATCGACTCGGGCAGGTCATACGCAAGTCCGAGGTATGCGCCGTTTAGCTGATCGCCGGATGTTCGCGCGCCGGCGACGTCAGTCACTGTCCGGCCGGTGATCCCGGCATCGAGCGACAGCGCCTTCGTGAACCACCAGTTGCCGGCGATGACATTACCGAATAGCTGGTATTCCTCTGCCTCTGCGTTCGACGACCCGTTGCCGACGTAGGTGTAGGCGAGCAGGTCTTCCTCTCGCAAAGTCGGGAAGGAAATCAGCGCATTGCCAAGCCGCGAGCGCCCGAGCTTCATCTCCCATTGCGGTCCGCCGACACCGACATGGAGCTCGTGGAAATAGACGTCGTCCTTGAGGTCGGTGCCCGCCTCCGGAATCTTTAAACCAAGCACTGCGAAGCCGTAGCGCCGGCTATCGAAGAGGTATTTCGAGAATCCGAGCAACAGACTGGAGTCCGAGAAATCCATGGACTCGTCGCCATCGCGCGAGCCGCCTGCATCCTTCGCCCGGTTCGCGTTTACGGTGGCGATCACCCGTCCGCCAAGGCTGATCTCCGGTATCACGTTCGGATCGATCTCGAGTGCCTGCGCAGCGGGCACCGCTGCCAGGACGAGGGTCATAATCGAAATAGCGAGGGTCTTCTTCATGGCATTCTCCCTCACTGATTGACCGAAAACGACGGCACGTAGGGTGGCTGGCCCATGTCCTCGTACTCCAGCATGGTGATCATTCCGCCGGGGTAGATGCCGTTGTTCATGGTGTGCAGTTCGTTATGGTCGTGGAAATCCCAGAAGCCAGGGTTGTCGCCGTAGACGATGATGTCGAAGGTCTTGCCCGGCGCAACATGGATGGTGTTGGCGCGCTTGAAGTACGGCAGCACATTGCCGTCCTCTGCCACCACCCAGAATTGGTGACCGTGGAGATGCATTGAGTGCTGGAACCATGACCCCGAAATCAGGCGTATGCGAATGTATTCGCCACGCCTGATTTTGAGATGGCCGTGCTCGCCGATCGTGGCCGGAAAACTTTTTCCGTTAATAGCGAAGAAGGTCGGCCGGATCTGGCTCACTTCCGCGTTGCCACGCGTATAGGGTGGCCGCCAGCCATCCTGCATCGCCTTGAGGAAATGCTCATAGCGCTGAAAGAAACCGTGCGTGAGCGGCGTGAGCTGCTGGTCGGCCATCAGCTTGTTGACGCGTTTCATGCCCTTCAGCAGTTCGTTCATGTGCTTGCGCGTGAAGTTGATGTCGAACGCCTCCAGCGCCAGCACGTATTCGCGCGTATAGGGAAACTGCTTGCGAATAGGATCGTTCGGCGAGTCGATGATGAACGCACCGTGCAGCGCGCTCATGGCGTGCAGCGGGGTCGACCAATGACAATGGTAGAAGCGCGTTCCCATCGGGCGTGCCTGAAAACGGTAGACGAAGACCTCGTCCGGGTGGATCGGGTCCTGGTTGACCATTGGCACGCCATCCATCGTGTAAATGAGATCCACGCCGTGCCAATGGATAGTGTGCATTTCCTCGGTGTTGTTGCGCACGTTGACCTTGATCCAGTCGTTCTCCTGCACCCGGAACAACGGTCCTGGCACCTGGCCATTGAACGCGAACACGGGAAATTTCACGCCCGGCAGCAGCTCGTGCTCTGCCATGTCAAACGACAGATCGAACTCCCGATACTCGACCTGGTCATCCGCCGGCGCACCGGGCGGATTGGTGCGGGCACCGATCATCGAGTGGCCCGGCATGTACATCATCGAGCCACTGCCGGAATCGTAGGCACCGTGCGGTGCGCTCACGCCGTAGGCCTCGGCCGCGGGCCCGGTCGCGCCCGCGGCGCCGTGCGAGGTGGCCGCCGCCGCGACCGAGGCGACACCACCGGCCGCGGCACCGGCCGCAACTTTCAGAAACTCACGTCTTGAAGACATATTGCTCTCCCCGAAAGGGTCTTGTGTCTGCACCGATCGCAACGGATCGAAGCACGAAACATGAGGCGGGCGTGGCCCGCCGTCAGACGCTAGGAAAGAGACTGCGGTGGTCGGGGTAAGGAAGCGACCGGTGGCTCGGAGAACAGGCTTGAAACAGTGGATTCGGGCGAGGTACACGCAATCACGGACATGGCGGACCAGCCCGGCAGTGCGAGCACGCAGTGCGCGCACGCACTGCAGCAACTGCCGCTGCATTCGTCGTGCTGCGCACATCCGGCGTGATCCGACGATTCCGCGCCGGCGGCCGCGATATCACCGCCGTGCGTGTGATCGATGTGCGCACCGGCCTGCGGCGCGGTGTTGGCGACGCCGGCGAACACCGGCGAAAGCGGCGCGCCGGCCAGCCCAAGCACAAGGAAAATGCAAAAGGCGCGGCGAAGACGGCCAAATCGTGGCATTCAGGGACTCTAGCAGATTGCCGGAAAAGCCAGTATACCGATCACGATTCGATGGCCAATACGAGCCGGGGTCCTGCGGGCGACTAACCGCAGGCCCAATACCATTATAAGATGCATGTGCTCCCCGCCCTCCTCCACGCCAATGCTCCGCCTGACTGAAGTTCGCCTGCCACTCGATCATGATGAGTCGGCGTTGCGCGATGCCATCTTACATACGCTCGGGCTTGGTCCGGACCAGCTGCTTGGTTACCGCATACGCCGGCGCGGCTATGACGCCCGCAAGGGCGAGGATATCCGCTTCGTGTACACGCTCGATATCGAGGCAAGCGGTGAGGACGCCCTGCTGAAGCGCTTCCGCGGCAGCCGCCATATTGGTCCGGCTCCGGACGAAACCTATCGTTATCCGCTGCACGCACCCGAAGGTATTGCCGCCCGCCCGATTGTCATTGGTGCCGGACCTTGCGGGTTGTTCGCAGCGTTGTCGCTCGCGCGCATGGGCTTTCGCCCGTTGCTGCTCGAGCGCGGCCGCCCGGTGCGACAGCGCACCGCGGACGTATGGGGTTTCTGGCGGCGACGGGTCCTTCAGCCAGAATCGAACGTGCAGTTCGGCGAGGGCGGCGCCGGCACGTTTTCCGACGGCAAACTCTACAGCGGTATCAAGGACCGCGGCCATCATATGCGCCGCATCCTCCAGGATCTGGTCGACTGCGGCGCGCCGGCGGAGATTCATTACATCAGCAAGCCGCACGTTGGCACGCTGCGGCTCGTGAAGGTCGTGGAAAACCTGCGCGAGCAAATCCGCGAGCTGGGCGGCGAGGTCCGCTTCGANNGAGCCCAAGCCGTTTTCCATCGGTTTTCGCATCGAGCACCCGCAGGCGGTGATTGATGCCGCCCGCCTTGGCCGGGCGGCGCATCACCCGCTGCTGGGCGCCGCCGACTACAAGCTCGTCCATCACTGCCGCAACGGCCGCTCGGTCTACAGTTTTTGCATGTGCCCGGGTGGCCAGGTGGTGGCGGCGACGTCCGAGGCGGGGCGCGTGGTGACCAACGGCATGAGCCATTACTCGCGCGCCGATCGCAATGCCAATGCCGGCATCGTGGTCGGCGTCACGCCGGCCGATTTTGGCAGCGACCATCCGCTAGCCGGCATCGCGCTTCAACAGGAGCTCGAGGCACGCGCCTTCCAGTTGGGCGGCGGCAATTACAATGCACCCGCCCAGCGCGTGGGTGACTTTCTCGCCGGGCGGCCTTCCGCTGGCCCGGGATCGGTAATTCCTTCCTACACGCCCGGCGTAACCTGGACCGATTTGTCCGGCGCGCTGCCCGCCTACGCAATCGAAGCGATCCGCGAGGCGATTCCCGCATTCGAACGCCAGTTGCGCGGGTTCGCCATGAGCGATGCCGTGCTGACCGGCACCGAGACTCGCACATCCTCGCCGATTCGCATCGTGCGCGACGAGCATTCATTCGAGAGCCCGACAGTGCGCGGTCTCTATCCCGCCGGCGAGGGCGCCGGCTACGCGGGCGGTATCATGTCGGCCGCTGTCGATGGCATGAAGGTCGCCGAGGCAGTGGCGCGGGCGCTCGCCGATCAGGCAACGATTTCCATTTCTGGCACCGCGACCTAACGACTTGTCATGTATCGCGATGGTCCTGCTGCGAAACGCTTGGCCGCGTGCATTCTGTGCATTGAGGCACGTCCAGAGCGCCTCGACCCACGTGCTATAGTGCGGCGCAAGTACCCCGAGGCACGCGTACCGTGATCAACGCTCTCGCCATTCTGCTCGTGTTCCAGCTCATGGGCGAATTCCTGAGTCACTTCCTGGGCCTGCCCATTCCGGGTCCGGTTGTCGGCATGGCGCTGCTGTTTGTAGCGTTATCTCTCTCATCGGCACTGACGGAGCGCCTGCGCGAAACCGCACAGACCATCCTTCAGCATCTGTCGCTGCTGTTCGTGCCCGCGGGCGTGGGCGTCATGCTGCACGCGCAGCGCGTGCTGGACGAGTGGCTCGCGATCAGTGTCGCACTCGTCGCAAGCACGTTGCTCACCATCGCAGTCACGGCCTTTACCATCCGTGCCGTGGCGCACTGGATGGGTGTCCGCAACAACCAGGACCGGGCATGACGCGTCTCACGGAAATCTGGGTCTACCTCTCGGCCTCGCCGCTGCTGCACCTGGCGCTCACCCTGGTTGCCTACCTCATTGGCGATTGGCTGTACCGCCGCGCCAATCATCACGCGTTGCTACACCCGGTACTGCTGGCTGTCGTGATGCTGGTCACCGCGCTCACGTTGTCCGGGACCGATTACTCGACGTACTTCGAGGGCGCCCAGTTCGTGCATTTTCTGCTGGGACCCGCGACAGTAGCGCTCGCCGTTCCCCTCTATCTCAACCTGGCGCGCGTGAAGCGCCTGTGGCTGCCCCTGGCGGCGGGGCTCATCGTCGGCGCGCTGACCGCGATCGTGTCGTCGGTCGCGATCGCCTGGGCACTGGGCGCCTCGGACCCGACGCTGCTTGCCCTCGCGCCCAAGTCGGTCACCGCGCCAGTCGCGATGGGCATCACGGAAAAACTCGGCGGCCCGCCGTCACTCACCGCGATTCTTGTAGTGTCCACCGGTATCCTCGGTGCGGTGCTCGGGCCATGGGCGCTCGACAAGCTCAAGGTGCGTGATGCCGCGACGCGCGGATTCGCGATCGGTACAGCCTCTCACGGTATCGGCACGGCCCGCGCATTCCAGGAAAGTGAAACCGCAGGCGCATTCTCCGGGCTGGCAATGGGGCTCAATACGCTTGCGACCTCGTTGTTGCTACCGTTGCTCGTCCAACTGTTCGGCACCGTATGAGAACGGCTTTTGGCCCGCGTCGGTTCCGAGGCTGAGAGACGACGCAGCGCGCCGCACCCGCGCGTGAGCGGCTAGCCGGTCAGGCGGCGCAGTGCTTCCTGATATTTTTCTGCGGTCCTGGCAATGACGTCCGGCGGCAGCTTTGGCGGCGGCGGCTTCTTGTCCCAGCCGCTCGCTTCCAGCCAGTCGCGCACGTACTGCTTGTCGAAGCTCGGGGGACTTGCGCCCGGCCGGTACGAATCGGCCGGCCAAAAGCGCGAGGAATCGGGCGTGAGCACCTCGTCGATCAGGGTCAGCGTGCCCGCTTGATCCAGCCCGAACTCGAACTTGGTGTCGGCAATGATGATCCCGCGGGTGAGCGCATAGGCGGCGCACTCCTTATATATGGTGAGGGTCGCGTCCCGCACCTGGGCGGCGATGTCCATGCCCAGGATTTCCCCGGCCTGTTCCATGCTGATGTTCTCGTCATGCTGCCCGAGCGCCGCCTTGGTAGAGGGCGTGAAAATCGGCTCCGGCAACCTCTCCGCCTCCTTTAGTCCCGCTGGCAGCCGGATTCCGCACACCGTTCCCGCCTGTTGATACTCCTTCCAGCCGCTGCCAGCGAGATAGCCGCGCGCGATGGCCTCGACCGGAAGCGCTTTCAACTTGCGCACCACGACCGCGCGACCCTCGACCTGGGCGCGCTCGGCGGGATCCTTCAACACGTCGGAAAGCGGAATGTCGGTGAGCTGGTTAGGAACGATCGCGCGTGTGCGCCTGAACCAGAAGTTCGACATGGCCGTCAGCACCGCGCCCTTACCCGGCACCGGCTCGGTCATCACGACATCGAAGGCAGACAGCCGGTCGGTGGTGACGATCAGCATGTGCGTCTCGTCGATGTCGTAGATATCGCGCACTTTGCCGCGATGCCGAAGCGTAAGGGTCTTCAGGTTCGACTCGTAGAGAGCGTCGGTCATGCTGTCAGCGATTCCAGGCGGGTGAGTGGACGATGGCGCGGCGTGCGGCGCGCCCGGCCATCGTAAGGACCGGCCCGGCAAGCGTCAACGCGGCAGGCGGCGGAATCCCTACCTACCGCCCGCTCTTTCGCGAAGCTGCCTTGTGGCGCGGCACCAGCAGGCTCGCCACAACCGATGCCGCAATGATGATTGCAACGATCCCGAGCGCCAGCGCAATCGGAATCTTGTAGACGTCGAGAACCAGCATCTTCGCGCCGATGAACACCAGTACCAGCGCCAGCCCGTACTTGAGCAGGTGGAAACGGTCGGCGATGTCAGCCAGCAGGAAATACATTGCGCGCAAACCGAGGATTGCAAAGATGTTCGACGTGAACACGATGAACGGATCGTCGGTCACCGCGAAGATCGCCGGAATACTGTCGACCGCGAAGACCAAATCGGTAACTTCGATCAGCACCAGCACCAGGAACAGGGGCGTAAACCACAGTGCCCCGTTTTGGCGCAGCGTGAAACGCTCACCATGATAGCCATCGGTGATGCGCAGGTGACCGCGCATCCAGCGCAGCACCGGATTCCTGGCAAGATCCGGCTCCTGCTCGGCGAACACCAGCATCTTGACGCCAGTGATGGCGAGAAACGCGCCGAATACATACAGAATCCAGTGGAACCGGGCCAGGAGCCAGGCACCCGCGAGGATCATCACCGCTCGCATCACAATCGCCCCGAGCACGCCAAATAGCAGCACCCGGCGCTGGTATTCCGCCGGCACGGCGAAATACGTGAAGATCATGATGAACACGAAAATATTGTCGACCGCGAGCGACTTCTCGATGAGATAGCCGGTCAGGAACTCAAGCGCCCGCTCATTCGCCACCTCGCGCCCGGCGCTGCCGTCGAGGTACCACCAGAACCAGGCATTGAACGCGAGCGCGAGCAACACCCATACCAGCGACCAGGCCGCGGCCTCGCGCACCGACACCCGGTGCGCACCCCTGGCACGCAGGAAAACCATATCGACGAAAACCATGGCCACCACGAAGGCCACGAATCCGCCCCACATCCACCAGGTGCCAATGGTCTCAGGCATGGAGCAAGCTTGCGCTACGGTGAGCGCGCCAGATCACAGGGAAACGGGACCGGCGCGTCTACTCAGGATCGGCGGCGGCGCGGAATGCCCGACTCGGAATCGTCGGTGTACGGGAAGCGCACGTGGCCATAGCGAATCAGCAGTACCGCCGTGGAGAGCAACAGCACCGCGCCGGCCACCGCCAGCATTCGCCATTCATCCATCTCCTTCATGTCGAGCACGAGATAGCGCGCCAGCGCCACAATGCCGATATAAAGCGGCATGCGCACTGGCAGCTGACCGGACCGCAAGTAGAGCCCCACCATGGTGAGCACTTCGAGGTAGATGAACATGAGCAGCAAGTCGGCGAGGGTCACCTTTGCCTGACTCACCATCACCACGATCTCCTGCGCCAGCGCGATGACAGTCGCGATGCCGATTACAACGAGACCCACCGCCTCGACAGCCGCCAGCGTCACCTGCCCTGCACGGGACCACGGACTCTTCATCGCCTCGCCCTCCACATGCCACTTTTGCCGAATACGCGCCGATGGTAGCACGGGCGCCGCACGGCCCGTCGTGGGGCGTTTCAGCATGCAGGATGCCCGCCACGACCGTGCGTCCTGGGCGCGCGACGGCGGTGCGTCTGCGTGAACGGCACTTGCCGTACAATATTGATGATATGTGCAAGAAGCTGGATTCCGCCTGCCACCCCTTGGGCCGACTGCTCGCCCTGGCCCTGATGGTCGCCTCGCTCGCTGCCGGGGCTGCGCTATCGGATGCGCCGAAGGACGAGCCACCGGCGCCGTCGCAGCCACCAACCGATGCGCCGGCACCGACCATGGGCCGGGGTATGCTGCTGTACGAGAACCACTGCATTGGCTGCCACGAAAGCCGCCTGCACGTGCGCGAGCATCGCAGCGCCCGCAACATGACTGAACTGCGCCAGTGGGTTGCACGCTGGACGGTGCAACAGAAACTCACCTGGGACGCGAACGACGTCGACGACGTGGCGCGTTACCTTAACCTTCGTTACTACAAGTTCCCGCCCTAACCGGCGCGCTAAGCCGGCCCGGGTCGATCCGGATCAGCGGGCGACGACTTGCGCTGCCCGGCGCGTTCGAAGCGCAGGAAAAAATTTTCGTGCAGCAACGGATTGTCCTCGTGTAGCCTGAAACCGCCGGCCTCGATCTCGCGGATAACGCCCTCCTTGCCGGCACGCACGTGATTCATCACCCAGCCGCTGCTGCGCCCGGCAACGCGTTCGAAGTCGATCACCACCAACGTGCCGCCCGGCCGCAGCGCGCGATGGATCGAAGCGAGCATCGCGCCAGGCCGCTCGAAGTGGTGATAGGTATCGCACACGAATACCAGATCGACAGAACCCGCCGCCAGACCGGTGCTGTCCTGCGCATTCACGATACCCTCGACATTGCCAAGCGCCTGCTCGCGCGCCGTGCGCACGACGTTGTCGACGAAGTTCTTCGAGATATCGATCGCGTAAACCTTGCCCTGCGCACCCACCGCCGTGGCGAACAGGCGCGTGAACAGTCCGGTGCCGGCGCCCACGTCCGCGACTGCCATTCCCGGACGCACGCCGGTCGCGGCCACGATTTCCCGGCGGCGATCGAATACCTCGCGCCCCGGGCGCTCGAAAGCCTCCACCCACTGTGAGTACTCCGGGTCCTGGTACGGAGCATTGACGGCGGGATCGGCGCCCGAGTCGGCGAGCCCCGGCAGCGGCAACGCTGCCACGAACAGCGCGGCAAACAGCCAAAGCCACCGTCGATCGTTGCTAGTCCTCATCCAGCCACCGCTCGATATAAAAGAGCCGCATGCCTTCCGACGAGCGCGCCGGCCCGATCACCCTGGCGGGGAAAAGATGCCGCGCCGGGTCGGCGCCATCACGCGCCGCCTGCTCCGATTCCACAATTTGTACGCTCGCCTCCGGCACACGATCGCGCGAACGCCGCGGCGCATAGACGAGCGCAAAGTGCTCGTCGGCAACGCGCGCATCGGGATCGAGACGGTAACCGCGCATCGGGCCATTATCCGGCGCATGCAGCGCGTCAACAAGCTGCAGCGAGCCCCTCGCGCCCACGTGCTAGCATTATCCGTGCGGGAGCACAGCCCAGATGCTCGAACACGAGGACATCCTCAAGGAACTGAACCGCGGCGCGCCGATCGGCGAAAAGCTCGCGTCCGTTCACCGCGCGCTGCGTGAACGCTACGCATATATCGATCGCGTGGCCGTCGCCCTCTACGACCCGAAGACGGGTGTCCTGAAGACCTTCGTCGACAGCACGGAAGGCGGATCGCCACTCGTGCGCTACGAGGCAAAGCTCGCAAGCTCGGAATCACTGCAAGCCATCTTGCGCAGTGGGCGCCCCCGGGTGGTCCAGGACCTGAGCATCTTCGCCGACGTGCCGGCCGAGCACGCGCGCCGCATCGGCGCGCATGGGTACCGCGCCAGCTACACCCTGCCAATGTACGTCGATGGGGCATTCTTCGGTTTCGTGTTCTTCAATTCACTCAAGGAAGAACCGTTCACGCCCGAAGCCCTGCATATCCTCGATGTGTTCGGCCATCTGGTCTCGCTCGTCATTATCAGCGAGGTCAGTCACATCCAGACACTGCTGGGCGCCATCAAAAGCGCGCGCAGCATCACTCATCATCGTGACTACGAAACCGGTGCCCACCTCGATCGCATGGCGCATTATGCGCAGCTGATCGCGCGCGCACTGGCGGACAAGTACCAGTTTACGGACGAGTACATCGAGCACGTCTTTCTGTTTGCGCCGCTACACGATGTCGGCAAGATCGCCATCCCCGACCGCATACTGCTGAAGGCGACAGCGCTGAATGACCAGGAACGCGCGCAGATGCAGAGCCACACGCTGAAGGGCCGGCAGATCATCGACGAGATGTTGGCCGACTTCGGGCTCGATGCGTTGCCGCGCCTGGAGGTGCTGCGCAACATCGTCCAGTCGCACCACGAGGCCATTGATGGCAGCGGCTATCCGCAGGGTCTACAGGGTGATGCGATCCCGATCGAGGCGCGCATCATCGCGGTCGCCGATGTGTTTGATGCGCTCACCAGCGCTCGGCCCTATAAGGGCGCCTGGAGCAATGAGGCGGCGTTCGAGGCCATGCTGCGGCTCGCCGACATCAAGCTGGATCGGGATTGCGTGGAGGCAATGGTGAACCAGCGCGAGAAGGTCGAGGCGATCCAGGCGCGCTTTCGCGAAGAGGCCTTCGCCTAGGGAGCGGTCCCGCCGGCTGGCGGATCCGGCAGATTCTCCTTCAGCATGTTGCAGAACACCGCGCCCTGCTCGAGCGCGTCATCGAGCGCCACATGCGTGTGCGGAAGTCCCTCGTCGAACCAGCGCTTCGGCAGGTAGGTGCGTGTTGTCTGGTGGAAGCTCGTGCGGCGCATGCCCATGGCATAGGAGCGCACGTCGATCGCGTTCTCACGAAACGGCCGCTCGCCGGTGAAACGCACCAGGTACCAGTACACCCACATGAAGTCCCACGACGCCGGCCAGCCGACGAACACCGGTCGCCCGCCAAGTCCCTTGAGCCAGACGACGTAGTCGGCCATCACCTCGGGTGGCGGACGGGTGTCGCGCCGACAGGCGGCCCAGGCGTCGGGAAACTGCTCCCACCACTTCACGGTATCGGGGTGCGCGGTGGCCGCGGGCAGGGTATCGAGATTGGCGCTGAACGTCGCCACCCGGGTCTTGTCGGGGAGATAGGCGGCGGATGCGATGCTCAACATCGAGTGTGGCCCGGGAATCGGGCCGTCGGCCTCGATGTCGGTGCTGACATAGATTTCGCTTGGATGCTTCACGGTCCCTCCTCGGGCTTTGGGCGATAATGCCCGCTCGTCCAGCTCTCTGACAACCACGTCGGAGGCGTTTGAGCTCTGCTAGCATTACCCCTAGAATCCGGCCTGCTCGCCAAGGCACCCGGATCACCCGGAGAAGAGAACAGGGAAGATGGAGGAGTTCGAACAATTCCGGCCAGTCGACGCGCCGCCGCTGCGGCACGCACGCCTTCATCGTGCGCTCGCCTGGCTGGTGTCGCTCAGCGCGCTCGGCCTCGTCCTGTCCGTGCCGGTCTACCTGTTCACGAACAAGGAGGCGGAAGCGGTCGCCGCGCCGACCCCGGTCGAAGCCACTGTCCCGACAGTCCGTGCCGCCGATATCCGCCGCTTCGCCACGCCCCAGCGGCTGCCGCTCAACTCCGAGGTGGCGCTCGTGTTCGATGCGCGCGAGGGCGAGGTAATTTACGAACAGCGCGCCGACCGCCACCGGCCGATCGCCTCGCTCACCAAGCTCATGACCGCCATGGTTGTGCTCGATGCGCGCCAGCGGCTCGATGAAGTGATCCTGATCGACAATGCCGACCGCGACCGCCTGCGCGGATCGCGCTCCAAGCTCGCGGTCGGTAACGCCTACACCCGTCACGACCTGCTGGCCACCGCACTGATCGCCTCGGACAATCGCGCGGCCGCCGCGCTGGCGCGCACCTATCCGGGCGGCACGCCGGCATTCATTGAAGCNNGAGCGCCCGCTCGTCATCGTGCTGCTCAATTCCTGGGGCCGCCAGAGCAAATACGGCGACACCGCCCGCATTCGCGACTGGCTGCTGCGCGCGGAACGCAAACTCTCGACACTCACCGCCGCACCCGCCGATCCGCGCGGCTGACGCCAGGCGCGCCTTCGCCTCGGCAGCTGCTCCCTGCGCTTCCCGACCTCCCGCGTCCCTGCAGTCGTAGTACCATGCCGGCGGGATGTCTGCCGTGCTGGAATTCTTCGCCCCCTGCCCCAAAGGCCTCGAGTCGCTGCTCGCTGACGAGCTGCGTGCGCTCGGTGCCGCCAACGTGCGCGAAACGCGCGCCGGTGTGGCGTTCGCTGGCGAACTCGTCACCGGCTATCGCGCATGCCTGTGGTCGCGGCTCGCGAGCCGCATCCTGCTGTCGATCGCGCGCTTTCCGGTAGGGAGCGCCGAAGCGCTCTACGCCGGCGTGCGGGCGATCGAGTGGAGCCGGCATCTGCGTGCCGACGGCACGCTCGCGGTCGACTGCTCAGGCAGTGCGCCGGGAGTCACGCACACCCACTTCGGCGCGCTCAAGGCAAAGGACGCGATCGTCGATCAAATGCGTGAGCGCTCGGGCGAGCGGCCCTCGATCGACGCGGAGCGGCCGGACCTGCGAGTGAATGTCTACCTCCACCGTGGCGAGGCATCCGTCAGCATCGATCTCTCCGGCGAAAGCCTGCACCGGCGCGGCTACCGCACCGAGTCCGGCGAGGCACCGCTCAAGGAGAACCTGGCCGCGGCGATCCTGCTGCGGGCCGAGTGGCCGACCATTGCAAGCGGTGGCGGCGCGTTGATCGATCTCATGTGCGGCTCGGGCACGCTGCTGATCGAAGGGGCACTCATGGCCGCAGACATCGCGCCTGGAATGATGCGCGACTACTTCGGATTCCTGTACTGGCTCGGCCACGATGCATCGGCCTGGCAAGGGCTGCTCAACGAGGCACAGGCGCGGCGCGAGGGCGGGCTTGCGGCACTCCCGGTGATTCGTGGATACGACCAGGACGCGCGCGCCATCCGGACCGCGCGAGCCAACGCCGAGCGCGCCGGGCTCGATGAACACGTTCACCTTGAGCAGCGCACGCTGGCTCAGTGCGGACCGGAAACGGCGGCGACCGGGCTGGTTGTGCTCAATCCGCCTTACGGCGAGCGGCTCGGCGAGTCCGCCGAGCTGCCGGCGCTCTATCGGGAGCTTGGCGAGCAACTCAAGCAGCATTTCCAGGGCTGGCGCGCTGCGGTGCTGACGGCAGCCGATCCGGGGCTCGGCCGCAACATGGGGTTGCGCGCCCGGCGCTATCACACCCTGTTCAACGGCAGCATCGAGTGCCGGCTGCTGCATTTCGAGATCAGCGAAGAGTGGGTGGTGCGCGAACCGAGCGGGCGCCCATTTGAAATCCGACCCGGAAGCAGTGCCGAGATGTTTGCCAACCGCTTGCGCAAGAACCTGCAGCATCTCGGGCGCTGGGCCCGGCGCCAGGACATTTCCTGTTACCGGCTCTACGACGCCGATCTGCACGAGTACAACCTCGCCGTCGACGTCTACGACAGCGACCGCAAATATGTGCATGTACAGGAGTACGAGGCACCGGACACGGTTGATCCCGACAAGGCCCGCCAGCGGCTGCGCCATGCGCTGGCGGTGATTCCGCTGGTGCTGGAGATCCCCCCGGAGCAGGTGTTCTTCAAGCAGCGCCGCCGCCAGGCGGGCGGCACGCAATACGAGAAACTGGCCGAAACCGGCGTCTTCCATGAGGTCCGCGAAGGCCCGTGCCGGCTGCTGGTGAATTTTACCGACTACCTCGATACCGGCCTGTTCCTCGATCACCGCGCCACGCGCACCATGGTGGCTGAGCTCGCGCGCGGCAAGCGCTTCCTGAATCTGTTCTGCTACACGGCGAGCGCCACCGTTCACGCCGGCCTTTCCGGCGCCGCCTCGACCACCAGCGTCGACATGTCCAACACCTATCTCGACTGGGCGCGGCGCAATCTCGAGCTGAACGGGCTCAAGGCTTCCGCCCACCAGCTCGTGCAGGCGGACGTGTTGCGCTGGCTGGTGGACTATCGGGGCCCGCGCTTTGGCGTGGTCTTCCTCGACCCGCCGACCTTCTCGCGCTCAAAGCGCATGGTCGAAACGCTCGACGTGCAGCGCGATCATGTGGCGCTCATCCGCGACGCGGCGGCGCTGCTCGAGGGGGACGGCGTGCTGATCTTCTCGACCAACTACCGGCGTTTTCGCATCGACACGGGAGCGCTGACCGGACTCGCGGTGCAGGACATTACGCGCAAGACCCTGCCGAAGGACTTCGAGCGCAACCCGAAGATCCACCAGTGCTTCCGCATTACGCGGACGGGGAAAGCCGGCTAGATCGCCGGCGCGCGCGCGAGGTACGCGTCGGCCTCGGCGTAAAGTTCGTCAAAGCGCGATTCGAGGTCGGCATTGGTGCCGCGAATCTCGTTCACCACGGCGAGCGACCAATTGATATAGCGCCGGCGGCGCTCGACCGACCAGCCAGCCGGTGGCGCATGCACGATATCGCGCAGGTTGCAGATCTTGTCGGCGAGCTTCACCAGGCGGGCGCGCTCGGACGCGTGACTGGCGTGCTCGATTTGCAGCTGCTTGCGCATTGGCGGCGGCAGCGACTTGTCGTCGGTCACCTCTTCCACCACCGTGCGGATTTCGTGGCCGAAGCGCAGTTCGAGCTCTTCGCCGGTCGTCTCGGTGTCCTCGATGGTATCGTGCAGGATGCCGGCAATGAGCGTGACCGGATCGTGCACGCGGCCGACCGCGCACAGGGTTTCGGCCACCGCAATCGGGTGATTGATGTAGGGCGAGGACTCGGCATCCTTGCGCCGCTGATGGCGGTGCTTGTCCGCGGCAAAGTGCATCGCCTGCAGGATCTGCATCGTCTCTTCGTGCTTCATCGCCGCCTCCGCGGGTTCCCAACGGATCGAGTGGACCACTAGGTTATCCCAAATACCTTGCCGGCCGTCCAGCCGGCAGTCGGAATGCCGCGTCGGAACGCATCGCAGGTGCAACACCCAACCTGGAAGTGCCTACCCAAAGCGAACGTTCATGTATGGCAAAACAAGCGTCGAAAGTGGAGGGAAACGCTACGACGGATTGAGCTTACAAAGAAAAGCCCCGCTACGGGGCGCCGCCAACTCCGGTCTGTGCCCGGAAAAAACAAGGCCCGGATGGTGTAATCGCCATCCGGGCCCGGTTCGTCAGCCTGCAGTGCAGCTTACGGCTGCACGTACTTCCAGCCGCGGGTCTGGAAATCCGCAATGGCCCCAAGTCCGGCAGTGACGTATTCCACGCCATCGATGACCTGATCCTTGACCGAGCCCTGGGTCAGCCTGCCATTTTTAATATATCCGCGCGTGGTGTTCTGGCAGAAATAGAACTTCACGCCCTTGGCGATCAGTGCGCTCACCTGTGCTTCACACGGGTTGGCAAAACCATTCACGCCATCCTTTACCACCATCGTACCGCCTCCGCTGTGCACGATAGCCGCGAGCTCATAATCGCGCCCGCGCACCATGCCGTTGGTGATTTCGTAGTCGTCGATGACGTTCGTGATGTTGCCAAGCCCGTAGCAATTGGCATTCGAATTGAGCTGGAAGACCACCTTGACGCCGTGCCGTGTGGCATTGCACTTGGTCAGTGCGCCGACGCCGGGGCCAAACTCGGTGTCAAGTGACATTCCATTCACCTCGCCGACCGGGCAGGCGACATTGCTGTTGGTGCTGTCCGCCTGAGCGGACCCGTTGAAAATGAACAGCAGGGAAGTGGCAACGATTGCAGTGCTGAAACGCATGTGACTCCTCCGTGGTGATTGTTTTTCGAAAATCGCGCAACACGTCCCCCTTTGGCACTGGGCTTCCGTGAAGAACAGCTGCTGGCGTGTGGCGTCGATCCCCTCGACTGTGACAGACAATCGCGCGTCGAGCAAACACGGAAAATTGGCACGATGGCGACGCCCGCATACCTTAAGACAAACTTAAGGGGTGCCGCGCTGCTGCGACGCCCCAGACCCACATCACGGCGAGTACGCCCATCGCGACACGAAGCCGGGCAGGGATAACGAGATGATTGCCGTCATCGTGTCGGCTACGCGACAGTCGGCATCGCGGCGCCTGCCGATTTCCAGAGGCGCGGTTACGCGCGGATCCAGCCGTGACTCGGCCAGTACCCGGAAAGAAACAAAGGGCCGATGCGCATCCTGCCCATCGGCCCTTTGTGTTCCCGAGGCGCCGGGCCAGTGAGTGACGAAAACCTGCACGCGCCCCCTTTGGCGATTGTCTTGCGTGGAGCATTGGCGTGCGTGTCGTCATGAACGAGTTCGAAGCAAAGGTGGCGGACCTATTAAGGAACAGGCACGACAGGTTCCTCTCCCGCGAGAACATCAAGCGCGCCAACAGCGCACGGAGGCCGGGCAACTCCACCGCCGAAAATACGGGAGCTTTCGGCCACACAAACGTGGGGCTGGGCTCGATTGCCAACCTGCGGGCGCAGCATTACCAGCGCATCCAGCCCTTGGTCGTCAACCTGTCCCCCAGGAATTAGCCCGGATCGGACATCTCCAGTCGGGGCTTTTTCGTTGGGCTGCGTGCCGGGTTGACTCACTTGGGTAAGTACCAGACTATGACAGCGGCACGCCACCCTTGCGGCTGCCCCAACTACGAACCACCCGATGGAGAGAAAAATGACCACTACCCTTCGTTATTTGGCGGGCGCGCTGCTCGCTGCGGCGCTCGCGAGCGCGCCTGCGCAGGGCGCCGATCTCACCGGCACCCTCAAGAAGATCAAGGAAACCGGCACCATCACGATCGGGCATCGTGACGCGTCGATCCCGTTTTCCTATCTCGACGACCGGCAGCAGGCGATCGGTTACGCGCTCGACTTGTGCATGCGCGTCGTCGAGGCGGTCAAGACCGAGCTCAAGATGCCCGGCCTCAAGACGGTGCTGAATCCCGTGACCTCGGCCACGCGCATTCCACTCATGGCCAACGGCACCATCGATCTTGAATGCGGCTCGACCACCAATAATCTCGAGCGCGAGAAGCAGGTGTCGTTCACCATCACCCATTTTGTGACGGCCACGCGCCTGCTCGCCAAGAAGTCGTCCCACATCAAGTCGCTTGCGGACATGAAGGGCAAGACCATCGTCTCGACCGCCGGCACCACCAACCACAAGCTCATCACCCAGCTCAATAACGAGCGCAAACTCGATATGAATGTGCTCGCCGCCAAGGACCACGCCGAGGCTTTCCTGATGGTCGAGTCGGGGCGCGCCGTGGCCTTTGCCATGGACGATATTCTGCTCTATGGCCTGGCTGCCAACTCCAAGAACCCGCAGAACTACGCCATCACGACCGACGCGCTGTCGGTGGAGCCCTACGGCATCATGTTGCGTCGTGACGATCCCGCCTTCCAGAAGCTGGTCGACAACGCGATGACCAAGACCTACAAGAGCGGCGACATCAAGAAGGTCTACGACAAATGGTTCGTCCATCCGATCCCGCCTAAGGGCGTGAACCTCAATCTGCCGATGAGCGAGCAGTTCAAGAAGGTGGTTGAGCACCCCACCCGCTCGGGCGATCCAAAGGATTACATGTAGTAGCCAACGACAGTCGTCACCGCGCGTCGCGACCCACCGGCAACGTTTCCTGCCGACGGGTACGCGGCGCGGGACGCCGGCCACCCGCGGGTGCCGCCCCGCAGATCGGAGCGACATCGGGAGTACACGCCGCCGCATGCACTACCACTGGAATTGGGGCATCTTCTTCGAGATGTCGCCGGAGGGCACCGGCACCTACCTGGAAACCTTCGCGTGGGGTTTCGGCTGGACTGTGGCTACGTCCCTGTCCGCCTGGATCATGGCGCTCGTCCTCGGCTGCATCGTGGGCGTGCTGCGCACCACATCGTCCCCCTGGGTGGTGCGGATTTCCAACGGCTACGTCGAGTTGTTCCGCAACATCCCGCTCATCGTCCAGATGTTCCTGTGGTACTTCGTGCTGCCGGAGCTGGTGCCCGCAGGGATCGGCGACTGGCTCAAGCAGTTGCCGGATGCCGCCTTTTACAACGCGGTCATCGCGCTCGGATTCTTTACCTCGTCGCGCGTCGCCGAACAGGTGCGCGCCGGCATTCAGTCGATTCCGCGCGGCCAGCGCGCGGCCGCCACGGCGCTCGGGCTAACCGGACTGCAGACCTACCGCTACGTGCTGGTACCGATGGCGCTACGCATCATCGTGCCGCCGCTCACCTCGGAGTTCATGAACGTGGTCAAGAACAGCGCGGTCGGGCTGACCATCGGGCTCGTGGAACTCACCGGCCGGGCGCGCGCAATGCAGGAGTTCTCGTTTCAGGTCTTCGAGGCCTTCACCGCCGCCACCCTCGCCTACGTGCTGATCACCATCAGCATCGTAATGCTCATGCGCTGGATGGAGCGGCGGCTGGCGATCCCCGGATTCATCGCCCGAACCGGCGCCGCCCACTGAGCGCGATCATGTTTGACAACTTCGACTTCGACGTTATCCAGCGGTCCCTGCCCTACCTGTTCAAGGAGGGCATGACTTTCACCCTTACCATTACCTTCACCGCGATGACGGCGGGCATCGTGTTCGGCACCCTGCTGGCCCTGATGCGGTTATCGAGCTTCCGGCCGCTCGCGACCATGGCCAGCGCCTATGTCAATCTGATTCGCTCGCTGCCGTTGGTGCTGGTGATTTTCTGGTTCTACTTTCTCGTGCCGTGGATTGGTCAGTGGATCACGGGCGCGGAACGCCCGGTGCTGGTCGGCCCGTACCTGTCCTCGTTCATTACCTTCACTCTGTTCGAGGCGGCATTTTACTGCGAGATCATGCGCGCCGGCATTCAATCGATCCGGCGTGATCAAGTGTCAGCCGGTTATGCCCTTGGTCTCACCTACGGGCAGACCATGCGCACCATCGTGCTGCCACAGGCGTTTCGCAACATGCTGCCGATCCTGCTCACGCAGACGATCGTGCTGTTTCAGGACACCTCGCTCGTGTACGTGCTTTCCATCAGCGACTTCCTAGGCGCCGCGGCCAAGGTCGCGCAACGCGACGGCCGACTGGTGGAAATGTACCTGTTCGTGGCGGTGGTATATTTCGTCATGAGTTACGTCGCCTCGCACTACGTGAAGCGCCTGCAAACCCGGCTCGCTATTCCACGCTAGGACACACCCATGGCAATGATCGAGATCCGGCACGTCAGCAAATGGTACGGTGAGTTCCAGGTGCTGTCCGATTGCAGTACCACCGTCAACCAGGGCGACGTCGTGGTCGTGTGCGGCCCGTCCGGCTCGGGCAAGAGCACGCTCATCAAATGCGTCAACGGGCTCGAGCCGTTTCAGCAGGGCGAAGTGATTGTGGACGGCATCTCGGTCGGGGACCCGAAAACGCGGCTACCGGCACTGCGAGCGCGCATCGGCATGGTGTTTCAGAACTTCGAGCTGTTTCCGCACATGACGGTACTCGCCAACCTCAATCTCGCGCAGATCAAGGTGCTCGGGCGCGATCAGGCAGCCGCGGAGGAGCGCTCGCGCGCGCTGCTGAAGCGCGTGGGGCTCGAGGCGCAGGAGTCCAAGCATCCGGGGCAACTGTCCGGCGGCCAACAGCAGCGCGTGGCGATCGCGCGCGCGCTCGCCATGGATCCCATCGCAATGCTGTTCGACGAGCCGACCTCGNNCTCGGCGCTCGACCCGGAGATGATTAACGAGGTGCTGGAAGTAATGGTCGCGCTCGCCAACGAGGGCATGACCATGATGGTGGTGACGCACGAAATGGGCTTCGCGCGACAGGTCGCTGACCGCGTGATCTTCATGGACGAGGGCCGGATCGTCGAGGACGCGACCCGCGACGAGTTCTTCGGCAGCCCACGCAGCGAGCGAGCGCAGCAGTTTCTGTCAAAGATCCTGCGGCACTAAAGTCATTGACTCGCCCGATCAGTGGCGCGCGAAAACCTTGGTGCGCCCGCTCTCGTCGAACGTGACCGTCTCGTAAGGCTGCTTGTACGGCCCTTCCATGCCGGGCGAGCCCTGTGGCATCCCCGGTGCAGCAATACCCTTCACCTTCGGGCGCTCGCGCAGCAGGCGCTGCACGTCAGAGGCCGGCACATGACCCTCCACCACATAGCCATCGACAATCGCCGTATGGCAGGAAGCGAGGTTCGGCGTCACTCCGTAGCGACGCTTCACGGCTTCGATATCCATGACGTTCTGCGCCTTTACCTTGAAGCCGTTGGCCTCCATGTGCTTGATCCACGAGGTACAGCAACCGCAAGTCGGGCTCTTGTAGACGGTGACTTCGGCCGCCTGCGCCGCGCCGGCGGACAGCAAGCCTGCGAATAGAATCATCGACATCAATCTCTTGATCAACATTTCTGTCTCCTCATGCCTGCCGCCGAAACCACTGGCGATACAACAAGAATATGCCCAACCCGAGCTCCGCTATCCCCAGTAATACAACCGACGCCCCCTTGAGCAACGGCTCCGATTCCGGCAGGCGCACGCGCCCATAAATCTCGGGAACCATGATGTCGTGGATGCCGGAAAAGACCAGCATGATGGCGACGATCGTCCAGCCAATCTTGAGAGCATCCATTGATGGCATCAATCGCCTTCTTGCCAAACTGGTAGACGTCGCATAGGCATCGAATCTTACGCCAGTTTGTCGGCCGTTCACAAAGCGCCCCGAAATGCCGCATTGCCGCTGTGTCATTTCGGCGGGTAGCGCGCGTGTTAAAGTGGTCGGTTCCCGAACTGGCAATGCTCCTCCCGTAGCGTCCAGGTATGTCAAAGCAGCTCATTCGCATCCGCGGTGCGGCGCAGAACAATCTCAAGCAGCTCGATCTCGACCTGCCGCTCGGCGAGCTCATCGTCGTTACCGGCGTGTCAGGCTCGGGCAAGTCCTCGCTTGCCTTCGATACCGTTTACGCCGAGGGCCAGCGGCGTTACGTCGAAACGTTCTCGCCCTACGCGCGCCAGTTTCTGGAGCGCATGGACAAGCCGCGCGCGGCGCTGATCGAGGGCATTCCGCCCGCCATCGCCATCGACCAGACCAACCCGGTGCGCACCTCGCGCTCCACGGTCGGCACGATGACGGAGCTGAACGATCACCTGAAGCTGCTGTTCGCGCGTGCCGCGCAGCTCTATTGCGGCGGATGCGGGCAGCTCGTACGGCGCGATACGCCGGAGACCATTGCGAGCGATCTGATGCGGCGCGCAGCCGGCACGCCGATTCACGCGCTTGTTACCTTTGCAGTCACGATCCCGAAGAACTTCTCCGGCGACGAGATCAGGGGTTTTCTCGCCCAACAGGGCTACACACGCATTCACGCCCAGCGAGACGGCGCGATCGAGGTCATCCAGGACCGGCTGCGCCTCGTGCCCGACAACCGTGCCCGGCTGAGCGAGGATCTCGAACAGGCGCTCCAGCATGGGCAGGGACGCATCGCCGTCTATCCGCTGGCCGAATCACGTGCGACACTTGCACCGTGGCGTTACTCGTCCGGTTTGCACTGCCCGGACTGCGACCGCCACTACAGCGACCCCACGCCGAGCCAGTTTTCATTCAACTCCCCGATCGGCGCCTGTCCCGCCTGCCGCGGCTTCGGGCGGATCATCGGCATCGATTACGCGCTCGTTATACCCGATGAGCGCAAGACGCTCGCGGAAGGTGCGGTACGACCGTGGCAGACCGCCTCTTATATAGAGTGCCAGGGCGACCTGATGCGCTTCGCGAAGAAACGCGGCGTTCCCACCGACGTGCCGTGGAACCGGCTCGGCGCCGAGCATCGGCGCTGGGTGCTCGAAGGCGAAGGCGACTGGGACGATGGCGTCTGGTACGGCGTCGGCCGGTTCTTCAAGTGGCTCGAAACCAAGAGCTACAAGATGCACATCCGCGTGCTGCTCTCGAAGTATCGCGCCTACACCGAGTGCCCTAGCTGCCATGGCGCGCGCCTCAAGCCCGATGCCTTGCTGTGGCGGATCGGCAATGGATCGACCAGTGAGGCCACCGCGCCGGGGCTCAACGTCCACGACGTGATGTGCCTTCCGATCGAGCGCCTGACGCAGTTCTTTGCCGAACTTGCCCTGCCCGCGCCATTGGATCAAGCCACGGAGCTGCTGGTCGATGAAGTCCGCGCGCGGCTGCGCTACCTGCTCGATGTGGGGCTTGGCTATCTCACGCTCGACCGGCAATCGCGCACGCTTTCCGGCGGCGAGGTGCAGCGCATCAATCTCACCACCGCACTTGGCACCTCGCTGGTCAATACACTGTTCGTGCTCGACGAACCCTCCATCGGCCTGCACCCGCGCGACATCCAGCGCGTCGTTGGTGTGCTCAAGCGCCTGCGCGACAACGGCAACTCGCTACTCGTGGTCGAGCACGATCCGCAGATTATGTATGGCGCCGATCGCATTCTCGACATCGGGCCCGGCCCGGGCGAGCGCGGCGGCGAGATCGTGTATTTCGGGCCTCCGGCCGGGCTAAAGCGCGCCCGCCGCTCGCTCACGGCCGACTACCTGACGGGCCGCAAGGCCGTGGTCGCCGCCGGCCAAACACGCAGCACTGACGCCAAGACGCCGCGACTGGAATTGCGCGCTGCCGCTGAGCACAACCTGAAAGGCATCGACATCC
Source organism: Proteobacteria bacterium UBA6900 (assembly GCA_002451215.1). Lineage (GTDB taxonomy): Bacteria > Pseudomonadota > Gammaproteobacteria > Acidiferrobacterales > Sulfurifustaceae > SM1-46. Next base: position 32,944 of record DKBM01000069.1, read on the forward strand.
AGTTTCCGCTCAACCGGCTGGTTTGCGTGACCGGCGTGTCGGGCTCGGGCAAGAGCACACTCGTGCAGGATGTGCTGTACCGCGCGCTGCTCAAGCACAAGGGCAAGCCGACCGAGGCGCCCGGCCGCCACGCCAAACTCATCGGCCACGACGGCGTGAG
>DKBM01000085.1:0-40417 GCA_002451215.1 Proteobacteria bacterium UBA6900
CGGGGCCGCCCGGCGCTACTCGTCATCAGTGTGGGTATCGCCCTGCCGTGCCCAGTAGAGACGGTCAGGAATGGCTTGGCCCATGCCGAGCTGCTGCGCGTATTTGAGACTCTCCCAGGCGTACTGCAGCGCTTCGTCCACGGCGCTCGGCATTTCGAGCCCGTGGGCGAGGGTGGCGGCGCAGGCAGAGGCGAGTGTGCAACCACTCCCGTGGAATTGCGCTTGCAGCCGCTCAAACGTGTAGTCCTCAAGCCGGCGGCGGTTGCCGTATAGCCGATGCATCACGTTCGGGGTCGGCTCGTGCGTGCCCGTGATGAGTACGTACTGGCAGCCGAGGTTCATCAGTTCCTGCGCGCAGGCATCGAGGCTGTCCGCCTCGGGCGCAAGCGCGCGCGCCTCGACGCTGTTCGGCGTTACCAGCGTGGTGCGTGGGAAGAGTACCGTGCGCAGCGCATCGTCCAGCGGCTCTTCGGCCAGCGCATCGCCACGTCCGGAGACCTGCACCGGATCGACCACCAGCGGCACGTCGGGATAGTCCGCCACAATGCTGGCCACTGCAGTGACGTTGGCGACGTTGCCGAGCATGCCGGTCTTGAACGCCGCCACCGGCATGTCCTCCAGTACCGCGCGCGCCTGTTGAATCACCAGACCGGTATCGATCGGCGTGAAGGCCTTGATACCCGCTGTATCCTGCGCGGTCACGGCCGTGACGACTACCGCGGCATGGCAGCCCATGCTGGCCAGTGTGAGTACATCGGCAGCGAGGCCTGCGCCACCGGTTGGATCGGCGCCGGCGAACACCAGAACGATTGGCAGCTTGTCGCTCATCGGTTGGCCGCTGAGGCGAGGACCAGCTTCTTCAACGCTTCGATGAGAAGTGGGTCGGTATTAAGGGCCGGTGCCACGCGGTAGTGCGCAACGCCGCGCTCGCGAGCGAGATCGCGGTAGGTCATGCCAAGCTCGAAAAGCGTTTCGATATGATCGGAGACGAAGGCAATGGGGTAGACGAGCATCTGCTGGCAGCCGGCGGCTGCCTTTTCCCGAATGACATCATCCGTGTAGGGTTTCAACCACTGCAGCGGCCCGACGCGGCTCTGATAGCAAAGTGAAACATGCGGCCAACCAAGCCGCGCACTCACTGCGTCAAAAGTAGCCCGAATATGACGCTCGTACGGATCGCCCGCATCGACGATCTTCTGCGGCAGGCCATGCGCCGAAAACAGAACTTCGATCCTTGCCGGATCGGGATCGGGAAATCGCTTGGCTTCCTCGCGCAGCGTCTTCGCGATCGCATCCAGATAGTCGGGCTGCTCATACCACTCCTGCACCAGCGTGACGGCTGGCTCGTAGCGCTGGCGCCGGCACTCGCGCTGGAACTCGTTGTACGAACTGCCCGTGGTGGTGATCGAGTACTGCGGATAGAGAGGCATCAAGATGACGCGCCGGTAGCCCTTGGCCTTGAGATCGGCGACCACCTCGCGTGTGAGTGGATGCCAGTAGCGCATGCACACAAACACATCGAACTCGCCGGCGTCGGAAAGAGCGAGCTGTAGCGCGATCGCCTGCGCCTGGGTGTTCTCCAGCAGCGGTGACTTGCCGCCGAGGGCGGCATAGCCCTCCGAGGCCTCGGGTGCGCGGCGCCACGAAATCAGCGCGGCAAATACTTTTTGCGTGATGAAACCGAGCGGAAACTTGAAAATATCCGGGTCGGAAAAAAGGTTATATAGAAACGGCCGAACGGCCGCGAGCGAGTCGGGTCCGCCGAGGTTGAAGAGAACAACTGCCGTGCGTTCCGTCATGGCGCGAAAGAGCGGCGTTCCGGGGGCTCTCGCTGGATTCTACCGAGCGGGCGCGGGTTTCTCCATGCAGCCAATCATGCGAAAATCCCGCCGTTTTTTGACCAAAATTATTCGAGGCGGCGATGAAGGCCTACATGTGTGTCATCTGCGGTTTTGTGTACGAAGAAGAAAAAGGCCTGCCTGAGCAGGGTATAGCGCCAGGAACGGTCTGGACGGACGTGCCGGAGAACTTCAAGTGTCCGGAATGTGGCGCCACCAAGGCCGACTTCGAGATGGTGGAAATCTAGCCCGCCGTTCCGACGTCGCTGGCCGGCTACGGCCGGACGCCCTGCCAGCGGCGGCAACGGCTGCTCGCTGCCACTAACCGCTTTTCGTTCCCCGCCCGTCGCATCGCTTCCCTCGCCAAGTCGGCAACGCGCCGGCGCATGGCATCCTCTTGCTATGCTTGATGCTGGGTTGAACGCGCCGCGATTGTCCGCGTCTTAGATCCTACTAAATAGAAGAAGCGCAGGGACCTCATGACCACAGCTATCGCAATTGTCGCGATCTTGATTGCCGCCGGCGTCCTCGCCTACTTCCGGGCGCCACTGCTGGTGTGGACCGCAGCCATTGCGGCCGGACTGCTCACGCTCTACGTCTTTCTCGCCCCGTCTCGGGGCGTCGCAGTGGGCATCGCCATTCCACTGATCCTGCTGGCGTTGTTGCTTAACGTCACCTGGCTGCGCCGCTGGATACTGAGCGCGCCACTGCTCGGCGCGTTCCGGCGAGTGATGCCCGCCATGTCCGACACCGAACGCGAGGCACTCGAGGCCGGTACGGTATGGTGGGAGGGCGAGCTCTTCAGCGGGGCGCCGCNNAGCATCACGGCCGCCGTCACGGTGATGGTGCCAAATTCGCTCGGGCCAGCCGAGTTATTGCTGCACTACGGCACCGATGCGCAGAAGGATCACTACCTGCCGCGGCTCGCAAGCGGCCAGGACATTCCCTGCTTCGCCCTGACCGGCCCCGAGGCGGGCAGCGATGCGAGCTCCATTCCCGATCGCGGTGTCGTTTGCCGCGCCACGTTTCAGGGAAAGCCGGACGTGCTGGGGATCCGACTCAACTGGGAAAAGCGCTACATCACGCTCGGCCCAGTGGCGACGTTGCTCGGTCTTGCTTTTCGCCTGTTCGACCCCGATCACCTGTTGGGTCCCGAGGAAGACATTGGTATCACGCTCGCCCTGATACCGACCGACACGCCCGGCGTGCGCATCGGCACACGCCACAATCCCCTCAACATCCCGTTCCAGAACGGCCCGAACTGGGGCGAGGACGTGTTTATCCCGCTCGAGTGGGTGATCGGTGGCCGCGAACGCATCGGACAGGGTTGGCGCATGCTGATGGAGTGTCTCGCGGCCGGGCGCTCGATCTCACTGCCGGCGCTGTCCACAGGACTGGGCAAGCTCATTTGTCGCGCCACCGGCGCCTATGCGCGTGTTCGCAAACAGTTCAAAGTGCCGATCGGAAAATTCGAGGGCATCGAGGAGGCGCTGGCGCGCATCGGTGGGTATGTCTACCTGTGCGATGCGGCGCGCACGCTTACCGCGCGCGCCGTTGACCTCGGCGAGCAGCCGGCGGTGGCGTCGGCCATCGTGAAGTATCAATTGACGGAACATGGGCGTCGAATCGTCAATGATGCCATGGACGTGCAGGGCGGCAGCGGCATCTGCCTGGGTCCGCAAAACTATGTCGGGAGCGCGTATCAGGGAGTGCCGATCATGATCACGGTCGAAGGCGCAAACATCCTGACGCGCACGCTCATCATCTACGGGCAGGGCGTGGTGCGATGTCACCCGTATGTGCTGCGCGAGCTGCGTGCGGTGGCGGACAGGGAGCGCGCGCGAGCGGTGCGCGAATTCGACCGCGCGATCTTTGGCCATATCGGATTTGTGTTGAGCAATGCCGTGCGCGCGTTCTGCCTCGGACTCACCAACGCGCGATTTGTGCGGGTGCCGGTGGCAGGGCCGGCGCGACGTTACGCGCAGCAGCTCACGCGCCTGTCGAGCGCGTTCGCCTTCATTTCCGACGTCGCCATGCTCACGTTCGGCGGCGCGCTCAAACGCAAGGAAAAAATTTCCGGACGCCTTGCAGACGTACTGAGCTATCTCTACCTGGCGAGCGCGGTGATCAAGCGATTTGAGGACGATGGCCGGCCCGACGCCGACGTGCCGCTCATGCGTTTCGCCTGCGAGTATTGCCTGCATCAGGCAGAGAAATCGCTGGTCGTGATCCTCAAGAATTTTCCGAGCCGCGCCCTCGATTGGCTGTGCGGCGGCCTGTGTTTTCCGGCTGGCCGCCATTTTCATCCGCCATCCGACCGTCTCGGCCGCGCCGTCGCCGAGTTGCTCGTCGCGCCGTCGCCGACGCGGGACCGGTTATCCAGTGGCATTTTCCTCACGGACGATCCGCAGGAGATCCTCGGAAAACTCGAGGACGCGCTGCCCAAGGTCATCGCCGCCGAACCGCTCGAGCGTGTACTCGGGAAGTACGTCGCCGCCCACCCGCTGCTACACGGGCATTTCGAGGGTCAGCTCGAAGCGGCGCTGCGCGACCGGATCATCAGTGCCGAGCAGGCCGACGTGCTGCGTGCCGCGCAGGCGGCGCGCCGGCATGTCATTCGGGTAGACGACTTTGCGACGCTGTAGCAGGATGCCGAGATCGGCCAATCGGCATCGACCCTCGCCCGCGCGGGGTCGCCAACGGATGCGGAGGGAGCTCGAATGAAGCGCGTGTTCTTCGTCGACGGCGCCCGCACGCCCTATCTCAAGGCGCGCGGCGAGCCGGGACCATTTAGTGCCTCCGACCTGGCGGTCGCCTGCGGGCGCGCGCTGCTTGCGCGCCAGCCGTTCGCGCCAAGTGCGCTCGATGAGGTGATTGTCGGTTGCGTCATCCCGGCTCCCGACGAGGCCAACATCGCCCGCATCATTGCCCTGCGCCTCGGTTGCGGCAAGCAAGTGCCGGCCCACAGTGTCCAGCGTAATTGCGCCTCCGGTATGCAGGCAATTGCAAGTGCCGCCGAGCGCATCGCGCTCGGGCAGGCGAAACTGGTGCTCGCCGGCGGTACCGAGGCAATGAGCCGGGCGCCGATCCAGTGGAACATGGCAATGGTCGGTTGGCTTGCCGGCATGATGCGTGCGAAGACGCTCCCGGCACGCCTGGGGGCGCTGACACGTTTTCGCCTTCGCAACCTGAGCCCGGTCTATACGCTGCTCCTTGGACTCACGGATCCAATCGTGAAGCTCAACATGGGTCAGACCGCCGAGGTGCTCGCCAATCGCTTTGGCATCAGCCGTGAAGCGCAGGACGCCTATGCTCTGCAAAGCCATCAGCGGCTGGCGGCCACCTTCGATGCAGGCGCGCTCGCGGACGAAGTGGAGCTCCTGTACGACTCGCGCGGCAACAGCTATCACGAAGACACTGGCTTGCGCCGCGACACCGATCTTGAACAGCTCGCACGGCTGAAACCCGTGTTCGATCGCAAATACGGCAGCGTGACATCCGGCAACAGCTCGCAGGTTACCGATGGCGCGGCGTTGCTGCTGCTGGCGAGTGAAGAGGCAGTTCGCGAGCACGGTCTGCCGGTACTCGGCGAGTGGCGCGGTCATGAATGGGCAGGCGTTGACCCGAGCCAGATGGGTTTGGGGCCGGTGCATGCCGTCGCGAAGCTGCTAACGCGCCATGGTGTGGCGATGCGCGATCTCGTGCAGATGGAGCTCAATGAAGCATTTGCGGCGCAGGTACTTGCCTGCCAGGCGGCTTGGGACAGCGCCGAGTACACGCGTGATGAACTCAAACTTGATCAGCCACTCGGGCATATGGACCCGTCGGCGCTCAATCCCGAGGGCGGCGCCGTGGCCTGCGGCCATCCGGTCGGTTCGAGCGGCGCGCGTATCGTGCTTCATATTTTGCGCGCATTGCGTCGTAAGGGCGGCGGGCTTGGCATGGCGACTCTTTGTATAGGCGGTGGTCAGGGTGGTGCCATGCTGGTCGAATCGATGGTGTCGGTATGAGCGCGTTACCAAGCCATGCCTGGCGTCTTGACGTTACGGATGACATTGCGGCACTCACGCTCGATGTGCCCGGTCAGTCGGCCAATACCCTGAGCGCAACGGTACTGGGCGAGTTGGAACAGTTATTGATCCAGCTCGAAGCGGAGCCGCTGCGGGGGCTGATGATCCTATCGGCCAAGCGCGCCGGATTCATCGCCGGTGCGGACATACGCGAGTTCGAACACATTGACGATGCGGCGCACGCCACGGAGCTCGCGCAGCGTGGACAGAGAGTATTCGCACGCCTCGCGGGCTTGCCGTTTCCGAGTGTTGCCGTGGTTCACGGTTATTGCCTCGGCGGCGGTCTCGAGCTGGCGCTGGCCTGCACCTATCGCGTCGCGCGCGACGATGGATCCACGCGCCTCGGCCTGCCGGAGGTGCGACTCGGAATCAACCCCGGGTTTGGCGGAACCGTGCGTCTGCCACCGTTGGTTGGGGTGTTGCCGGCGCTCGACATGATGTTGAGTGGTCGAACCGTTGCTGCACGGGCGGCGCGACGCATCGGGTTGGTGGACGACGCCGTGCCGGAGCGTCATCTTCGCCGTGCGGCCATCCAGCTGCTGCGCCGGCGTGCCGCGCGTCGGCGTGCGCCTTGGCTCCAGCGGCTACTCGCAACGGCGCCGCTCCGACCGATGGTGGTGAAGCTGCTCGCGCGCAAGCTTGCCGCCAAGGCGAACCCGGATCATTACCCGGCGCCCTATCGCATACTTGATCTCTGGGCGCGGCGGGCGAATGAGGATGAGGAGGCCGCCTCGCTTGGTGAGCTGTTGGTGTCGCGCACCAGCCGCAACCTCGTGCACATCTTCTTGCTGGGCGAGCGGGCGAAGCGCGCCGCCCGCACCGAGCCGCACCAGATTGAGTACGTGCACGTTATCGGCGCCGGCGTCATGGGAGCCGACATTGCGTTGTGGGCTGCGCATCGCGGTTTTCGCGTCAGTCTCCAGGACCAGCGCCCGGAAATTCTGGCGCGCGCCATGAAGCGTGCACACGACTTCTATGCCAAGAAGCTTAAGGACCCACGTGCGGTGCAGGAGACCATGGATCGGCTCATGCCGGACCTCGCTGGCAATGGGCTTCGGCGCGCAGATCTCGTGATCGAGGCGATCGTTGAGAAGCTCGAGCCCAAGCGAAGCTTGCTGAGCGAGCTCGAACGCAAAGTACGCCCGGGCACGCTGATCGCCACCAATACGTCAAGCATCCGCATCGAGGACATCGCCTCGGCATTGTCGGACCCAACGCGCTTCGTCGGTTTGCACTTCTTTAACCCGGTGCCAAAAATGCAGCTTGTGGAAATCGTGCGCGGGGCACAGTCGGGCGAAACAGCGCTTGCCCGCGCGCGCGCCTTCACGCTTGCGCTCGATCGCTTTCCGCTGGATGTGAAGAGCAGCCCGGGTTTTCTCGTCAACCGCATCCTCATGCCCTATCTCATCGAAGCGGTGGTGATGGTGGAAGAGGGCATCAGTCCGGCACACATCGATGAATCCGCGCGCGCCTTCGGTATGCCGATGGGACCTGTGGAACTTGCTGACACCGTCGGCCTGGATATCTGTCTGTCCGTTGCCGAAGAGCTTGCCGGGCCGCTCAATACGCCGGTCCCTGATGCGCTGCGCCGCAAGGTAACCGATGGCAAGCTTGGCAAGAAAAGCGGCGAGGGCTTCTATCGTTGGGACGCCAAGGATCGCCCGCATGGGTCCACCGGCGCGGCGTCATCCGAGACACCCGTCACCGAACGGCTGGTTCTGAGACTCCTCAACGAGGCCGTCGCTTGTCTGCGCGAGGGCGTGGTGACTCATTCCGACGCGGTTGATCTGGGAATGGTGTACGGAACCGGTTTCGCACCTTACCTTGGCGGGCCGATGCGCTATGTCGCGGGCCTCGGCGAAACCGGTGTTTCGCACAGCCTCTACCGTCTCGCGCAGGAGTACGGCACGCGCTTCAGCCCTGATCCCGGCTGGTCGCAGCCTGAGCTGTTTCGGCCCGAGACGTCTACTTAGAAATTTTCGAGCACGACCGCGCGGGAGTATCATGATCCCGTGGTCGCGAGCGTGTACCCACACGTTTCTCGCCGGCCAGTCAGTAAACAGCAACGTAGTGGCACGCCGTTGCACCACAATCGTCTGCGTCCAGGAGGAATTTGGGATGACCCGGCCGTACCGACGCTCTTCATGGCGAGTCCGCGTGCCACCAAGTTACGCGCACATTCCAGGCGTGCCGACCGTGGCGATCGCGAGATGAGATTCGCGCACGACTTCAACCTTTTCGACCTATTGTTGGGGCGGGTGCACGAAACACCGCAGCAACCCGCCTATCGGCAGTTCGTCGACGGCGAGTGGCGAGACTGGACCTGGGCCGAGGTGGCGCGCGAGATCGGACGCTACGTGGCCGCGTTGCGGGCGGACGGACTGAAGCGCGGTGATCGGGTGGCGATCTGCATGCGCAATCGCGTCGAGTGGGTGTGCTTCGATCAGGCGGCGCTCGCGCTCGACCTTGTGGTCGTGCCGCTTTACTTCGATGATCGCGCCGACAACATGGCGTTTTGCCTGAACGATGCCGGAGCGCGGTTGTTATTCATTCAGGATGCCGATCAGTGGCCGGCGCTGCGCGAACAGGTAAAGACCATCGAGCGCGTGGTGTACCTCGGGGGCGAAATGGCGCCGGAGCCGAAGGTGCGGGAAATCGCCGAGTGGCTTCCCGAGAAGCCGGAGGTGCTGGAACGTTCTGGCGCCAGGCCGGAGGAGCTCGCGACCATTGTCTACACCTCCGGCACCACCGGCCGTCCGAAAGGCGTGATGCTGTCGCATGGCAACATCGTCAGCAACGTTATCGCCTCGCTCAAGGCCATCACTATCACCCCGAATGATCTGCTCGTTTCGTTTCTGCCGTTGTCGCATATGTTTGAGCGCACCTGCGGGTATTACGCGATCGTGTGCGCGGGCGCACAGACGGTGTTTGCGCGTTCTATTCTGCAGCTTGGCGAGGACATTGCCGTCCAGCGACCGACCATCCTGATTGCGGTTCCGCGCATCTTTGAGCGCATTTGGGGACGCATGCAGGAGCAAATGCCGGAAGGATCACCCAAGCGCCGACTGTTCGACAAAGCAGTCAATGTCGGTTGGCGGCGCTTTGTCGGCGAGGCCAGCGTCGGTGACCGGCTGCTTTGGCCGGTGCTGAAAGCGCTGGTTGCCAGGAAGCTCTATCGGCGGCTCGGCGGCCGATTGCATCTCGTGGTGGTGGGCGGCGCGGCGTTTCCACCGCAGCTCGCGCGCGTCTTTATCGGTCTTGGACTTCCCATCATCCAGGGCTACGGTCTCACCGAGACCGCGCCGGTGCTGGCCGCCAACCGCGTCGGCGACAATGATCCGATGTCGATTGGCAGGGCGCTCGAGGGAATAGAATTGCGCTGCGATGAAAATGGCGAGCTGCTGGCGCGCGGGCCGAACATCATGCTGGGCTACTGGAATAACCCGGATGCGACCAAGACAGCGATCGATTCCGAGGGGTGGCTCCATACGGGCGACATTGCACGCATCTGCGACGGTCGTGTCTTCATTACCGGGCGCCTGAAGGAAATCATCGTGCTCTCCAACGGCGAGAAGGTGCCGCCGGCGGATGCCGAGCACGCGATTCTCCAGGACCCCGTCTTCGAGCAGGTCATGGTGCTGGGCGAGGGACGCGCCCGCCTTGGGTTACTGTGTGTTGCAGCGTCCGACAATCTCGCCGAACTTTGCGCGCGCGCCAACCGCCAATTGCACGACTTTCCAGGTTACGCGCGTATCTGCCACATCGCGCGTACGCCGGAACCATGGACGGTGGAAAACGGTTTGTTGACGCCGACGCTCAAGCTCAAGCGCAAAGAACTCAGCGCCCGCTACGCCGAGACCATCGAGGACATGTATCGGCGCAGCAAGACCTGCAAGAGCGAGGAACTCTAGCCGCGAGCGAGAATAACTCCGCGCCCTCTTAAGCTTATCGTTTGATGCGCCGCTTCTGGCGTGTTCGGCTTCGTGACGCGGACGCTCGTGATCGGTGTGTCCCGATGACGGCGATTTGCCTCGCGCTGAGCAGAAACACACTGTCGTCTCCGCCGCTGGTCGTCACCCACAGAAACGGCACCTGCGGGTAGGTCCGCTCCAGCGCCGGGCGGCTGTTGCCAACTTCCACCACCAGCACGCCGTGCGCGCTGAGGTGACTCGGTGCCGCGCGCAGGATTCGCGCCACAATATCGAGTCCGTCGCGCCCAGCGGCGAGCGCCAGCGTCGGTTCGTGGCCATATTCGGGTGGCATCGTCGCGAGATCGCGCGCATCGACATAGGGCGGATTGCTTACGATCACGTCGTAGCGACGCTGCCCGAGTGCGGCAAACAGATCCGAGCGCATCAGGCGCACCCGCCCGGCCAGCGCGTGGCGTTCCACATTGATGCGCGCAACCGCGAGCGCATCGGCTGAGATGTCGACAGCATCGACTCGTGCTTGCGGGAACGCTTGCGCACAGGCAATCCCCATGCAGCCGCTGCCCGTACATAAATCGAGAACGCGCGTGACACGTGGGGCATCCACCCACGGCGCAAAGCGCTCGAGGATAAGTTCGCCGGTGAGCGAGCGTGGCACGATCACGCGCTCGTCGACATAGAACTTCAACCCGGCGAACCAGGCCTCGTGCAGCAGGTAGGCGAGGGGCTTGCGGGTACCGATGCGCGCCTCGACGAGCACGCGTATCCGCTCCCGCTCCGCCGGGTGCGGCACATCCGTTAAATGGGTATCGAGGCCGCCAGGCTCGATGCCGAGCGCGCCGCTCACCAGCCAGGCGGCCTCATCTGCCGCGTTATCTGTGCCGTGGCCGTAGTAGAGCCGCGCAGCGCGAAAGCGCGCGGCGACCCAGGCGACATGCTCGCTGACGGTGCGCGGGGCAGCGGGTTTCAAGAGGGCAAGTGCACAACCGGAGGGGTGTGCATCTAGAGTAACTTCAGTCTATCGATATCCGCGCGTACGTGTTCCGATGATCGGCGAAATTCATCCGCTTCCTGTGCGGTTAGGGGCAGCTGGATCACACGCTCCATGCCGCCCTCCCCGAACACCACCGGTACCCCCATGCAGATATCGTTCAGGGTGTACTCGCCGTCCAGCACCGCCACGGCCGGCAGGATGTGTTTGCGGTTGCGGGAAATGGCATCGACCATGCTTGCGATCGCAGCTGCAGGCGCGTCGTAGGCGCTGCCGGTCTTGCGCAGCGCGAGGATCTCGGCACCGCCCTGGCGGGTGCGCTCGACGATGCGGTCGATCTGCTCGCGCGTGAGGAAATGTTCAATCGGGATACCGTTGATCGTGGTGAAGCGGGTCATCGGGACCATGGTGTCGCCATGGCCGCCAAGTACCATGGCGGAAATGTCCTTGACCGAAAAGCCGGTCTCCATCGCCACGAAACTACCCATGCGCGCGGAATCCAGCACGCCGGCCATGCCGAACACACGGTGGCGCGACCAGCCGGTGCGTCGCCAAGCCGCGTAGGTCAGGATATCGACCGGGTTGGTCACCATCAGCAGCAGCGCATCGGGGGCGTGCTTCACTGTAGCGTCGACCACGCCGTTGACCACGGCGACGTTGGTCTCCAGTACATCAGACCGCGACATGCCTTGCTTGCGTGGCACGCCGGCGGTCACGATCACCATTTCCGCGTCGGCCACGTCGTCAAGACTGTTGGAGCCGCGCAGTTGGGTGTCAAAGTCAAAGATCGGCGCGGACTCCTGGATGTCGAGGGCTGTGCCCTGCGGCACGCCTTCCTTGATGTCGATCAGCACAATCTCGCGACAGAGTTCGTGCTTGGCGAGATTGTGTGCGGTCGATTCGCCGACGCGCCCGGCACCAATAATTGCGATCTTGCGCATTATTTGTCTCCCCGAGTTCCGGTGGACTTCGAGTATAGCCCGTGCCTGACAGACGACCGCGAGGGCTAGGCCGGGGGCGGCGGGTAGTGAGAAGGATAGTGCGCGCGCGCGACACCCGAATCGATGGCGGCCTGCGCGACAGCCGGCGGCACAACATCCAGCAGCCGCGGATCGAGCGGCTTCGGGATGATGTATTCCTTGCCGAAGGCGAGACTCTTCAGATTGTACGCCCGCAGGACTTCCGCCGGGACCGGCTCGTGCGTGAGCCTGGCGAGTGCGGTGACTGCGGCGCGCAGCATTGCGCGGCTGATCGAGGCGGCGTGCACATCTAGGGCGCCGCGGAAGATATAGGGGAATCCCAGAACATTGTTAACCTGATTCGGAAAGTCGGAGCGCCCGGTTGCCATGATGAGATCCTGGCGTGCGGCATGCGCGACTTCCGGGCGAATCTCCGGATCGGGGTTGGCGAGCGCAAACACAATTGGCCGGCTTGCCATGGACTGCACCATCTCCGCTGTCAGGACATCCGCCGCCGAAACACCAATGAATACATCGGCGCCGCGCATCGCGTCGGCAAGCGTGCGCTTGTCGGTCATCTGCGCATAGCGGCGCTTGTAGAGGTTGAGGTCGGTACGCGCCGTCTGGACGACGCCTTTGCTGTCAAGCAGCAGGATGTTGTCGCGCTTCGCGCCGAGCGCGATCAGCAGCTGAATGGTGGCGAGTCCCGCCGCCCCTGCACCGAGCAGAACGATCTGCGCCTCGGAGAGCTGCTTGCCCTGGAGCTCAAGCGCGTTCAGCAGGCCAGCGCCGATAATGACTGCCGTGCCGTGCTGGTCGTCATGGAAGACCGGAATGTCGAGGTGAGCGCGCAGCATCTCTTCGATAGCGAAGCAGTCGGGCGCCGCGATGTCTTCCAGATTGATGCCACCGAAAGTCGGGGCGATGTTGGTCACGGTTTCGACAAACGCCTCGAGCGAAGGCGCGTCGACCTCGATATCAAATACGTCGATATTGGCAAAGCGCTTGAACAGCACCGCCTTGCCTTCCAGCACCGGCTTGGAGGCGAGCGACCCGCGATTGCCAAGGCCGAGAATCGCCGTGCCATTACTGATGACCGCCACGAGATTTCCCTTGTTGGTGTAGCGGTAGACGGCGTCCGCATCGCGCGCGATTTCGCGTACCGGCTCGGCGACTCCTGGTGAATAGGCGAGAGAGAGATCGTCTTGCGTCTCGCAAGGCTTGGTAGCGACGACCGCGAGCTTCCCGGCAGGGGCGCGAGAGTGATATTCGAGGGCGGCGGTCTTCTTGTCTTGGGTCATGACGGGTCCAGCAGTGGCTGCCGAGTGGTAGTGGGAGTCAGCGTCTGGTGGCAATGCGTTGCTCGCCGAGCCGCTAGTCGCGAAATGTTAGCATGGCCGGATGCCCCACCCGCAGGCGCAAACCGCGATCGTGCGGGGTAACCCAACCGCGCACCTGAACCGCCTTGCCGACCAGCTGATCGGGGTTGCCGAAGTTGGCGAAATACCTAGCCCAGTCTTCCCGTGGCACCACGACCGTGACACGCGGGGCGAGGTCAAAGTAATAGGCATACCGGGACTGGCCGAGGCGCCCAACGGTCCCGGTAACCAGCTGAAAACCGGTCGTGGTCGGACCCAGACGCTCCACGGGCAACGCGGCGAGCCTCGGCTCCACCCAGACGCCACGACCGGCGCTTCGGGCCGCGGATTCCGCCACTTGCAGGCGGCTTACCCAGCCTACGTTCGGCGGGATTGCCACCATCCACGCTAGGCCCCTTGCGAGCAAGGCTTCTTCCGCGCTGCGCTCCGCACCGTCAGCATCTGTGAAAAGCACGTGTGCAAGAGTGCGCCGGTAACGATCATGGCGCTCGGCCTCGTAAACGAGTTTGACCTTCCGTCCCTCCACGAGGCTGGCGAGCAGTGTGCGGGCCGCGCGCGCGAGTGGTTGCTCGGGCGCCCCGTCGCGTCCCATCTCCGGGGCGTTGACGCCGATCAGTCGTACCTCACGCCCGTCAGCGAGCACCAGGGAGTCGCCGTCCACGACATGCCGCACGACAGCGGAATCGGCCGTGGCAGCGCCGGCGGCGACCCAAAACAAAAGGGCGCCCACCAGGGGCGCCCTCAGGATTGAGACTGCTGCGCGCAATCTACTTCTTCTTCATGCCGTACTTCTGGCGGAACTTCTCGACACGACCCTCGGTGTCGACGATCTTCTGCTTGCCCGTATAGAAGGGATGGCAGCTGGCGCAGACTTCGATGGTCAGATCGCGGCCGAGCGTCGAGCGCGTAGTGAAGCTCGCCCCGCAGGCGCAGCGCACGTTGGTGTCCTTGTACTGCGGATGGATGGCTTCTCTCATGTCGTTGACCTCAAAAGGGATTCTCTCATCTATGCCGGCCGGAGGCGCGTGCGAGGCCGGAAAGGGGGCGAATTCTAGGGGTTCGGCTCCACGCGCGCAAGACCTGACGGCCGGGCCCTAGCGCCTCATGGAGTCAAAGAACTCAGCGTTGTTCTTGGTGGCTCGGAGCTTCTCAAGCAGGAATTCCGAAGCCTCGAGCTCATCCATCTGGTGCAGGAGCTTGCGCAGAATCCAGATCTTCTGCATCTCGTCCGGGGCAAGCAACAATTCTTCGCGCCTGGTGCCGGAGCGGTTGATGTTGATGGAGGGATAGCTGCGCTTTTCGGCGAGCCGCCGGTCGAGGTGCACCTCCATGTTGCCGGTGCCCTTGAATTCCTCGTAAATGACGTCGTCCATCTTCGAGCCGGTATCGATCAGTGCGGTGGCCATGATCGTGAGTGAGCCTCCTTCCTCGATATTGCGTGCTGCCCCGAAAAAGCGCTTCGGGCGCTGCAGCGCATTGGCGTCCACGCCACCCGTGAGCACCTTGCCCGAGGCCGGTACCACGGTGTTGTATGCGCGCGCGAGACGGGTGATGGAATCGAGCAGGATGACAACATCCTTCTTGTGCTCAACCAAGCGCTTGGCTTTCTCGATCACCATCTCTGCAACCTGAACGTGGCGCGAGGCCGGTTCGTCGAAGGTTGACGATATCACCTCGCCGCGCACCGAACGCTGCATCTCGGTCACTTCTTCCGGGCGCTCATCTATAAGCAGCACGATCAGGTATACGTCCGGGTGGTTGGCTGTGATGGCGTGGGCGATGTTCTGCAACATGACAGTCTTGCCCGCCTTCGGCGGCGAGACGATCAATCCGCGCTGGCCCTTGCCGATCGGGGCGATCAGGTCGATGACGCGCGCTGTCATGTTCTCGCTTGACGCGTTGTCGCGCTCCAGCCTGAAGCGCTCCTGCGGATGCAGAGGAGTGAGGTTCTCGAACAGGACCTTGTTCTTGGCCTGATCCGGATTCTCGAAGTTGATGTCATCAACCTTGAGCAGCGCGAAATAGCGTTCCGACTCCTTCGGTGGGCGGATGTTGCCCTTGACAGTATCACCGGTGCGAAGATTGAAGCGGCGGATCTGCGACGGCGAAACGTAAATATCGTCCGGACCCGCTAGGTACGACGCATCGGCCGAGCGCAGAAAGCCGAACCCGTCCTGCAAGATCTCAACCACGCCCTCTCCCATGATGTCCTCGCCTTTCTTGGCCTGGGCCTTGAGTATGGCGAAGATCAGATCCTGCTTGCGCAGTCGCGCGCCACCCTCGACATCAAGCGAAGCGGCCATCTCGGCCAGCTCGGTTGCTGGTTTGCGCTTAAGTTCAGTAAGGCTCATCTGGGGCATAGGGGGTCACCACATTGGGGTCCGGACAGGTCGCACCGCGTCGGGCTGCGTCCGGGAGTTTCAGGGGAAGGGAACGAATTTACTGCGAAGCAGCGGATCGTTATGAATTCTGTGCTTCTAAAAGAAAAGTAACACCTGTTTTGAGGTTCGTCCAGTCGTGCCCGCCGGCCGGCGGGCACGATCGCAAGCGACGTAACTAGATATTGCCGTCTATAAAGGCGGCAAGCTGGGACTTGGAGACAGCGCCGACCTTGGTGGCCTCGACCGAGCCGTTCTTGAAGAGCATCAGGGTCGGAATGCCGCGAATACCGTACTTGGGGGGCGTCTGGGGATTCTCATCGATGTTAAGCTTGGCTACCTTGATCTTGCCAGCGTACTCGCTTGCGATTTCCTCGAGCACCGGGGCAATCATCTTGCAAGGGCCGCACCATTCGGCCCAGTAGTCCACCAGGACCGGCCCGTTGGCTTTGAGGACTTCATTCTCAAAGCTGTCGTCGGTCACGCTGATGATGCCCTGGCTCATAATTTCGAATGCCTCCGTTGGGAATGATTCTGGAAAAACCGCGGCGAAAAGCCGGGTTGAGAGATGGTGCGTCGGGTAGGAATGCCGCTTAAGGTGAGGCTAATTTGAGCCGAATCAAGTGGGCAATGCAAGATTGCCGCCCTGCGGCCCCCCATTTTCTGTTATTCTTTATGCGCTTAGATGACTGAACATCACCTGACTGACCGTTCGTTTGCAAGCCTTGGTCTGCCCGAGCCCCTGCTGGCCGGGGTGCGAGAGGCGGGCTTCGAGAACTGCACCCCCATCCAGGCTGAGTCGCTGCCGGTTGCCCTCACCGGCCGGGACGTGGCTGGCCAGGCCCAGACCGGCACCGGCAAGACGGCCGCCTTCCTGCTGGCCGCTTTCAGCCATTTGCTGAGCCACCCTCCGGCGGCAGGGCGCAAACCGACCTCGCCGCGCGTCATGATTCTTGCCCCGACCCGCGAGCTTGCTGTCCAGATACACAAGGACGCCGAGGTGCTCGGCAAGTATGCGGGATTTCGCCTGGTGTTGGTTTTCGGGGGTACCGGCTACGACCAGCAGCGCAAGGCTCTGGAAGAGGGGGTTGACGTCCTGATCGGAACGCCGGGGCGCCTTATCGATTACTACAAGCAGGGCATCTTCGATCTTGATCATGTCCAGGTCATGGTGCTGGACGAGGCAGACCGGATGTTCGACCTTGGTTTCATCAAGGACATCCGTTACCTGCTGCGCAAGCTGCCGCCGCCCGACAAGCGCCTCAGCATGCTGTTTTCGGCGACGCTCTCGCTGCGTGTCACCGAGCTCGCCTTCGAGCACATGAATGAGCCGCAGTTCGTGCACATCGAGCCGGACAAGCGCACCGCCGACAAGGTTACCCAGATCCTCTACCACACGGCGATGGACGAGAAAATCCCGCTTTTGGTGGGATTGTTGCGCCACACCGATCCGGCGCGAAGCCTGGTCTTCATCAACACCAAGGCCCTCGCCGAGCGACTGGTTGGCTGGCTCAAGGTAAACGGTTTCAACGCCGAGGTGCTCTCGGGGGACGTGCCGCAAAACATGCGCCTGCGGATTCTCAAGGACTTCACCGAGGGGCGATTGCCACTGCTGATCGCCACCGATGTGGCGGCGCGCGGCCTGCACATCCCCGACGTATCGCACGTCTTTAATTTCGATCTGCCGCAGAACGCCGAGGACTATGTGCATCGCATCGGCCGGACCGCACGCGCCGGCGCCTCGGGCGACGCGGTGAGCTTTGCCTGTGAAAAGTATGTCTTCAGCCTGCCGGAGATTGAGGCCTATCTCGGCCACAAGATCCCGGTCGGCACCGTGACGCCGGAGTTGCTGCCCAAACTTGAGCACCCGAAGCGCGACTTCTCCGCAGGTCGCGAACGTGATCGTGGCGGGCGCCGGGAAGGGCGTTCGCGGGATGACCGCGGCCGGCGCCCGGAGCGCCGTCCGCGCGATGAACGTCCGGGTCGCGACCTGCGTGGAAGCGGAGACACAGGTCCGCGCCACCCGCCCGAAATGGCCGCTGCCGAAGCCTCCCCGGTTGGAGTGGCGCCGCAGACGCAGCCCGACGTGGCCGAGACACCTGTTTCCACGCCGCGCGAGGATCACGCAGCAGTCGTAAGTGACGACAAGCCGGTGGCGCGGCCCGAGCGCGCGGCCCGACCGGAGCGGCGCGAACAATCCAAGCCCTCCGTCGAACGCAAACCGTTCGTGCGGTCGCGTTTTCGGCGCCCAAGCGAAGAGAAGCCCGCGGTCGGCTAGCGTCGGGAACTAAGAGTCGGGCTAGAATAGCTGCGACTTGTCGCCGACTGCTGCTGCAAGTCTGCGTATCGAACGATCCCGAACATCCCTAGATATCGGAGGACATCAATATGGCGCGCATCATTTTTTCTGACGGTAGCGAATCTGCTGATGTCTCCCAGGTCACCGGACGTCTCGCCCGGCTCGGCATAACGCTGCGCCAGTGGCCGGCGCCGGCGAGCGCCCGGGCGCGCGAGCTGCTCGAGAAACAGGCCCTCAACGACGCCGAGAAAGAGGAGCTGCTCAAGCTCGTGGACAACCGCTTCGAGGAGCTCAAGCGCGAGAAGGGATACCAGACCCGAGACATGGTGGTAATACACGAGGGCATCCCGAACCTTGCCGAAATGCTTGCCAAGTTCGACAAGATTCACACCCACTCGGACGACGAGGTGCGCTACATCCTGGCTGGTTCGGGTTTCTTCGGTTTTGTTGAGCCGGACGGTAACCAGTTTCTGCTAGAGGTCACGGCCGGTGACTACATCAACGTACCGGCCAACAGTGAGCACTGGTTCGAGATGCGCGACTGCACACGCTGCAAGGCGGTGCGCTACTTCATCGATACCTCCGGTTGGACGCCACACTACACCGGCCGCGATCGCAACATCGCGGAAAGCGCGCTCGCCTGAGCCGGCGCGCGCGGCGCCAATGGCGGGGACGCTCGATGTACTGGAGCCGCGGGCGGCACTGGCCGAGATTGCGAGTGATTTTCATGCGCGCGGCTGGATGAATGGCACCGCCGGCAATCTCTCGGCCCGAGTCGACGACGGGCACTTCTGGATCACCACAAGCGGCAAGCCCAAGGGCCGACTCGATGCCGACGATTTCATGCTGGTGCGCGTGACCGACGGCGCGGTGATCGAGAAACGTCGCGCCGAAGACAAACCTTCCGCCGAGACCTCGATTCACGCCGCGCTCTATCGTTGCTTTGCAAGCGCGCGCGCCTGCCTGCATGGTCACACGGTTGCGGCTTGCCTGGCGGGCGATCGCGCCAAGAAGGGCGCCAACAGCCTGCGCCTGCCGCCGATTGAGATGATCAAGGGCTTCGACATCTGGCAGCAGAATCCGAGAGTGGATCTACCGTTGTTTGACAACACGCTAGACGTGACGAAAATCGCAAAATTGCTCGAAGCGCGCTTCAGCAAATCACCGCCGGCGATTACGGCGCTCATGATTCGCGGACACGGTCCTACCGTCTGGGGCGCGGGTTTGCAGGAGGCTTACAACCGGTTCGAAATACTCGAGTTTGTCCTGCAGTATGCGGCGCGCCGCAACGCGCGCTGACGTTGCTCAACGCGACAGGCGCAGCCGCATGCGCTGGTGAGGGATACCGGCCTCGCGGTAGACCTCGCCGACCGGCAGAAAACCCATCCGCTGGTAAAACCCGATTACCTGAATTTGCGCGGAAAGCGTGACCTCCGCATGACCGTTCGCGTGCGCCGCATCCAGCAACGCGGCGAGCAACGCGCGCCCGACACCCTGACCACGATATGCCCGCAGGACCGCCATGCGTCCGATGCGTCCGGAAGGTAGCAGCCGACCGGTCCCGATTGCTTCCCCATTCTCGGCAAAGGCGAGCACGTGCGTCGCGCTCGCGTCGGCATCGTCCCACTCAAGCTCGGCGGGAATCCGTTGTTCGCGGACGAATACCGCCTCGCGCACGTCACGGATGAGCGGTTCATCTGCCTCCCACAAAGCCCTGCGGATGGTGAAGGAAAGCATGCTGTAGGTTTCGGAAAGTTCCGTGAATTGGCCGCGTCATCCTATCCGAGCCGTCCGGCTACTTCCGCATTGTCTCGCCGGGCGCCCGGCAGTTTGTTATCGTGAAGACATCATGCGTCGTCTCCGACTCGGCTTCCTGCTTGTGCTGATTGCCTGGCCGTTCCTGCTGCTTGGCAAGGATGCCGTATCAACGGCGAGCCCAAGGCTGTTCGTACTCGAGGTAAGTGGGCCGATCGGGCCCGCTACCAGCGACTTCATCCACCGCGGACTCACGCAGGCGCGCGAACAAGGGGCCGCAGCCGTGATACTACAGCTCGATACGCCAGGCGGACTCGACACCGCGATGCGCAAGATCATCCAGGACATCCTGGCTTCCCCGGTCCCCGTCGTTACCTACGTTGCGCCCTCAGGCGCCCGGGCGGCCAGCGCCGGCACTTATATACTGCTGGCTTCGCACGTCGCGGCCATGGCGCCCGCTACCAATATCGGAGCCGCCACCCCCGTGCGCATTGGTGGCGTTCCGGACCCCGGTGGGGGCCGTCAGCCATCCAAACCCGACGGCGCCGACAAGAACGACAGGCAAGACAAGAAGGACGCGAAACCCGCCAAGCCCGGTATGGACGAGAAGGCACTTAACGACGCCATCGCCTACATCCGCGGTCTTGCCCAGATGCGCGGGCGCAATGCGGCCTGGGCCGAAAAGGCAGTGCGCGAGGCAGCCTCACTGCCCGCCGNNTGACGCTTTCGACCAAGGGCGCCGAGCTGGTGACGCTCACGCCGGACTGGCGCTCGAAGTTTCTCTCGGTAATCACGGACCCCAACATTGCCTACATTCTGATGCTGCTCGGCATCTACGGAATCTTTTTTGAACTCTGGAACCCGGGATTCGTCCTGCCCGGTGTAGTCGGTGGCATTTGTCTGCTGCTCGCGTTGTACGCCTTTCAGGTGTTGCCCATCAATTACGCCGGCCTCGCGCTGATCCTGCTGGGGATCGCCTTCATGGTGGCCGAAGTGTTCGTCCCGAGCTTCGGTGCGCTCGGCATCGGTGGTGTCGTCGCGTTCGTCGTTGGTTCAGTGATTTTGCTCGACACCGATGTGCCCGGATATTCGGTCGCCTTGCCGCTCATCATCGCGGTCTCCGCAACCAGCGCCGCCTTCTTCCTTGGTGTGGTGTGGTTCGCGATGAAGGCGCGCCGCCGGCGTATCGTGAGCGGCGCTGAGGAATTGATGGGCGCGGCGGGCGAGGCACTGGACGCGTTCGCCGAGAAGCCCGGCAGCGGGTACGTTGGCCGTGTGCGCGTGCACAGCGAGGAATGGCAAGCGCGTGCGCGCCAGCCGATCAAGCAGGGCGAAGCGGTCGCGGTCGTGAGTCGCGACGGCTTGATTCTCGAAGTCGAACCCAAACGGTAACGATAGGAGGTTTATCGTGCAGCTTATTTCATCCGGTTTTGTCCTAGCGCTGATAGCGTTGCTGCTGTTCAGCTCGTTTCGGGTGTTGCGCGAGTATGAACGTGGCGTCGTGTTCCTGCTCGGGCGGTTCTGGAAGGTCAAGGGGCCTGGCCTGATCATTGTCATCCCGATCATCCAGCAGATCGTTAAGGTTGATCTGCGCACGGTGGTGCTGGACGTGCCGCCGCAGGACGTGATCTCGCGCGACAACGTGTCNNGTGCTCGGCAAGCACGAGCTCGACGAGATGCTCGCCGAGCGCGACAAGCTCAACGCCGATATCCAGAAGATCCTCGACACTGCGACCGATGTGTGGGGCATCAAAGTGACGAGCGTCGAGATTAAGCACGTGGACATCGATCCCACCATGGTGCGCGCCATCGCCCGTCAGGCCGAGGCCGAACGCGAGCGGCGTGCCAAGGTGATCCACGCTGAAGGTGAGCAGCAGGCGGCCGAGAAGCTGTATCAGGCCGCGCAGGTGCTGGCCCAGGAGCCGCAGGCGATCCAGCTGCGCTATCTGGAAACCCTGACGGTGATCGCCGCCGACAAGAATTCGACCATCGTATTCCCGCTGCCGCTGGATCTGATCACGCCGTTCCTCGAGGTGCTGAAGAAGAAATAGGTGAGGGGGTCGGCGCTGGCGTCTCCGGTGCCATGCGGGTCGGCGCGATGCCAGTCATCGCTGTGGCGCGTGGCGCGAGGGACACTCGCGTTTCGCCTCCCACCCATGCCGCGCGGGCCGGTGGCTAGCGAACTGCCCAGCTGTTGACGTAGACCTTCTTGAGGTTCATGCCGAACTCGAGGGAAGGATAAAATCCCTCGGCGTTCGGTAGGGCGCTGCCGGTCAGGACGATCAGTCCGGGCGCCCCGCGGATCTCGGTGAACGGTTTCCAGTTACCCTGCGCATCGCGTGCCACCAGCGGCTGCTCGACCAGCTGGAAGTTTGCCCTCCACAGTCCGGCTGGATTGCGGAAGTAACGGACATGGATGATACAAACAAGCGAGCGACCCTGCGTGTTGCTCTGGTAGAGCTCGACCGCGCGATCTGAAGGTCGGGCCGCCTCGGCCGGGAACCCATCGCCTGGCAGGATGCGAAGCTTGTCGGCGCCCGGCAGTGCCTCGGAGAGTGTAAACTCACCGAGTTTCATCGGCACCGGTTGCGGCAGGTGTTTGGCGCCGATTTGATAATCCATCACCATCAGGACTGGCGGCGGCTCCTCGGCATGCGCGCCGACCAGCCATAGCGTCGCGAGCGCGGCGAACAGAGAAGCGAGACGGAAAAGCATTCGTAGGTAGTGGCGTTGGTGTGGTTGTTTAAAGGGTAGTGGCTCGACCACGGACTGTCCACCGCGTCCTGCTCCGTTGATACCCCTTAACGATGCGCGTCACCAATTATCTGGCCCGACTGTGGCTGCTCACATTGTGGCTGTTCGGCACATCGGTCGCGCATGGCGCGTCAATCGAGGTGCGCCTCGCCGATCGCACCGACGTGTCAGTTGAGCGTTTTGGCGCCGGGCAGGACACGGTGCTGCTGTGGTTGCCATCGGGTCTTGGACAACAGGCATCCGAAGAGCGCGTGGCGGCGGCGACCGCCGCGCTCGGGATAGAAGTCTGGCGTCCGGATCTCCTCGATGCGCGGCTCCTGCCGCCACTGGAGAGCAGCCTCGAGAAGATTTCCGGTCGCGATGTCGCGGATCTGATCGACGCGGCGAGTGCGGGGGGCCGCCGTGTATACCTGATTGCCTCCGCCCGGGCCGGCGCGCTTGCCCTCACGGGTGCGCAAGTGTGGCGCGAACGCCACCCGGACAGCGGTGTCCTAGGCGGCGCGATCCTGCTGCACCCGAATCTGTACATCGGACCACCCGAGCCCGGTCGTGAGGCGGACTTCCAGCCGGTCGTCGCCCAGACGCGCCTGCCAATCTTCATCGTTCAGCCGCAACGTTCACCGTGGATTTTTCGCCTTGACGCGCTCAAGGCTGCGCTGGCGGCGACCGGATCCCCCGTTAGCGTGCAGCTTGTGCCCGAAGTGCGCGATCGATATTACTTCCGTCCCGATGCCACAAGTGTGGAGGAGGCAGAGGCGGCCGGTTTGCCCGCCTTGTTCGCGCAGGCGATTGCGACACTCAAGGACGCCAAGGTTGGTGTTCCGGCGTTGCAGGCCGCGCGCGGCGAGCAGCGAGCGCCCGCCGCGCCACGTGAGCGGAACCTGCGCCCATATCAAGGCAATCCCGTACCGGCGCCGCTTCGTCTCGCGAGTCTGGATGGCGCAATGCGCGATCTCGCCGATTATCGCGGGCAAGTGGTGCTGATTAATTTCTGGGCGTCATGGTGTCCGCCGTGCGTGCGCGAGATGCCCTCACTGCAGCGGCTGAAGGAGAGGTTTTCCGGTCGGCCATTCGTTATCCTGGCCGTGAACATGGCCGAAGACGAGGCAACCGTCCGCGCCTTCCTGAAGGAGAGGGTGAACGTCGACTTCCCGATTCTCATGGATCGCAACGGGGCGGCGCTCAAGCGCTGGAAGGTGTTCGCCTTTCCAACCAGTTTCGTTGTGGGCTCCGACGGGCAGCTGCGCTCCGGGTTGGTCGGCGAGGCGGAGTGGGACAGCGATCCCATCGTGCGCGCACTCCAGGCGTTGATCCCGAAGGCGCGTTGACTATCGCGATCTTACTCGGGTGGGATCGAGCGCTTGTTGCGTTGCTCGTCGATCGCGACGTAGGTGAGAACCGCATCCGTCACCAATGTCGTCGCCCCGGTGTCGGGAGCGTAGGAGCCGCGCTCCGCATAGACCCTCACGTCGACCGTGAGTGACGTGCGGCCGACCTTGATCACCCTTGCGTAAAAGCTCACGAGATCGCTCACATATACCGGGGCGCGAAAGGAAAATGCGTTGACCGCGACCGTCACGACCCGCCCACGCGCGCGGCGAATGGCCGCGATTGCGCCGGCCATATCGACATTCGACATGATCCAGCCGCCGAAGACATCGCCGGCGGCGTTGGTATCGGCCGGCATGGGCACGATCCGCAGCGTCGGATCAAGCCCGGTGGGCAATTGGTTCTCGTTCATGGCTTCACTCCGGAGGCGATAGCGGGCATTGTTGGCCGGCTTGTGCGCCAGAGCAAGCGCAGGGCCGGCGGTTCGGCCTGCACCGCCGGGGTAGCCCAAGACACGCAATGGCACAAACCGCGCTAATCGTCGACAAGTCGCGTGCCGCGCTGACAGTAGCGTGATCTTTCTTGATCTCATGACGCTTGGCACACTACCGGTTTCGAAACGCTCGGGCAGCTGAAGCGCGAGTCGCTCCGCGCAGCGGTATACTTGGCCCTGCCAAAATTTCAGCAGTTACCGCTGGTGTCGGCGGCGCTCAAATTTGGAAACTAAATTGCTGTCTTGTACGTCGAATTAGGCATGGACCGACCACTATTTATATTGTTATCGCTCGTCCTGTGTGTCGCACCGGTCTGGGCGGACGCACCGGCGAACCCGAAGTTCCCGGGTCCGTACAGCGCCCGTTATACCGGCGTGATGGGGCTGCTCGACACGCGCGTGAATCTCGCGCGAACCGCAGCGGGCCTGCGCTATGAGTATCGTTCCAGCCTTGCCGGCTACACGTTTTACGAATGCAGCCTCATGGCGCTAAACGATGGACAACTCGCGCCAATCGAGTTCATCCACAAGGAGATTGGCGGCGACGGCAAGCGAGACGAACACATCCTCTTCGACGCCGCCAAACGCACGGTGACAGTGACGCACGGGGGCGAAACGCGCGTTTATCCGGATCTCAACTTCCCGATTTGGGATGCGCTATCGGTGCAACTCAAAGTGGCTGCCGATATCGCCGGCGGATTCAAGGCGCTCAATTATCAGGTTGCCGACAAAGGCGGTATCAAGACGCGCAATTTCCGCGTCGGCCAGCCCGGACGGGTTAGCTTCAAGGGGCGGGACTACGCTGGCGTACGGATCGAGCGCGACGAAACGAAACAGAGGTTCTATATCCTGGTAGCGCCAAAGCTGAACTATGTGCCGGTCGAGCTTGGGTACAACGCCAAGGTCGTGGGATGGGTGACCGCAGGGCTTGCGGAGTACCAGACCGGATCCGCCGCGACCGTGCCGGCACGTTGCGAACCGAAGTAGCCCCCGGCTTCCAAGGGCGCGCGCCGGGAAAATCAGCCCAGCCACTCGCGCGGCTTTAGGAATTCCTCATATAGCCGCGCCTCCGGCGTGCCACCTGCCGGACGCCAGTTGTAGCGCCACTTTACCAGTGGCGGCAGTGACATCAGGATCGACTCAGTGCGTCCGCCGCTCTGCAGTCCGAACAGCGTGCCGCGGTCATAGACCAGATTGAACTCCACGTAACGCCCGCGTCGATAAAGCTGGAAATCGCGCTCCCGTTCACCATACAGCGTGTCGCGGCGATTCTGCACGATCGGTAGATAGGCGGGCAGATAGTGGTCGCCCACGCTGCGCATGAAGCCAAAGGAATGCTCAAAGCCGCGCTCGCTGAAGTCGTCGAAGAAAAGCCCGCCGACGCCGCGCGTCTCGCCGCGATGTTTTAGGTAGAAATACTCATCGCACCACTTCTTGAAACGCGCGTAGTAGTCGGTGCCGTACGGGCCGCACGCCTCGTTCGCCGTGCGGTGCCAGTGCAGACAGTCTTCCTCGAAGGGATAGTAGGGGGTGAGATCGAAGCCGCCCCCGAACCACCAAACCGGATCGGCACCCTCTTTCTCTGCGACGAAAAAGCGCACGTTCATGTGCGAGGTCGGGACGTAGGGATTGCGCGGGTGAATGACGAGCGACACCCCCATGGCCTGAAATGAACGGCCGGCAAGCTCGGGGCGGTGCGCAGTCGCCGATGGTGGCAGTTTTGCTCCGGACACGTGTGAGAAGTTGACACCCGCCTGCTCGAAGACCGTCCCTTCTGTCAGCACCCGTGTCCGCCCGCCGCCGCCCTCCGGTCGCTCCCATGAATCCTCACGAAAGTGCTCCGTGCCGTCTTCCGTCGCCAGCTCAGAGCAAATGCGGTCCTGAAGCTCAAGCAGGTAACGGCGTACCGCGCTGATGTCGGGTTGGCTCATGTCGGGGTACTGAAAGAAAGTTGCGTCGAAGGCCTGCGATGATAGCTGATCCGGGTGGGCGCAGCGATTTTCGGGTCCTGCAGGCGTCGCAACATCAGTCGCGAATGCGTTCGCCCGTGACCGCGTCCCGGATCGGGGTGGGAGCCGGAGCACCGCCGACAAATCCGGGGAGTACATAATCGACTAGCTTGCCGAAGCGTCGGCGCACCTCGCGGTCAGTGCGAGCGGGTTGTTCCCCCGCGCGATTCGCGCTGGTCGAGACAATTGCCATGCCGGCGGCATGGCAGAGCGCCGCGGCCTGTCGGTGTGCCGTGACTCGCACGGCCACGCGCGGGTGCGCGCCGGTGATCCACTTCGGAACGCTGACGCGGGTTGCCAGTAACCAAGTGTGCGGACCGGGCCACGTGGCCGTCACTTCGGCCGGAATACGTTCCGCGAACAGGCCAAGCTGCTCGACATCTCCCGCCAGCACGATCAGCCCCTTGGCCATAGAACGTCGCTTAATGTGGAGTAGCCGCAGCACCGCCGCGCGGTTGAAGGGGTCGCAGCCAAGCCCGAAGCAATGCTCGGTCGCGTACGCGACGACACCACCCTGGCGAAGAATGTGGGCTGCGCGTTGCAGGTCGCGCGCGTGCATGGTGTCTAGCGCTGAGCTTGCTCTCGCGCGATGGCGCGATAACCGATGTCGCTTCGGTATTGCGCGTGCTTCCAGTGAATCCCGCGCACGACTTCATAGGCGCGCCGCTGCGCGGCAGCAACGCTCTCCCCAAGTGCGGTGACACACAATACCCGTCCGCCGCTGGTCACCACCTCGCCACCGCGCAATGCCGTGCCGGCGTGGAAAACCTTGGCATCGGGCGCTTCTCTTGCCGGCAGGCCGGTTATTGCGTCGCCCTTGGCATAGGAACCGGGATAGCCACCGGCCGCCATCACAACGCCGAGCGCCGCGCGCGGGTCCCAATCGGCTGCGACTTGGTCGAGCCGGGCATCGAGGGCCGCATCAACGAGTTCCACGAAATCGCTCTTCAGCCGCATCATCACGGGCTGCGTTTCCGGGTCGCCGAAGCGGCAGTTGTACTCGAGTACCTTGGGGGTACCATCCGGGCCGATCATGAGGCCGGCGTAGAGAAAACCGGTATAGGTGTTGCCTTCGGCCTGCATGCCGCGCACGGTGGGCTCGATTACCTCGCGCATCACTCGCTCGTGCATTTCGGGCGTAACCACCGGGGCGGGGGAATACGCGCCCATGCCGCCGGTATTGGGACCGGTGTCGCCGTCGCCGACCCGCTTGTGATCCTGTGAGGTTGCAAGCGGCAACACATGTTCGCCATCCACCATTACAATGAAACTTGCTTCCTCGCCCTTCAAGAACTCCTCGACCACCACGCGGTGGCCCGCCTCGCCAAAGGCATTGCCGGCCAGCATGTCGCGCGCGGCACCGATCGCCTCATCTACGGTCTGCGCAATGATTACGCCCTTGCCGGCAGCCAGGCCATCGGCTTTCACCACGACCGGTGCACCAACCCTGCGGATATAGGCTTCCGCCCGGTCGAAATCGCTGAAGTTGCCGTAGGCGGCCGTGGGAATCTTGTGGCGCGCAAGAAAGTCCTTGGTGAAGGCCTTGGAACCTTCAAGCTGGGCGGCCGCCCTGGTCGGGCCGAAACAGCGCAGCCCGGCGGCGCGAAAGCGATCGACGACGCCGAGCACCAGCGGCGCCTCGGGTCCAACGATGGTTAGATCAACCCGCTCGCGCTGTGCAAATGCCAGCAGGGCTTCAATGTCCTCGGCAGCCACCGCAACGTTCGCGCACTTTGTCTCGCGCGCCGTGCCGGCATTGCCCGGGGCAACAAAGATCCGTGCGACGCGCGGCGACTGCGCGGCTCTCCAGGCTAGTGCGTGCTCACGCCCGCCGCCGCCAATAATGAGGACGTTCATGTGTTCGCGAGCGACCCGATTCAGTGTCGAAAGTGACGCATGCCGGTGAACACCATCGCCATGCCATGTTCATTCGCGGCGGCGATCACTTCGTCGTCGCGCATCGAGCCACCCGGCTGAATCACCGCGCTGATGCCCGCGGCCGCCGCCTGATCGATGCCGTCGCGAAAGGGAAAAAACGCATCACTTGCCATGACCGCGCCCTTGACCTGCAATCCGGCATGCTCGGCCTTGATGACCGCGATGCGCGCCGAGTTGACGCGGCTCATCTGGCCGGCACCAACGCCGATCGTCATCTTGTCCTTGCCATAGACAATAGCGTTGGACTTCACAAACTTGGCCACCTTCCACGTGAACAACAGGTCGGACAACTCGTCCGTAGTCGGCTGCCTCTTGGTAACCACCTTCAGTTCCTGGTACAGGGACAGATCCGCTTCCTGCACCAGCAAGCCGCCGTTGACGCGCTTGAAGTCGAGTCGGCGTGCCGGCTCTTTTGGCCATGCTCCGCATTCGAGCAGACGGACGTTTTTCTTGGTGGCCGCGGCCTCCACCGCTGCAGCGTTCACTTTGGGTGCGACGATCACTTCGACGAACTGCCGCTCAAGAATCAATCGCGCTGTCTCGCCGTCTAGTTCACGGTTGAAGGCGATGATGCCACCGAAGGCGGATTCCGGATCGGTAGCATAGGCGCGCTCGTAAGCCTCGCGTAGCGAACCGGCCAGTGCCACGCCACAGGGGTTCGCGTGTTTCACGATTACGCAGGCTGGTGTCTCGTCGAATTGCTTGACGCACTCGAGCGCCGCGTCGGTGTCACNNCCTCCACGTAGAATGCCGCCAGCTGATGGGGGTTTTCGCCGTAGCGCATTTCCTGCGCCTTGCGGTACTGCGCGCTGATGGTGCGCGGAAATGTCGCGCGGCCGCCGTCGGTCTGGATGGCGCCAAGGTAGTTCGCGATCGCGCCGTCGTAACGGGCGGTATGCTCGAAGACCTTGGCGGCCAACTCAAAACGGGTGGCATCAGTCACCGAGCCAGCGTTCGCCTTCATTTCGTCCAGCACCACGGTGTAGTCGGCGCTATCGACCACTACCGCCACGGAGCCGTGATTCTTGGCTGCTGCCCGAAGCATGGCAGGACCGCCGATATCGATGTTCTCGATGGCGTCTTCCAGCGTGCATCCCGGTTTTGCGATGGTCTGCTCGAAGGGATAGAGATTCACCACCAGCAGGCCGATCGGCGGGATGTCATGTTTGGTCATCGCCTCGACATGGGCGGGGAGGTCGCGCCGCCCGAGCAGCCCGCCATGAATCCTCGGATGCAGGGTCTTTACGCGACCGTCCAGCATCTCAGGAAAGCCGGTGTAGTCCGAGACCTCGGTGACGGCAATTCCGTTGTCCGCGAGCAGCTTCGCAGTGCCGCCCGTAGACAGCAGCTCGATACCAATGGACTGAAGGGAGCGAGCGAATTCGACGATGCCGGTCTTGTCGGAGACGCTCAGCAGTGCGCGCTGGATGGGAGCCATGAAGGTTTGCGATCGCTTCCGGGAAGAGGGCGGTAGTTTACCGGAAACAATCGGGGTGGCGAACCGCAGTCGCCGTAAGCGCGGCTACTTGTCGAGCTTGTACTGCTTGAGTTTCTTGCGCAGGGTATTGCGATTGATACCGAGAATTTCGGCTGCGCGGCATTGGTTGCTGCGGGCATGCTTCATGACGCTCTCCAGCAGCGGGCGCTCCACTTCCGCGAGCACCATGTCATACACGCCGCTCACTTTCTCGCCATTCAGGTCGTGAAAGTATTTCTCCATCGACTGCTTCACGCAGGCGGCGATGGGGCCCTTGCGCTCCCTCGTGCTCACGCAGCAAGCCTCCGGCCGTCGAGAACCGGGTGATCGAGGAACGCGCGCACCATCGCCAACTGCTCCGCGGACGTCTCAACCTGGTTGACGGCGTGCCGAAAGGCAGCGCCGCCCACGAAGCCCTTGCCCTTGGTGTACCAGCCGATGTGCTTGCGCGCGACGCGCACGCCCCGCGCCTCTCCATAGAACGCGTACAGATTCTCGAGATGTCCGACCAGGGTGTCGCGCACCTCTGCACCGGTGGGGGCGGCCAGGCGCTCGCCGGTGGCCAGAAAATGCCCGATCTCCCTGAAAATCCACGGGTTTCCCTGTGCAGCGCGTCCGATCATGAGGCCGTCCGCCCCGGTGTGACGGAGCACATGAGCGGCCTTGTCCGGCGCGTCGATGTCACCGTTAGCGATTACCGGAATCCGCACGGCCGTCTTAATCGCTGCGATGGTGTCGTATTCGGCCTCACCCTGAAAGGCATCGGCCCGCGTGCGCCCGTGCACTGACAGAAGTCGAACACCGGCATCCTCGGCAAGGCGCGCGATGCTCACGCCGTTGCGATTGTCGCGATTCCAGCCGGTGCGCATCTTGAGCGTGACCGGCACATCGACGGCGCGCACTACTGCCTGCAGGATATCGGCGACCAGCCTTTCGTTCTGCATGAGCGCGGAACCCGCGTAGACGTTGCAGATCTTCTTGGCCGGACAACCCATGTTGATGTCGATAATCTGTGCACCGTGTGCGACGTTGTGGCGCGCGGCTTCGGCCATCAGTGCCGGATCGCTGCCGACGATCTGTATCGAACGCGGTTCGTCCTCGCCGGCGTGATCGGCGCGCTTGCGGGTTTTCTCGCTGCCCCAGAGCAGCGAGTTGCAGGAAACCATTTCAGACACGGCCATGCCCGCGCCGAGTCGCCGGCACAGCATGCGGAACGGCCGGTCAGTGACGCCGGCCATGGGAGCAAGAAAGAGGTTGTTCTTGACTGTATAGGGTCCGATTCTCACGCTCGGATCTCTCTACCCTGTTGCCGCGCGAGTTCGCGCGGAAAGGGGCGAATCATAACCACAAACCAATATCGCATGGAAGTACTTTTGGCCGACAGCGTCATGATTGCGCGCAGCGTTGCGCTCGTGTCGCCCGGACGACAACGGCATCAAACAGGAATCGAAACGGATTATCTGCAGGACGAAAGAAGGTCGGCCCGACCGCTAGAATCGTGCGCTGTTACGGTGCAGGCAACAACCGTATTTCATATCCCGAAGCTCGACCATCCGGGTTGGTGACGTCGAGTAACGCGTTAACCACAACGTCCGAGGCCATGTTGACATCTTTTGGATGTGATTCGGCGAGATACTGGCGAGGGGTAAACTGCCGCCGCGCAAGCAACTGCCCGTTGCTGTCGGTAAGACTGACTTCCATGAGCGGATAGGGTTGCGGGAAACTTGCACGATTCACCATGACCACGCGGATGCGCAGCACGTTCTCGTACGTCGGGTGTGGCGCAATGCGGGTTCGTTCCAGTAGCTCGATCCGTCGCACATCGTGCAGCGGACGCACCTCGCAACCGATTAGCGCACAGAACTGCTCGATTGCCGGCGTGAGCTCCGGAACACGAGCGATTTCTGCCCGATAGCGATAGCCAAGTTGCGCAGCCAATGCGGCAAGTGCCAGTACGACACCCAGCGCCCAGACTGCAGCAGGCACCCGCGGTCGCGCTGCAGGAAACTCCAGCGCGAGCTCTATTGGTTCCGGCACTGGTGTGCTTGGTGACGAGACGCGTCGTTTCTGCCTTTTCTTGACAGCCGTTGGCCTGACTTCGAGAGCCGGCGCGACCGGCGGCGCGGGTGGTTCAGCGACCTGGTTTAGGTCCGCGCGAAACGGCGCTTGGCAGTGGCCGCAGCGCACCATGCCGCCGCGCGCCTCCAGCTGGGCGGGCGTGACGCGGAAGACCGCCTGGCATTTTGGGCAGCGGGCAAACATCCGTTCAGCTCTTGCGCTGCGCGGCCAGCAGCACCCAATTGCCGCGCATGCGGCGGGTAAGCGCAAAGGTGTCGCTATAGCAGGCAGCCACTTCTTCGGCCTGCTCGGCGAGCAGACCTGACAGGGCCAGTGATCCACCCGGGCGCACCAGCGCCTTGATGCGGGGGGCAAGTTCCATCAGTGGGCGCGCCAGGATGTTGGCGATCACGATATCGGCCGACGTCGCCGGCGGCACCAATGCCGGCACGACAGCGCGGAAGCGTCGCGCGACCTTGTTCTGTTCGGCATTCTCCACACTTACCCGGATGGCCAGCTCATCGAGCTCAATCCCGAGAGCCGAGCGGGCACCGAGCCTGAGCGCGGCCACCGAAAGAATACCCGAGCCGCTACCATAGTCGATCACATCCTTGTTCGTAAGATCCTGCGCGGCAAGCCATTCCAGGCAGAGAGCCGTAGTCGGATGATCGCCAGTACCGAAGGCCATGCCGGGATCAAGGATCACGTTCACTGCCCGGGGATCGGGCGGTGTCATCCAGCTTGGACAGATCCACAGCCGCCCGCTGATCTGCAGCGGCTGATAGTTTGCCTTCCAGCTATCGGCCCAGTCCTGGTCCGCCAGCGTCTGCACTTCTGGAGCGGGAAGCGCCGTATTCAAATGCGCGCGCAGTTCCTGCAGTAACCCTGCAACATCGGTGTCTGGCGCAAATAATCCGGTAACACGGCTCTCGCGCCACACCGGGCGCTCGTCCCAGTCCGTCTCGACCCAGGCATCATCGCCGACATGCTCGACACTGACCGAAATGGCGCCGCTTTCCTCAAGTGCCGCGGAAAGGGCGTCGGCGGTTTCGCCCGAGGCGGGAAAACGGATTTGCAGCCAGGACATGGGCGGTCAATGTTGAATACAGCAGACTGAATGTTGAATTTGTATCGCACCACACATTCAACGCTCACAACCCGACATTCAACCTCAAGTTGCTAGAGGCCCAGCTTCTTCTGAAGGTAGTGGATATTGACGCCGCCGCGGATAAAGCTCTCATCAGTCATGATGTCTCGGTGCAGCGGGATGTTGGTGCGGATCCCGTCCACGATCATCTCGGAAAGCGCCACCCGCATACGTGCCAGCGCCACCTCGCGGGTCTCGCCGTAGGCGATGAGCTTGGCAATCATGGAGTCGTAGTACGGTGGGACAAAGTAGTTTTGGTAGATGTGTGAATCCACCCGGATTCCCGGCCCCCCTGGCATATGCAGGCTGGTGATTCGTCCGGGAGAAGGAACGAAGTTGCGCGGATCCTCGGCGTTGACGCGGCACTCGATCGCATGCCCGCGCCATTGCACGTCTTTCTGGCGGAAGCTGAGTTTTTCGCCGGCCGCAATGCGGATCTGTTCACGAACGATATCCACTCCAGTCACCATTTCGGTCACCGGATGCTCAACCTGTACGCGCGTATTCATTTCGATGAAGTAGAACTCGCCGTCCTGATACAGGAACTCGAAGGTGCCGGCGCCGCGGTAACCGATCTTGCGGCAGGCCTCTGCGCAGCGCTCGCCCATCTTTTGGCGCAGCTTCTCGGGAATGCCCGGCGCCGGGCATTCCTCTACCACCTTTTGGTGACGGCGCTGCATGGAACAATCGCGTTCGCCAAGATGAACCGCACTGCCGTGCGTATCGGCCAATACCTGGAATTCGATATGGCGCGGATTCTCGAGGTACTTCTCCATGTACACCACGTCGCTGCCGAACGCCGCCTTGGCCTCGCCGCGTGTGAGCTGGATAGCATTGAGGAGGGCCGCTTCGGTGTGCACGACGCGCATTCCCTTGCCGCCACCGCCGGCAGCGGCCTTGATCAGCACCGGATAGCCGATATGGTTCGCCATCCTGAGGATTTCCTTGTCGTCCTCTGGCAGCGGCCCGTCGGAGCCGGGGACGCAGGGGACGCCGGCCTTCTTCATGGCCTTGATGGCAGAAATCTTGTCCCCCATCAGCCGGATGGTCTCGCCGCGTGGGCCAATGAAGATGAAACCGGATTGCTCGACGCGCTCGGCGAAGTCGGCATTCTCGGACAGGAAGCCATAGCCGGGATGAATGGCCTGGGCGTCAGTGACCTCGGCGGCGCTGATCACGGCCGGCACGTTCAGGTAGGACTCGGCGGAACGCGCCGGGCCGATGCACACTGATTCATCAGCGAGCTTCACATACTTGGCGTCGCGGTCGGCTTCGGAATGCACCGCCACGGTCTTGATGCCAAGTGTTCGGCAGGCGCGCTGGATGCGAAGCGCGATCTCGCCGCGGTTCGCGATGACAATCTTTTCGATCATGCAGGCTACTCGATGATGAACAGCGCTTCGCCGTACTCAACCGGCTGCCCGTTCTCTTTCAGAATCGCCTTGACCACGCCCGCCTTGTCCGACTCGATTTCGTTCAGCATCTTCATGGCTTCAATGATGCAAACGGTGTCGCCGACGTTGACCGTCGAACCGACCTCGACGAATGGCTTCGCCCCGGGCGAGGGTGCGCGGTAGAAACTGCCTACCATCGGCGATGTGACGGCATGTCCGGGGGGCACGTGCGAGGCTGGCCCCTCGGCCGATGCGACGGGTGTCGGTGCAGCAGCCGGCGCGGCGGGCGCCGGGGCGGGTGCCATGGTCATCATCGGCGCTGGGAGGCCGCTGGTGCGACTGATGCGAATCGACTCCTCGCCTTCCTTGATCTCAATCTCGGCAAGGCTCGATTCCTCGAGCATTTCAATGAGCTTCTTGACTTTGCGGATGTCCATGCGGGTTTACCCTTTTTGCTTCAGACGTTCGATCGCCGCGGACAGGGCCAATTCATAGCCTTGCGGTCCGAGGCCGGTGATGGCGCCGACCGCGAGGTCGGAGAAATAGGATTGCTTGCGGAAGGACTCGCGTGCGTGCACGTTTGAAAGATGCACCTCGATGAATGGGATCTTCGCCGCAGCCAGGGCGTCACGCAGCGCGACGCTGGTGTGCGTGAAAGCCGCCGGGTTGATCAAAATGAACGCCACTTTTTCGGCATGCGCCTGCTGCACACGATTGACCAACTCGTGCTCGGCGTTGCTCTGAAAGAATTGGATGCGGTGACCGGCGGCCTGCGCCTGTGCGCTGAGCCGGGCATTGATCTCCTCGAGGGTCGCGCGCCCGTAGTGTTCCGGCTCGCGACTGCCGAGCAGGTTCAGGTTCGGTCCGTTCAGGACGAGCAGTTCAGCCATGCCTAGGTGCCGTAAGCGGTCATAATTCGGGTGCAGCCGGCGCGTTCCGGCGGCATACTGCAGCGATTATCGGGCAATCTCCAGCCATCTTGCCGGTAGGGTCCTGAGGCTAGGCATTGTGACCGGCCATTATGACCCTGTCTAGTCAGGGGACTTGGTGTTTCGATATTGGTCGAAATTTCACGCAAGATCGACGCAGAAACGGGCGCAATCGATCCATGTCAACGCCGCTATTGTTTCCCGAGCGATTCCAGCAGGCGTTCAAGCTCATCGCCCCGGAATGCCCCGAGTTTTCGGAAAACCACCCGGTTTTCGCGATCGAGGATGACCGTAAACGGGAGCGAGCCGCTGCGGTTTCCGAATAGTTCCATGATTCTCAGTGCCACGGCGTCGTTCACCAGCAGGGGGTAGCCGATTCCATGAGACTTCCGGTACTTCGCTACCTCGGCGGGCTGATCGACCGCGATCCCAATCACCTGTACGCCTTGGTCCGCGAAGCGCTCTTGCGCAGCGATGAGCAGCGGGATCTCCTCGCGGCAAGGAGGACACCACGTGGCCCAAAAGTTCAGTACCTGTACCTTGCCGCTCCACTCCGCGAGTTTGCGTGGCCGGCCGTCCAGGTCCACCAGTGAAAACTGTAGCGCCTGGGTCGCCGCATCGGCTTCCGGGACGGACGGTGCTCGAAGCGTCAGTGCTACCCAGAATCCCAGTGCGAGCGCACAGATTCCGATCCCGGCGAGCAGGCTGTTACGCAGCGCGACAGACATAAATTCCAGGCAGAGAGCGTGATGCGAGGGAGATCAGATCTTGCGCAGCAGCGCAATGAAGTCGTCCGGCCCGCGGAAGCCGTAGGTTCGCAAATCGCGCTGCTCCTTGCCGTCCTTGTCGAAGAACAGAATCGCTGGGGGCCCGAATACCCCGAAGCGGGACTTAATGGCTTTGGTCTGCGGGTCGTTCGGATCGGTGACATCTGCCTGTAGCAGCACAAAGCGGTTCATTTCCTGCTGCACGCGTGCCTCGCTGAAGGTTGCCTTCTCCATGCGTACGCAGTCGGTGCACCAAGTGGCGAAGTAGTCGAGCAGGACCGGTTTGCCGGCGCGCTTTGCTTCGGCGAGCTGCCGGTCGAGTTCCGCGAGGCTGCCGACGCGCTGGAAGCGATGCGCTTCTGCGCCAGCCGTGCCCTTGCCGCTCATGCTGACTGCGCCGACGTTGAGTGGCAGTGGGCTCAGGATATCGCGGTTCCCCACAAAGCCCCCGAGCATGGCGGCTACACCCCAGATGAGCGATGCGGTTCCGACGCCCTTCCAGAGGTACTGCCACCCGCTCGCACCATGCGGGAGGCTTTGCGTCGCACCGAGGTAAATGCCGACGATGATCAGCAATGCCGCCCACAACAGCAGCACCGGCACTTCCGGGATGAGGCCAAGCAGATAGATCGCCACTGCAATCAGCAGCACGCCGAAGACGTGCTTGACGCGATCCATCCAGGGACCCGCCTTCGGCAGCAGGAAGCCCGCCCCGACGCCGATGGTGATCAGAATCACGCCCATGCCGAGCGCCATCGAGAACATGATCGCCCCGCCCAGCACCGGGTCGCGATTGGCAATCGCAACTCCCAGCGCCGAGATCAGCAGCGGCGACACGCAGGCGCCGATTACCAGCGCCGAGAGCATACCCATGCCGAACAGCCCGAACAGCGCACCACCTTTGATGTGTTTGAATCGACCCTGCATGTGTTGCGACTGCGAGTGCAGGTGCGACTGGAGGAATGACGGCATCTGTAGTTCGTAGAGGCCGAACATGGAAAGCGACAGCCCAACGAACAACGCGGCGAAGATGCCCAATGCCCACGGGCTTTGGAAATAGGCCTGCAACTGCTCACCAGTGGCGCCGGCAATGACACCAGCAATGGTATAGGTTGCCGCTGTGCCAAGTACGTAGGCACTCGACATCAGTCCACCTTCCAGCTTGGTGATGCGCCGGTCGGCGGCCGAGCCGACCAGCACGCTCGAAAGAATCGGGATCATCGGCAGCACGCAGGGCGTGAACGTGAGCAGCAGTCCGATACCGAAGGCGCCAAGCACGTAGACGATGAATTTCTTGTCAGGCGCCTTGGGCGTCGAAGGCGCACTTGTTGCGACTGCCATGCCCTGGAGGTTGAAGGTCTTGATCGCCGGCGGATAGCAGATCGCCACGCCCTTTTCCGAGCAGCCCTGGTAGCCGACAGCGAGCGCTGCATCGGCGCCGGCACTCGCCAGTCCGCTGATCGGCACCAGTACTTCGAAGGGCTTCTCGTAGACCTCGGTCTTCCCAACAAACTCGTCGGCCTTGACCTTGCCCGCCGGCAGCTGGATCTTGCCGAGCTGTACGCCACCGGAGGTGCCCGCCAGTTTGAAAGTGGTCTTGTCTCGATACAGATAGCAGCACTCGTTAATCTCAAAGCGCACCTTCACCGCATCCGCACCGGCCGGCGTGATCTGCACGATAAACGCCTTTTCCGGATCGACGGGCTCCAGGCCATCGCCGGCCGGCGCGACTGAACGCGCCAGATCTTTGAGCGAGGAAAGCGTTTCCCGGGATTTGGGCGCGGCAGCGGCCGTTGCGACCAGCACCGGCAGGCGAAACTCTACTTCCTTGACGATTGGCGGGTAACAGACGCCGACTGGTTCATTACAGCCCTGCGCGGTGATCTTCACGCGCAACGTCTTGGCGCCGTCCCCGGTGCGCTCGAGCGGTATGCGCGCGCTGACCGACTTTACATAAGTCTCGACGTCCCCGAACAGCGGATCCGTTTTGCGCTTGCCCGCGGGCAGCACCGCCGGTTTCGGTGTGACGGCCGGATCGAGCGATTCGAATTTGAATTTGTCGCGATACAGGTAATAGCCCGGCGCGATCTTCCAGTTCGCCTCAATGGTTCTCCCATCGATCACGCGTGTGCTGAGCGCGAAGGCTTTGTCCGGTTCCAGCAGCTCATCTTCCGGTGCCGCGAAAATCACGGCACTGAAGGCAAGTAGGGCGAGCAAGGCAAGGAGGCGTTTCATCAGGATTTTTCCGGGTTATTGATCCAGGTGAGGTAGTCCGCGAAACCGCCGACGATTGGGACCGAGACCACCTCGGGAAGTTCGTACGGGTGAAGCTCCAGTAGGCGACGTTGCAGCGCGCGATAGCCGCGCACCGGTGCCTTGATGATAAGCAACAACTCGGCGGCGGTTTCGACTTTGCCCCGCCAACGGTAAACCGATTTTGCGATCGGCAGGATGTTCACGCACGCAGCCAGATGCTCGCCAACCAGTGTCTCGGCGATTCGCTCCGCCGTGTCGGCGTCCGGGCAGGTCGTCAGCACCAACTGCAGCGCGGGTCGGGGCACCGCACTATTCCTTTCCGCCCGCCTCGCGCAGCAATCGAACCACCTCCAGGTGGTCGCGAAGCTGGGCGAAGTAGAGTGCAGTGTAGCCGTCCTTGCCCCGCACGTTCGGATCCGCGCCGGCCTTCAACAGCACCTCAACGACCGGCGCATAGCCGCTTGTAGCGGCGGCGCGCAGGGGCGTGACACCAAAGTCGCTCGCGAGATTCACATCGGCACCCTTCGTAATCAGTGCCTCCATAACGAAGATGTCGTCGTTCCACGCAGCATGCTTGAGGGCCGTATCGCCGTCGCGATCGCGGGCGTTTAGTTTCGCGCCGCGAGCCAGCAGCAGTTCCACCAGCTCGAGACGGCCGGCTCCGGCTGCGTGCATAAGTGGCGTCATGCCGCGTTGGTCGCCAACGTTTGGATCCGCTCCGTTGTCGAGCAATTGCCTGGACTTGGCGATATCGCCCCCGCGGACCGCACTGATTAGCGGGTCCACGGCTCCGGCTGCATCCACGCCATACGGAACGCCCATTGTTGAAACGGCGAGCAATAGCCCCAATATGGAAGAGACATGGCGTGTGTGAAACATCGGAAGCTCTCCTGGTTTCAGGGGGATTGCCCGTTGTGGGGCAGGTCGCTTTGACCCGATACGCGGATAGACGCCAACAAGCAGCGCGTTATTCTAGCCAAACCTGCGACATCTCCAAGGCGAGCGCCGCGGTCGGCCAAACATAGACGGAATCGATGCCCCTATTCTTACCTGTCTTCCTGCTGATCGGCGCAGAAATATGGATGCTGATCGAGGTGGGATCGCGCCTCGGCGCCGGCGCGACGTTGCTGCTGCTCGCATTCGCCGCTGTCGCGGGTGGAATGCTGATTCGCGCCGAAGGGTTCACCGCGGCACGTCGGATCAATGCTGCGGCCGCAGCCGGCGAGTCGCCGGCTGCCGAGATGATGGCGAGCTTCGCCCGCCTGCTGGCCGGATTGCTGCTAATTTCCCCCGGCTTTCTTACGGATTTTCTCGCCCTGGCACTGCTGGTCCCGGCCGTGCGCCGCTGGATGGCGAACGCCTTGTTCTCAGGAGTGAAGCGGAGTGCCACGCATGGCCCAGCAACTGGCCCCCAAGATGTGCCCCCAGGCCGGTCAGGCGCCGGCCGGGTTATCGAGGGAGAATCGAATCGGCTCGGCGACTGAGGTGGTCACCGGGCGTTGACATTAAGAGCGCCATCGATATCATTGGCACTCACCTGAGCCGAGTGCTAATAATCCTTCCGGATTCCTGGCCTCGGCTCCGTCCGTTAGTGCTTAGCTCAACCTCAATTTCCGGGAAAACTCAGCCGGTTAGCAATTCTGAAGGAGGAATCGTATGAGTGCCCAACCTGCGACCAAAGGAGAACCCTCAGTGAAAATTCGTCCGCTTCATGACCGCGTGATCGTTCGCCGCCTCGAAGAGGAGCGCAAGACCGCCGGCGGCATCGTGATCCCCGACACCGCCAAGGAAAAGCCAATCCAGGGCGAGGTCATCGCCGTTGGTACCGGCAAGATTCTGGAGGACGGCAAGGTTCGCCCACTCGACGTGAAAGTCGGCGACAGAATCCTGTTCGGCAAGTATTCCGGTACCGAGGTAAAGGTCGGTAGCGAAGAGCTGCTCGTGATGCGCGAAGAAGACATCATGGGCGTGGTTGAGAAGTAATCAACGAATTCGACAGAGAGAGGAAATCATGGCAGCGAAAGACGTTTTGTTTGGCGACTCCGCCCGCGCCCGCATGTTGCGTGGCGTGAATGTCCTGGCCGATGCGGTTAAGGTCACGCTCGGCCCCAAGGGCCGCAACGTGGTGCTCGAGAAGAGCTTCGGCGCACCGACCGTCACGAAGGACGGTGTCTCGGTGGCGAAGGAAATCGAGCTCAAGGACAAGTACGAAAACATGGGTGCGCAGATGGTGAAGGAGGTCGCGAGCAAGACCTCCGACGTGGCCGG
>DKBM01000001.1:0-23139 GCA_002451215.1 Proteobacteria bacterium UBA6900
GCCGACCAGGACGGTGCCCTCCCAGCCTCGCGCGCGGGCGAGCGCGGGGTAGGCGAGGTAGCGCGCAAGGCGGCTGCGGACCTTGCCAAGAACGGCGGCGGCCGTGGCGAGTTTGTCTTGGCCGGTATCACGGGCAGGACTGGTCTGGGCCGATTCGTGCGCGCGACCGCTGCGCGGTTGCGCGCTCAATGAGTTCGTGTCGGGTGCTGCGGTGCGTTTCGGCAGCGGCTGCGCGGGAGTGGTGAGTGCAATCATGATTTCACCATCGCGCGAGAGCGCATCGCCGAGGCGTGATGGGAGCGGCGTGGAGTCGCGTATCAGGCTCACGAGCACGAGGACGTGCAGAGCGAGCGATAGCGCTCCAAACCATATCAGGGCCTTCGGTCGCGGCCCGGCCATGGTCAAAATTCCCGCCCCAGCGTCAGCATGAAATTGCGTCCCGGCATGGGGTAGGCGGCGTAGGTCGTCGTACTGCTGGTACTGCGCACCCCGTAATCGAAATATTGCTTGTTAAAGATGTTGTAGACGGCTGCCTGGAAGCGCCAGCGTTCAAGTATTTCGGTGAGTCGCAGGTCGAGCACCTCGTAGGCAGGGATCTTCTGCGAGAAGTCGTTGCTTTCGTCGTTGTCGAAGTACTTGCTTCCCACGTACCGTCCAGCCAGTGCGACGTCGGTCGACGGCTGTGGCTTCCAGTGCAGCGTCAGGGCGGCGGTATGCCGCGGAACGAGTGGCACCTCGTTTCCTGCGAAGGGGCCATCCCGAAACTCTGCGCACGTATAGGCGTAGTCTGCTGAGAGGCGCACGTGCGCCACGAGCGCGGTAGTGACACTGAGGTTCAACCCGTGGCGGCGCGTGGGGTCGAGATTTTGGTTGCTGTAGGTGACGGGGTTGTAGTGAATCTCGTTGTCGAGCTCCAGGTAGTAGATGCTCAACTGTGTTTGCAGCGAGCCGCGCCGGTAGTCGATGCCGGTGTCCGCCCCGCGTCCGATCTGGGGCTTGAGCGCAACGAAGTCTGGCACGGAGTACGGCCGGAAAAGCTCATCGACCGTGGCGAACCGGACGCTGCGCGATCCCTTCACGAACAGGCTCCAGTACTGCCCCATGCCCTGGCGCACGCCGGCTTCGAGCATGTGCTCGCGATCTCGCTGATCGAGATCGACGGTCGACGGATTCACAAGATCGCGCCCCTGTTGCCGGACCTCCTGCAGTCGCGCGCCGAGCGTGAAGGTAGTGGCGCCAAACCCCTCGGTCTGCTGCGCATAGACGGCGGCGCTGTCCTGTCGGACATCGAGCTGCTGCAGCGGGCTGGCCACCGTGCTGCGATCGGGGCTGCGTCGGGAGTCGTAGGTTGAACGATAGAAGTCGACGCCAAGCACCGAACTGCCATGGTCGCCAAGTAGCGCGACACGACGCTTGTATCGCGGGGTGATCGACCAGGTTGTCAGTTCGGTGTCGACGTAGCTGGTGAAAAGCCCGCCAAACAGGTAGTCATCGTAAAATGCGAGCTGTCGCTTGTCGCGAATACCGGCATCAATGACCAGTTCACTGGCGGGTGAGAGGGTCCAGCTGAGTCCGCCGGCCAGCTGTAAGCCATCCTGATTGGCGTAGTCGTTCGGCGTGCTGGTGCCGCGCGGGTCTGTGGCAAGTTCGTCGATCCCGGCGACCGGGTCGACGCGCCGCACCCCGGGCAACCGGAGATTTTCCTTGTCACCTGCGAGTTGCACGAACCACTCGCCCCATTGATAGGAACCGCGTACATCGGCTTGTGCAGTGCCTTGCTGAAGCTGGTTGTTGTCCCGATATCCGTCACTGGACAGGTAACTCGCAGCCACGCGGCTGGCGAGTGGACCGCCGCGATGGTTCACGGCGGCATCGCCACCCCAGGTCCGATAGCTTCCGTAGCTCACGTTGCCGGAGGCCCGTGTGCCGGCCGGTCCCGCATCGCGCGTCACGATGTTGATGGTGCCGCCGACGGCGCCGTCGCCGTACAGCACGGCCCCGCCGCCGCGAATAATCTCGACACGCTCGATGCTCGCGAGCGGTATGGCGGAGAAATCAACCGCCGCCAGGTCCACATCGTTCAGGCGTCGGCCGTTCAGGAGGATCAGCGTGTTTTGCCCGCCGGTGGCGCCAAAGCCACGAAGGTCAACGCTGTCGCGGGCGGCATTGTTGCCATAGAGGCTTCGCGTGATTACGCCAGCCTGGAGCCCGAGCAGTTCCGGCAGGTTACGCGCGGGCGTGCGGGCGATATCGTCGGCATTCAGGATCGTGATGGCTGAGGGCAGGTCACGCACCTCGTCGTTCAGGCGGGTAGCGGTGACCAGGACCGTGGGGGTGGCATCTTCGGACGCGCCAAACAACAGGGTCGGGCAAGCGGCAGTTGCCGCAACCAGGACGAGGAGTCTTCTTCGCACACAATTCTCCGCAGCAGCTGCGCGCACCCGCGCAGGGTTGGTCGGCGAACGTGGGGCGGAGAGGATCGGCGAGGGGTTACCCGGCCTGCGTCGCCCGCCGCGACACGTTTCGGACAGCTTCAGGCCGGTCTCCGGGCTCGCGAGCATTAGCTGGGTGAATCGCCTTCCCGCACCAGACTTCGATGCAGTGGCACTGTGATTCGCCCGAGCTCGCTTACCGTTGCGGGGGCAGCGCCGGAATTGCGTTCATCACGCGCACCGGCTTCCCGTTTCACTCCGGGGACGACGGTCCCGCGGAGCACCTGAAGCGATGGACCATTTCTGGTCCGCGCGCACTATAGGCGCACGCTTTGTGCGGTGTCAATCGCGCGCCATGGCAACAAAAAAAAGGCCGGCCCATCACTGGGCCGGCCTCGTTACGACACGAACTACTGTCTACGTATTACTTCTTCTCGGCGGGAGCAGCCGGTGCGCCTTCAGCAGGCTTGGCGGCTTCGGCAGCCGGCGCACCCTCGGCGGGCTTCGGCGCTTCAGCGGCTGGCGCAGCCGGCGCGGCGGCAGGCTTCGGTTCCTTCTTCTGGCAAGCGGCAACAGCCGAGATGGCAAGCAGTGCGGCGAGCATGATCGAAAGCTTCTTCATGAGTACAGGTTCCTCTTGGATAATGACAAGTGTGTGAAGGTTGGATGGGTGAAGCGGTGCAAACCGGACCGCAACCGGGCGCATATTGTTGTGATACAGCGGGAATTTTCCAATGCGCTTGGTGCTGATTATGATCGAAAACGCTGATGGAAGTTCCTCCCGGCGTCAGACGGGCAGGAAGTAGCGGG
This sequence comes from Proteobacteria bacterium UBA6900, assembly GCA_002451215.1. Taxonomy (GTDB): domain Bacteria; phylum Pseudomonadota; class Gammaproteobacteria; order Acidiferrobacterales; family Sulfurifustaceae; genus SM1-46. Next base: position 3,243 of record DKBM01000001.1, read on the forward strand.
TTGCGTCCTGGCTTAGCTCGCGCATCGGACACCCATAAAGGCGCTCAAGATTTGCGGTGGTGATGACGTCGGCGCAGCTGCCGTGCGCCACCGAACCATCACCATAGAGCAGCAGCGCCCGGTCGCAGGTGCGCAGCGCGGCGTTGACATCGTGCAATACCATGATGATGAGTCGATCCGGCTGGCGCCCGCGCCCGGCGAGCAAGGCGAGGATCTCCTGCTGATGGCGCAGATCGAGGTGGTTGGTCGGNNGAAAGCGTCGCAAGCTGTCGCTCACGCAAGTGCGCCACCCCCGCGGCCGCAAGCGCGGCATCGGCCGCCGCATAGTCGTCGGCCCCTTCCCAGGCGAACGGCGCGAGGTGTGGGTGCCGTCCCGACAGCACGGTTTCCATCACGCTGGCAGGCATGGAGGTGTCGTAGTCCTGCAGTAGCAGGGCGAGCGTACGCGCTCGCTCACGCGCGGCCACGGCAAAGATGCTTGCCCCATCAAGAAATAGCGTGCCGTCCTCCGGCGCGCGCAAGCCCGCGAGCGTATGCAGCAGTGTCGTCTTGCCGGCGCCGTTGGCGCCCAGGATGGCCCAGACACGGCCGGGCTCGAAGTCGACAGTGAGGCGGTCGCACAGCGTGCGTGAGCCGATGCGCAGAGTAAGTTCCCGGGCGTAAAGCCGTGGCATGGCTAGCGTTGCCTCGCCAGCAGAAAGAGAAATAACGGCACGCCGAGCAGCGCCGTGAGCGCGCCGACCGGCAATTGGGTCGGGGCAACGACTGTGCGGGCCAGCGTATCGGCGAGGAGCAGGAGCGTCGCACCGAGCAGTGCGGATTGTGCGAGCAGCCAGCGATGATCGGTGGTGCCGAGCAGTCGCAGGAGATGCGGCACGACCAGCCCGACAAAGCCAATGGCGCCAGCCAGCGTGACGGAGATGGCGGTTAGCAGCGATGCCAGCGCATACAATACGAGGCGCAGGCGCAGCGGATTTTCACCGAGCGTTGCCGCGACCAGTTCACCGCGCATGAGGACATTGAGCGATCGGGCCATGGCGGTCGCCAGTGCAAGGCCGGCGAGCAGAACCGTGAGCCCGATCCACGGAGCGGGGGTGGCGCTGAGATCGCCGAGCAGAAAAAACACCATTCCGGGGAGGCGGCCCTCCGGCGCGATGGCGAGCAACACACTGATGGCGGCACCAAATCCGGCCGCCATCACCACGCCAGTAAGCAGCAGCCGCTCGCGGGTCCAGTGCCCACCGCGGCGGCTCAGGCCAAAGACGAGGAGCATGGTTCCAAGCGCACCGAAGAATGCGGCCGCATTGAGCCCCCATCCGGCCAAGCCAAGCAGCATCGCCGTCAGCGTGGCGCTGGAGGCCCCGCCCGAGATACCCAGCACATACGGATCAGCGAGGGGATTGCGCAGCAGTACCTGCAGCAGGACGCCCGCGGTGGCGAGCAGCCCGCCGACTGCTATCGCCGCCAGCACGCGCGGCAGCCGCAGCTCGCGCACCACCATCGCGGACGCGCCGTCGCTCCCGGCAAACAGGGCGTCCAGTGCCTCGCCGGGGCCGATCGCCATGCTGCCCTGCATCAGCGCCCAGCCCGCGCACACCGGCAGGGCGACGGCGAGCATGGCAGTGAGCGTGCGCGGGTGCATNNCGAAAGCACGGAATGCCGGCGACCTTCCCGGTGAAGCGTCCATCCTGCACTTCCGGTTCGGTGGCGAGCAGGTGTGCGACGCCAAACGCGCGTGCGATCGGGCCGGTAACGAAACTGTTGGTTGCCGTGATGATCATGAGCGTATCACCGGCCGCACGGTGGCGCTCGACCAGTGCACGCGCCTCGCCCGTGATCATGGGTAACACCTTCGTGCGCATGTATTCATCGTGCCAGGCGTCGAGCGTTGCGCGGTCGTGGGCAGCGAGCGGACGCAGCGCGAACGCCAGGAACTCCATGATGTCGAGCGTGCCGGCATGGTACTGCGCGTAGTAGCGATCGTTTGCCTCGCGGTAATGCGCGCCATCGACGATCCCGCGCTCGATCAGGAACTGGCCCCAGGCGTAATCGCTGTCGCCGCGCAGCAGCGTGTTGTCAAGATCGAAGATGGCCAGGCTCATGGTAGAAGGCAGCAGCGTCGGTTCCGCGAAGTCGCCGGCGCAGCCTACTGCTTCACGGGCAATGCGGAAAGATCCCAGAATCGCACACTCGCGTCATCGCTGGCGCTCGCGAGGTAACGGCCGTCCGGGGAGAGGGCGACGTCACGCCCGCAGAGATCATGCGGCTGCAGGCGCACGAGCGTCGCGCCGGTCCCGGGGTCGAGCAGCAATACCTCGCTGTCGGTCAGGCGGCTGATGCTGGCGAGCTGCTTACCATCCGGGCGGTACCGAACGGCTCGGATCAGCCCGCGATGTCCGGTCGGCAGCACGCGCAGCGACCGTTGGTTCGCAAGCGTCCACTGGTACAGCCGATACCAGCCGCTACCCGTGAGCGTGCTTCCGTCCGGAGAGAACGCCAGCGAGAAGGTCGCGCCCGGTGCGCGTGGAAGTTCCCGAAGCGGNNGAATGGTGCCAGCGAGTGGCGTCAGCGTGTGCTGCAACCTCAGATCGTTGAGGCGCCAGACGCGCACCGCGCCATCGGCATGACCTGAAATGACGACGTTGTTTGTGGCGTCAGCGACCATGGTCGTTATTGCGGCTGCTGTGGCCACGCGCGCGAGCAATCCGCCGCTGAGATCCCAGCGCGCCAGACTGGCGTCCTCGCTCCCCGAGAGCAGCGCCGAATCGGCGTCGATAAAGACCAGCGCCGTGACCGGCGCTTCGTGCGCCGGCCATGCGCCAAGCGGTTCAGCTTCCGGCAGGCGCCAGAGGCGCACCCCGCCCCCGGCGCCGCCCGAAGCGGCAAGCGGCATTGCCTGCGCGAAGGTCACCGTCCAGGCGCTGCCAGTATGGGCACCATCGTGAACAACCGTGGGCGGAAGGCCGCGGCCGCTGCAGGCAGCGACCGTCAACCCAAGGAAGACGGTCGCGACACCGAGGGAGCGCGGAGCACGAGAATTGATGGGCATGCGGGTTCGTGGAACAATTTCGGGATTGCCGGCATCGCGCTGGTTTTCGGGCGGGGAAACGATCCGCCTGCGTGTTGCCCTCGGACGCGCTCATGATAGACGAACACGGTTTTCGCCCCAACGTAGGCATTATCCTCTGCAACTCGCAGGGCCACGTGTTCTGGGGCCGTCGCGCCGGGCACAATGGCTGGCAGTTCCCCCAAGGTGGCATGAAATCGCATGAGTCGCCCGAGCAGGCGCTCTATCGGGAACTCAACGAAGAGGTCGGCCTCGGTCCGCAGCAGGTAGAGGTTCTCGGGCGTACCCGTGGCTGGCTGCACTACGAACTGCCGCAAACCCTGCGCCGCTCCCGTTCGGGGCCGTTCCGCGGCCAGAAGCAGATCTGGTTCCTGCTGCATTTTACCGGCGAGGACCAGGACGTTCAGCTTACGCTCAGCGATCGCCCGGAGTTCGATGCCTGGTGCTGGATCGAGTACTGGAGTGCGCTCGAGCAGATCATCGAATTCAAGCGCGAGGTTTATCGCCAGGCCATGATCGAGCTCGAACCGCTGCTGCCGGTGATCGGGGCGCGATGACACGCCGGCCCGCGCAGCCCGTTTCTCCGCGCACCGTTGCTGCCCCTGCCGCGTTTCCTGTGCGTCGCATGCACTATCGANNGTCATCGGCGGCGGGTATGCGGCGCTTGCATTGCCTTTCGTCTGGCTGGCGCCGCATACCGGCACACGCGTGCAGGTACTGTGGCAGGATCCGGCGGCCTCGGTCCCACGAATCGCGGAGACGGTGGCCAAGCCGCTCGCCCGGGCGTTGGGCGCCCTGAATGCAGTCGATGACCTGTCGGCGACAGTCAGTAGCGGTCGCGTCGAGATTGCACTCGGCTTTGATTCGCGAGCGCGCGACCCGATCGGCGCGGTTCGCAAGCAGCTGGCGCGAACAACCCTTCCGCCGGGCGGTGATCCGGTTCGCGTGATCGAGCAAGTTGATGCGCCCGAGGTGGTATTGGTTCTCAGCACGCACGATCTCGGCATGCCGACGCTCTCGCGCTGGACGACGGACACGTTGCTTCCCGCGTTGCGTGGCCTCGCGCCGGTGGCGGCGCTTGACGTGGAAGGGGCGCGCGAGGAGCAGATCATTGCGATTCCGGACCAGCGCCGACTCGCTGGCGTCGGTCTCGCGCCCGAAGATGTCATCCAGACACTGCGTGAAGCGCTGCGTAGCGCGCCCGAAGCCGTATATCCGAAGTCCGGTCAGACCGCCAGCCTGTCGGCAGTGTCGTTGCGCTTGCCAAGCGGCGAGGTGACGGCGCTCGGCGAGTTCACGCGCTTCGAAGCCCAACAGGTGCGTGCCACCGAGGTGTACTACGACGGCGCCGAGGCGCTCCGGATTACGGTCCGCGGCAAGCCTGCTGTCTCGGAACGCGCCTTGAGGGAGGCCGTTACCAGCCAGATCGGCTGGCTACGCGCCAATGGCCAGATGCCGGACGGTCTGAACGTTGAACCAGTCGAGGAACTGCGAGTCACGGCGGTGCAGTCACGGCGCTCACTGCAGCGCGCGATGGTGATTGGCGCACTGGCGGCGCTCGCGCTTTTTTTTGCGCTCACTGGTTCGGCGCGCGCGCTGTGGGGCCGCGTAACCCTGCTTTTCGGCGCCTGGGGCGCGGTGTTGGCGGCACTGTGGATGACGACAACCCCGCTCAGTGTTCCGACGCTCGGCGGGATGGCACTTGCCATCGGTCCGTTGCTGGCCCTTTCGTACGCGAGGCGCGTGCTCTCGCGCCGCGACACAGCGACGCCCATAGCGACCGGTGCGCTGTTTGGCATCACCGGTATCATGATCGCCCTGGTGCCGTGGCTGTTTGCTGTTGGCACGGTGGCCGATTACTACCGCGGACTGTTGCTGGCGTTTGCGCTAGCGCTTGTGACTGGCATCCTGATCGATGCAATGTGGGCTGGCAGTGGCCGCAAGCGGCGCGCCGCAGCGGGTGGCTGGCGCAGCCGATCGGCCGCGTGGCTGGTGGCCCGGTTCGAACAGTGGCGTCGAGCCGTCGCGACAGGTCCATGGCCTGCGCGCGCGCTGTTGCTGGTGCTCATGGCGAGCGCGCTGCTCGCCATGACCGCGCTGCATTACCGCGATGTTCCGCTCGATGTCTATCGACCGCTGGTCTTCGAATGGATTGCCGCATCGCCCGGCGCGCGCGCACTGGCAAGTGAGGACGCGCGCGTGGAACGCCTGTTGGTGGGCGAAACGGCTGTGCGTCATCGTGAACTCACGTACTCCGATCCGTCCCGTACACTCGACGGTCAGGCGCTGGTGCGCGCGAGGCTTGGCGTCGAGCCGGGCAAAGACAATCCCGCTTGGCGCGAGCGGTTGCTCGGGCAGCTGTTCCGCGCGGGCCTGAACGGGCTGCGTCTGCTTGCCGATCCGGACGCCAACGACGCGGGTGGCCTGCAGGTTTCGGTACATGCGTCCGACTGGCCTGAGCTCCTCGAGCTTACCGGGCGCGTTGCAGAGCGGGCACGTGCGGCAAGCGGTGTTGTGCGTATCGATGGTGTCATCGATCAGGTTCAGCGCTATGTGTTGCGAACCGCCGGACCGCGCGTGTCGGACTTTGTGGCGCCGCTAAGCCAGATTGATCGCGCGCTGACGCTTGCCGAGGGTGAGATCGTCCTCGGGGAATGGCAGCGCCCATCGGGCCAGACGCAGTTGCGCGTGCGGCTGGATCCACCGCCAGAGCCGGCAGGGCGAGTGCTCATCGCGGGTGAGAGCCGGGGCGCGCCGGCTCGTTACCTTCGCGACCTGGGCGAACTGACTCGCGAGCCGGTACCGCGCTGGTTGCGGCTCGATGAAGACGGCTACGTGGCGCCACTCGAGGTGATTCCTGCTCCGTATACCGACACGCGGCGGTTGGCGACGGAACTGACGCGGGCGCTGGATGGCATCGGGCTCGCACCGCGCCAGTACGTCGCGGTGTCGGGGAGAGATGACATCGCCGCCGCGCTCGGGCCGGCATGGCGGGTCGCGCTGCTCGCGGGGTTGTCAGTCGCACTCGTGATGGTCTGGAGTGGATGGCGCGGCAGCACGGTGCGGAGCGGCATGTTTTCCGCCCTGGTTGCCCTGGGCGTGACGCTTGTTACGGCGGCTGCGACCGGCGCGGCCGGTGTGGCGCCAAGTCCGCCCTACCTCGTCGGCCTGATCCTCGTCTTTGGTCTCGCTGTTATGCAGGGTGGATTGCTGGGCAGCGATTCCGCCGGCGGCGCACGTCGGCCGTTTGGTCGGCGGGTGCTCGATACGATATTGGTTACGCTGATTATGCTGGTCGGCATATTACCGCTCACGGTTTTGCCCGGGGCGGCGGGCGCGTTGCTGGCGCCGCTGGCGCAGGTGGTAAGCGGCGGCTTGATGGTGGGATTGGCGGTCAATCTGCTGTTTCTTCCGGCTTTTTCTGCTCCGGGGCCCAGGCGGTGGACGCGTTGAAGGAACAAATCCCGGGATTCGTGCGTCTTTCCCCGAGCGAGATTCTGTTAACATGCCGGCCCCAACGTGGCGTTCAGACGGCGCTCGTCCAGTTCTTCACATTTACATTTGCTGATCTTTTAGGAGCAACCGTGACTTATTCCCCTCGCAGGACTTTTCTGAAGGGCACCGTGGCGCTCTCCGTGGCCGGTCTTGCCGCCACCGCGGGCGTGCTGCGCGCCCCGACGGTGTTGGCTGCCGAATATCCGACCAATGCATTTGTCGCCAAGAAGATCGATGACGCGCTCAAGGCGCTCTACGGCAGTTCGCAGGTTGCCAGTTCCGACGCCATCAAGGTGAAGGCGCCGCCGGTTGCCGAGAACGGCGCCGTGGTGCCGATCACCGTCGACACGAAGCTCGCCAATGTCGAGTCGATCGCGATCCTGGTTGACAATAACCCCCTGCCGCTGGTTACCGCCGTCAACATGAGCGGCGCTGACTCGTACTTCTCCACTTTCATCAAGATGGCCAAGACTTCCGACGTGCACATTGTCGTCAAAGCCGGTGGCAAGCTCTACGGCGCAAAGGCAACTATCAAGGTGACCGCCGGCGGTTGCGGTGGTTAACGGAAGCTGAGGACTTTAACCATGGCAACAGAAAGAAAAATCAAGTTTCGTACTCGTCAGAAGGACGGTGGCGTGGAAGTCGTGGCGCAGATCAGCCCGCATCCCATGGAGCCGGGCACGCGCGTCGATCCGAAGACCAAGCAGAAGATCCCGGCGCATTTCATCCGCGAGATCACGCTCGAGCATAACGGCAAGATCGTCGCGACCATGCTCTCGAGCGGCGCGGTCTCGGCCGATCCGCTGCTGCGTTTCCGTCTGAAGAATGCCAAGAAGGGGGACAAGGTCAAATTGAGCTGGTCCGACAACAAGGGTGAGTCGGGCAGCGGGGAGACCACGGTCGATTTTTGATCGATGGCGTCGGCTGGATGTCCCACGAAACCGCCGCAAGGCGGTTTCGTTTTTCCGAACCGCTACTGATAGGTTTTGGTGACGACGCCTGCCGCAAGCAATGCGGTGCCGTAGGCTGCGACGGCGGTTGCCTTGCGCGTCGGTACGCCGAGGGTGCGCGCGCGAATCCGTTCCCATGCCGCATTCTGCGCGCCGCCACCGGTGGTCCACACGGCTACCAGCTTCGGTGCCCCGAGCTGCTGGAGCAGCTGGTAACCCATGGCCTCGATGCGGGCAATGCCTTCCAGCATGCCCTGGAAGAAAGTCACAGTGTTGCCCGGCAGCGGTTCGAGTTGTGCCACCATCGTCGGATCATTCACCGGAAAACGTTCGCCGACATCGGGCAGGGGGTAGTACTCGAGCCCGGTGGGCGTATCGACATCAAGCATGGTGCTCATCTCGCGCATCTGCTCAACCTTGAAGTACTGCAGCAAAACCGCTCCACCCGTGTTGGATGCGCCGCCGGCGAGCCAAAACTTGCCGAGCCGGTGACTGTAGACGCCATGCTCGGGCGCAAACACCGGCTTGTTGGAGAGCAGCTTCAGCACCAGCGTCGTACCGAGCGCGCTGACGCCCTCACCGGGGCGCGTCGCACCACAGGCAAGGAACGACGCCACGCCATCCGTGGTACCGGCCATGATTTCCGTATCGGCGTGCAGCCCAAAGGCCTTGGCAGTTTCGGCGCTGATCTTGCCCAGCGATTCACCGGGAACGCGTACCTTGGGCAGCTGAGCGCGGTTGATCGCGAGTTCATTCAGCCAATCCGGCCACTTGAGCTTCGCCGGGTCATAGCCAAGCTTCAATGCGTTGTTGTAATCGCTCTGTCCGAAACTGCCGAGCAATTTGCCGGCGATCCAGTCGGCCTGGTGCAACAGGTGCGCGGCGCGCTTGTCGAGTCCCTTGTCCTGCATCCATAGCAGCTTCGCCAGCGCGCTGGTTGCGCCCTGCGCGCCTGAGTTGGTATCGGCAACAGCAGCGATGCGCTCGGCCTGATCCAGTGCCCGCTGGTCGTCGTACATGATGGCCGGCGTCAGCGGGTGACCCTTGGCGTCGGTAAGCAGCACGGTGCCTGAGGTGCCATCGACGGCGATGGCTCGGATCGCCTGCGGGTCAATCTGGCCCAGCAGGGTATTCAGTCCGTCGGACACCGCCTTCCACCAGCGCGTCGGATCCTGGGTGACTTGTTCGTCATTGCGCAGCGACGCCGGCAGCGCAACCTCGGCGTGCGCCACCTGCTCGCGCTTGGCGTTGATCGCCACCAGCCGGCAACCGGTGCTGCCAAGATCGATACCGACATAGACCGGATCTGGGCGGGACGGCTTCGGCGGCGGCGCGGCAGCTTGTTTGGCACCATTACCAGTGGCGGTCGCGGGTTCGGGTCGGCGGGCGCGGCGCAGCATGCGAAAGCGCGAGCTGCCGCCGGTTTCTGGTGCCGCGGTCTTGTCTGGGGGCGGGCTGTCGTCCCGGCCGGTCAGCACCTCGGCCTGAACCGGGAAGTCATCGATCGGCGCCGGCGGCTCCGGGTTCCAGTTGTTCTTGCGGAATTCCGCGGTGACGGTGGTATACAGTCCGCCGCGCACGTTGAATTCCCCTGTCAGGCGCATGAAGCGCGGCAGCACCGCCGCCGCCAGCTCGTTCAGCATGCGGTTGACGACGTCCTCGTGGAAGGCCCCCTCGTTGCGAAACGACCAGACATAGAGCTTGAGCGACTTCAGCTCCACGCACAGCTTGTCCGGGACGTACTCGAGGGTCAGGGTCGCGAAGTCCGGCTGGCCGGTCTTCGGGCACAGACAGGTGAACTCCGGGCAGGTGATCTCGATGATATAATCCCGGCCCGGATGCGGGTTCGGGAAGGTTTCGAGGTTCTTGCTAGGTTTGGTCGGCATTACCTGGGAGCCCATCCTGACGGGAACGGCATTCTATAAGGTATATCACGCCTTTCGAAAGGCGCCGGCGGACCACCTTCATGCGGCTTAAACACGTCAGACTTTCCGGTTTTAAATCTTTCGTCGACCCCACCCACATCCCCATCAATAGCAACCTCACCGGCATTGTCGGGCCGAACGGCTGCGGGAAATCCAATATTATTGATGCGGTGCGCTGGGTCATGGGCGAGTCCTCAGCGTCGCGCCTGCGCGGCGATTCCATGGCGGATGTGGTGTTCAACGGCTCGAACAGCCGCAAGCCCGTCGGCCAGGCCTCGGTCGAGCTGATCTTCGATAACTCCGACGGCCGGGCCGGCGGCGAGTATGCCAAGTACGCCGAGATTGCCATCCGTCGCGAGGCGGGGCGCGACGGTCAGTCGGATTACTATCTTAATAAGACGCGTTGCCGGCGCAAGGACATCACCGACCTGTTCTTGGGCACTGGCCTCGGGCCGCGCGCCTACTCGATTATCGAGCAAGGCATGGTGACCCGCATCATTGAGGCCAAGCCCGACGACCTGCGCGGCTTCATTGAGGAGGCGGCCGGCATCTCGCGCTACCGCGAGCGTCGCCGCGAATCGGAAAACCGAATCAAGCACACGCGCGAGAACCTGGAGCGGGTCGAGGACATCCGCCGCGAACTCGGGCTGCAGCTCTCGCGCCTCGAGAAGCAATCCAGGGCGGCTGGCCGCTACAAGGAACTGAAACAGGAAGAGCGCCTCGTGAAGGCGCAGCTCCTGGCGCTGCGTTATCGCGATCTCGATGAGCGCCTGCAGACGCAAGAGCGTATCCTCGCCGAGCACCAGAACGGGCTCGATGCGCTGCTCGCCGAGCAGCGCAGCATCGAGGCCGAGATCGAGCGGCTGCGCGCCCGCGCGGTCGAAGCCAACCAGCATTACAACGCCGTGCACTCGGAGTTCTACACCGTGGGCGGCGAGATCGCCCGTCTCGAGCAGGGCATCGAGCATGCGCGCGAAACCCGTGCCAATCAGGAGCGCGAGCGCGAGCAGGTCAATCGCACCTGGGACGAGTCATCGGCGCACCTGCGCACCGACCAGGCATTGCTCGAGACGCTGAACCGTGCGCTCACCGAACTCGCACCGCGCGTCGCCGAGCAAACGGCCCGGCGTGACGCCGCCGCCAATGCACGTGCCGAGGCCGAGCAGGCGATGGCGCGCTGGCAGGGGGCATGGGAGGCTTTCGGCACCGATGTGGCCGAGCGCACCAAGCAGCGCGAGATCCAGCTTACGCGCCTGCAGCAGCTGCAGACGCATCTTGCGGAACTCGAGACGCGCGCCGCGCGTTTCGCCGAGGAGATTGCCGCGATCGACACCGAGCTCGGTGGCACCGCGGGGGAGACCTTGCGCCGCGAGGCCGGCGCGCTCGATACCAGTCTCGAGACGCATGAGCGCGCGCTCGCCGACTGCGATACGCGTATCCGTGCGCTGCGCGCGCGCCGCGAGGCCATCACGCGCGAGCTCGACACGCTGCGTCCGCAGCTGCACAACAGCGAGGCGCGACTCGCCTCGCTGCACGAATTGCAGCGCGACGCCCAGGCCGGTCACGATGCGCCGTTCGCGCAGTGGCTGAAGGACCGCGGGCTCGATCAGGCGCCGCGCCTTGCCGGGCGCCTGCAGGTTGAGAGCGGCTGGGAACGCGCCGTCGAGCGCGTGCTCGGCGCGGATCTCGTGGGCGTCTGTGTCCCGGATCTCGATCGCATGGCGGTTGATGCTGCCGGCGTCACGCCACCGCAACTCACCCTGATCGATGCGATTCCCGGCGTGGCGGGAGCCAGTCACACACCGCGCGAATTGCTGCACAAGATCAGTTCCGAGCTTGATCTCGCGCCGCTGCTCGGCGGTATCTACGTGGCGGATAGCCTCACCGATGCGCTCAAGGCGCGCGGGACGCTGGCGGCACACGAGTCGATCGTCACGCGCGATGGCGCGTGGGTCGGACGCAATTGGGTTAGCCTCGCGAGCGAGAACAGCGAGCGCAGCGGCTGGATCGCGCGCGAGCGCGAGATCGAGCGCCTGCAGAGCGAGCTCGGCGGCATGCAGCAGGGCGTGGCGGAGCATCAGCAATCACTGCACGACACCCAGGCTGCGCTGGAAGCCGAGGAGCGCAACCGCGAAGCGTTTGGACGCCAGCTCACCGATGCGCACCGGGCGCGCGCGCAGTTGCGCGAGCAGCTTGGGCACAACGAGGCGCGCGTTGGGCAGCTCGCCGCGCGGCGCAGCCAAATTGCACGTGAGCAGGACGAGGTTGGCGGGCAGCTCTCGCGCGATCGCGCGGCGCTCGAGGAGGCCAATGCGTTGTTGCAGGCTGCCCAGCAGGCGGTCGCGTCGCACGAAGCGCAGCGCGCCCAGCTGGGCGAGGAGCGCGCGCGCCTTCAGGCGGCGCTCGATCACGCGCGCGAGACGGAATATGCCGAGCGCGATGCCATGCACGGACTCGATGTCGAGCGCCAGGGTGTGCAGACCCAGCTTGAGTCGACGCGCGCGAGCAGTGCGCGACTCGAGGGACAGCTCGGGAGCCTAGCCGCGCGGCGCGAGGAGCTGGAGCGCGCGCTGTCGGCCGAGCGTCACCCGGAGGCCGAGTTGCGTGCGCAGCTCGACCGGGCGCTCGCCTCGCGTCTCGAAGTCGAAAAGCGCCTCGATGGCGCGCGCGCCGAGGTATCCGAGATCGACAACGCTGTGCGCGCGGCGGAGGAGGCACGCGGCGGCAAGGAGCGCGAGGTTCAGGCCGGTCGCGAGCGTCTCGAGGGTGAGCGTGTCGCTCGCCAGGAACTCGTTGTGCGGCGCGACACCTTTGTTGAGCAATTGCGCGAGGCCGGTGCGGTGATCGGTGACGTACTCGGCGAATTGCCGGCGGAGGCCAACGATGAGGCCTGGAGCCAGCGCCTCGAGCAGATCGCCGCGCGCATCGAGCGTCTCGGGCCGATCAATCTGGTGGCGATCGAGGAGTACAACGAGCAGTCGGAGCGCAAGACCTATCTCGACAAGCAGTCGGGAGACCTTAACGAGGCGCTTGCCACGCTCGAAGAGGCGATCCGCAAGATGGATCGCGAGACGCGCACGCTGTTTCGCGAGACTTTCGACCAGGTCAACACGCATTTCCAGCAGTTCTTCCCGCAGCTATTCGGCGGCGGCAGCTGTTACCTCGAGCTCACGGAGAACGACCTACTTGAGGCCGGCGTGACCGTGATGGCGCGNNCTGCTCGATGAGGTCGACGCGCCGCTGGACGACGCCAATGTCGAGCGTTATTGTGAAACGCTCAAGCGCATCGCGGAGCGCACCCAGTTGGTTTTCGTGACCCACAACAAGATCAGCATGGAGATGGCCGACGTGCTGGTCGGCGTCACACAGGCGGAACCCGGCGTGTCGCGCCTGGTGGCGGTGGACGTCGAGGAGGCGCTGGAGATGGTCGGCACGTAATGGATCTGCGCATTGCGCTGCTGCTGCTCGGGCTCGGCATCATCGTGCTCATTGGGCTGACCGCGCTCGATCGCGCTCGTGCCAGTCGCCTGTTTCGCCTGCGTTCGCGCACATCGCAGCCGCCGGGCGAAAAACAGGAGCCGGCCGTGCCCGGTCCCGGGCCCGCCTTTACGCTCGATATCCATCCACGTCCCCCCACTGACGAGAATCGCAAGGTGCTGGGCACCGACGCGGCGGTCGCGCCGCTGCCGCGGCGCGAGGATGCCATGCACAAGAACGAGCTGCAGACCCTCGAAGAGGTGGCCACCATGCCACTCAACCTTGATTTGGGGATCGAGCATGCGAAGCGCGGGCGTCCCGCGCCACGCGGCCCGCGCCAGCCCGATGAGCGCATTGACTTCGTGGTAACCCTTTCCGGCGAGCAGTCAGTGGCTCGCGATGCGGCGCTCGGAATCTGGAAGCAGAACGAGTACCTGCTCGAGAAACCGCACTTCCTGTTCGGTAAGCGCACCAGCGACGGGCAATGGAGCGAGCTCGCACACGATTCCTCGCGCACCATTTATAGCGACCTCGTGCTCGCCATCCAGATGGTCGATGCGCGTGGCCCGCTGGACGTATCGGAGCTCAATACATTCGCCCAGATTGGTCTCAAACTGGCCGACGCGCTCAACCGGCGCACGCGTTTCTCGGCCGAGTTTGACGACGCCGTCCTTCGCGCGAAACGATTGCATGCTTTTTGTGACGCCTTCGATGTGATCGCGAGTGTCAACGTGGTGGCGGAGGCGCCGGCCACGTTCCCGGGGCGTGCCATCGAGCAGACCGCGCGGCGCCTGGGTCTTCAGTTCGGCGCGATGAGCATCTTCCACATGAAGAACGGGCTCTCGCCGGGATGCAAGCATCTGTTCTCGATGGCGAACCTGTTTCAGCCCGGCGCGTTTGATGCCGGCGCCTGGGACCGGTTGCGTACCAGCGGGTTGACACTCTTCATGAGCGTGCCATGCGCCTACAGCCCGGTGGCGGTGTTTGACAAAATGGTCGACACTGCGCGCGGCTTGTGCACGGCGCTGGGTGGTTCGCTGCGTGACCAGGAGGGTAAGCCCCTCAGCGAGCGTGGCATTGAGGTGATTCGCGGCCAAATTGCCGAGATCGAGGCGAAGATGCGCGCACAGGACATCGTGCCCGGCAGCGAGACCGCACTGCGGCTGTTCCGCACCTTCTCGGGCGCCATCGAGTCGTCCGACTGACATGACCGCGCTCGCCGGGCTGCGCAGCCGCGCCGAGCAGTTGCGCCGTGAACTGAACGAGCACAACTACCGCTACTACGTCCTCGACGCACCGGTTATCTCCGACGCGCAGTACGACAAGCTGCTGCGCGAGCTGCAGGAGATCGAGACGTCGCACCCGGAACTCGTCACTCCCGACTCGCCGACCCAGCGCGTCGGCGCAGCGCCATCCGAGGCGTTCGGTGAGGTACGGCACAAGATTCCCATGATGTCGATGGACAACGCCTTCGACGAGACGGAGGCCCACGAATGGGACAAGCGCTGTCGCACCGGTCTCGAGAAGGAAAAAGTCAGCTACAGCGTTGAGCCGAAGTTCGACGGTACCTCGGTGGCGCTGCGCTACGAAGACGGCATGCTGGTGCAGGCCGGTACGCGCGGTGACGGCAGCACCGGCGAGGATATCACCGCCAACGTGCGCACCATCCCCACGGTGCCGCTGCATCTGCACGGCAAGGGCTGGCCAGCGGTGCTCGAGGTACGCGGTGAGGTCGTAATCCCGAAGGAGGATTTCGAGCGTCTCAACGCCGAGCAGCTGAAGCGCGATGAAAAGGTGTTTGCCAACCCGCGCAATGCCGCGGCCGGGAGCCTCCGGCAGCTCGATCCTCGCATTACGGCACGCCGGCCGCTGGCGTTCTTTCCCTGGGGACTTGGCGAGACTTCGGCGGCCGCCGGCAAGCGCTACTCGGAAGTGGTGAAGCACCTGAAGGACTGGGGTTTCCGGGTGAGCGAGTATTTCCATGTGGCGCACGGGATTGATGAGTGCCTGGCCTACTACGGGAAGATGCTCGCCCAGCGCGATGAGCTGCCATTCGAGATCGACGGAGTGGTGTACAAGGTGGACGATATCGCGGCACGCGAGGAACTTGGCTACACGGCGCGCGCCCCGCGCTGGGCGCTCGCGCACAAGCTGCCGGCGCGCGAGGAGAATACCGTCGTCGAAGACATTCTTGCGTCGGTCGGACGCACCGGCGTAATCACGCCGGTGGCGGTACTCAAGCCGATTCAGGTCAGCGGCGTGACGGTGACGCACGCGACGCTGCACAACGAGGACGAGCTGCACCGCAAGGACGTGCGTATCGGCGACACCGTGGTCGTACGCCGGGCGGGTGACGTCATTCCGGAGGTGGTCGGCGTTGTGAAAGAGAAGCGCCCGGCGCACACGCATGTCTGGCACATGCCGAAGCGCTGCCCGGTGTGCGATGCCGAGGTCCATCGTGAGGAGGGCGAGGCGGCACATCGGTGCATGGGTGGTCTCTACTGCGCCGCGCAGCGTATGGGCGCGATCCTGCACTTCGCTTCACGCCATGCCATGGACATCGAGGGGCTGGGCGACAAGCTGGTCGAGCAGCTTGTCGAGAAGAAGATGGTGAAGACCGTCGCCGATATTTATCATCTCGAGCAGGAGGCGCTCGCCGGTCTGGAGCGCATGGGCGAGAAGTCGGCGCAGAACCTGCTGGACGAGATCGACCACAGCAAGCAGACCACGCTGCCGCGTTTCCTGAACGCGCTCGGCATCCCGCAAGTCGGCGAGGCGACGGCCGAGTTGCTGGCCGAACATTTCGGTTCACTCGATGCGCTCATGGACGCCGACCGCGAGACGCTCGAATCGGTGCACGGTATCGGACCGAGCACGGCGGACGACATCTGCGCGTTCTTCCACCAGAAGCACAATCGCGAGGTGATCGAGCGTCTCCGGGAAGCCGGGCTGCGCTGGCCGAAAATCGAGCCGCGCGCACGCGGGGAGCAACCGCTTGCCGGCAAGACCTTCGTGCTGACTGGGACGCTGTCCGCCATGCCGCGTGACGAGGCCAAGAAGCGACTCAAGTCGCTCGGCGCCAAGGTAAGCGAGAGTGTTTCAAAGAAGACCAGCTACGTGGTGGTTGGCGTCGATCCCGGTTCCAAGGCAGACAAAGCGAAGGAGCTGGGTGTCGAGATTCTCGATGAGAAGGCCTTGCTCGCGCTGATCGGATAGGCAACCGGCGTGCATAAGTGCACGGTTCGCGTATGTGAAATTCTTGTCTCGTCCCGCTCACTAGTTACAATGTGTCGATCCAGTCGGGTCCTGCCAATGAGGTAGCGGCCATATCACTCGGGTCCGCACGATCATGTCGGCCGGCGAATGGGGCGGAAGGCGGTTCATATGCGAGCAAAACGCATTTTTCGTGCTATCGGACTAGCGGCCCCGACTTTGCTGGCCGCACTCCCGTTGCGTGCGTACGCCATGAGTGGCCCGTTGGTGGACACCATTGCCGATGTCGCGGCCGTGATCGTGATGATCGTGGTTCCGGTGGGAGCGATTTATCTCTTCTGGAAGGTGCACGTCCTGCCGGAGGTGATTGCCGAGAAGCGGCACCATCCCCAGAAGGAAGCCATCAAAACGCTCTGTATCCTGTCGCTGTTCTTTGGCGGCCTGTTGTGGCCGGTCGCCTGGCTATGGGCCTATACGAGGCCGACTCTCCATAAACTCGCCTACGGCACTGACAAGCACGAGGACTATTACAAGGAACTGCCCCCCGGAACGGCTACTCCGGCGGAGGAGCTTGCGCGTCTGCGTGCTGATGTCGAGCGACTTACGGATTCGGGCGTGGAAAGTGACGACCTTAAAGCCCTGAGACGGGAGCTGCGCCGGCTCGAGAGCAAGTTCGCGACACCAGACAACAAAGAGGCGGACTGATGTTAGAGATTATTGTAGGAATATATGCGCTCATCGTCTGGCTGATTTATTTTAAATTCAAGCTGCTGCCGTGGACGACCCCGCATAAGGTCACGGTTGTCATCATTCCGATCGTCGGTGTCGCGGCCTTGATCCTGCTGTTAAACATCTTTGTGCCGACGTCGAACGACGTGCGGGTGATCAAGTATGTCGTGCAGGTCAATCCGCAGGTGCGCGGGCGGGTGGACGACGTGCCGGCGGAGGGCAATCGACCCATGAAGAAGGGCGACGTGCTCTTCAAGATAGACCCCACGCCCTATCAGCTTCAGGTTAATGAGATCGAGGCGCAACTGCTCCTGGCGCGTACGCGCCTCAGGCAATCGCGTGAACTGGCCGCGGTGGGCGCCGGCAACCGCTTCGATGTCGAACGCTACGAGACGGAGGCCGCGCAATACCAGGCCAAGCTGGCCAATGCGCGCTGGGAGCTGGATCAGACGACGGTGCTTGCGCCAGCCGACGGCACGCCGATCAACGTGCAATTGCGTCGGGGGTCGTACGCGGTTCCGTTGCCGCTTTCGCCGGCCATGAGCTTCGTTGAGGATGAGCACCAGGTCGTTGCGCTGTTCAATCAGAACGAGCTGCATCAGGTGGAGCCCGGCAATGAAGTTGAAATCGCCTTGTCGACCTATCCGGGGAAAATTATCAAGGCCACGGTTGACTCAATTGTGTGGGCGCAAGGACAAGGGCAGCTGGCGGTGAGCGGCATGGTCCCGGAGACAGGACCCGCGCCGTTGCCACCGGGGCGGTTTGCGGTGAAGTTCAAAATTTCCGAGCAGGATCACGCGCGATTCCTGGCCGCGGGCGCCCGAGGGAATTGCGCAATTTACACCGATCACCTTGCTGCGCTTCACATCATTCGCAAGGTGATGGTGCGCGTCGGATCGTACCTTAACTATCTCATCCTGAAGCTGCATTAGACCGTGGCGGCACAACGCACTTTCATGGTGTGGTGTCAGCAGCGGCAAGTCAGCGTTGTGGCCACGCTTGCGCTGACGCTGGGCAGCGGGGGCTGTGCACTCAAAGACCCGCCCACCTCGACGGAACTGCGTGAAGAAACGCTTGCGCACGCTTCGTTGCCCTCGAGCTGGACCGCGCCCGGCGCCCCCGAGGGTGAGGTCGCGGATGGCTGGCTCGCCACCTTCCATGACTCCTCGCTTGAGGCGCTGGTCGCCGAAGCACTTCAGTACAACGCCGACTTGGGCGTTGCGGCGGCGCGCGTTGAGCAGGCCAGTGCTCTTGCCCGGGCCGCTGGTGCCGCCATTTACCCGGCCGTCGGTCTGCTCGCGCGCGGCGGCGGCCCGCTTTCGGGCGATGGTTCCGGTTTGCAGGGTGTCTGGTTGAATGCTTCCTGGGAGCTGGATCTCTGGGGCCGTGTGCGTGCTGGCCGCGAGGCCGCTGCTGTTCAATATGCGTCGATCGAGGCCGACTACGCGTATGCGCGCCAGTCGCTCGCCGCGGCCGTCGCCAGGAGTTGGTTTCTCGCCATCGAGGCCCGGCAGCAGCTGGCGATCGCCAAAGAAA
Source organism: Proteobacteria bacterium UBA6900 (assembly GCA_002451215.1). GTDB lineage: Bacteria > Pseudomonadota > Gammaproteobacteria > Acidiferrobacterales > Sulfurifustaceae > SM1-46. The sequence goes on from DKBM01000001.1 coordinate 21,635, forward strand.
TGGTGGAAGCGGGCGAGCGACTGGCGCAACTCGCGCGCGCGCGACGACGTGTCGGTGTTGCGGACGAGTACGACGTCGTGGTTGCGGAGGCGAGCCTCGGCGGATTTCGCGACACGCAGGAGCAGCTGCAACTGGGCTACCAGCAGGCACGGCGGGCGCTCGAGATATTGCTCGGTCGCTATCCAGCGGCATCCATCGATGCAGTGGAGGAGCTGCCCGTGATGCCACCGCCGGTGCCAGCGGGATTGCCTTCCGAGCTGCTCGAGCGCCGCCCGGACGTGGTGGCGGCGGAGCGGCGTGTGGCCGCTGCCTTTCAGCGCGTTGCGGAGGCGAAGGCCGCGCGCCTGCCCAAGATCTCGCTCACCGCGGGCGTCAACACGGTTTCGAGCGACTTGTTCGTCCTGAAAGATCGCGACAATCCGGTGTGGAACGCGGGAGCGTCATTGCTTGCGCCGATCTTCCAGGGTGGAGCATTAGTGGCACAAGTCGATATTCGCACGGCGGAGCAGAAGCAGGCGCTCGCCGAGTACGCGCGCGCCGGATTGCGCGCCTTCAACGATGTCGAGAATGCCTTGTCGAGCGAGGCGACGCTGCGCTTGCGCGAACGCGTTCTGGCGCAGGCGGTAGCCGATAACCGCCGCGCGGTCGAGTTGGCGGAAATCCGTTACCGCATCGGCGCGACCGACTTGCGCTCCGTATCGCAACAGCATCTCGCGCTGCTCGCCGCGCAGACCACGCTGCTGCGGGTGCGCAGCGAGGCGCGCGTGCAGCGCGTCAACCTGCACCTGGCCCTGGGGGGAAGCTTTGACTTGCCGGCCGCCGCTTCGGCGACGGATAATCGGACGCCGGCAACCCAAAGCGCCGCGACCTCGATGCACCCGCCGCGGGCATCGCAGAGCCCGTAACCGCAACCACCTGGAAATCTATCTAATGGGCGCAACTCGCTTTTTTCCGTCTGGTTGGTCCCCGATGATCGCAAGGCTTCGTCTCCTTGCCCGCGCGATCCTGCTGCTGGCGTTCGCCGGAGGCGCCGCAGCGGCGCCCGTATTTCCGCCCATCGGAATTCCGGGGCAACAACATCCCGGCAAGTTTGTCTGGTTCGACCTGGTTACCGATGATCTCCCTGCCGCACGCAACTTCTACGCCGCCGTCTTCGGCTGGCAATTTCGTGCTGTCGCCGAGGCGCCCGCATCCTATACGGTCATCTCCCATGCCGGTCGCAACATTGCCGGCATGTTCGAGAAAGCGCCGCCGCCGGGTGCTTCACGCACTGCCCGTTGGCTGGCGCTAATATCCGTAAGCGATCCCGCCAAGGCCGTGCGCTACGTCGAGCAGCAAGGCGGCAGCGTGATCGTGCCGCCGGCGACCTTCGCCGGCCGTGGCACGCATGTGCTGTTCCGTGACCCGCAGGGCGCGGTGTTTGGTGTGCTCAAGTCCGAATCCGGCGATCCGGCCGACACGCCGGTCGCGGACGGCGATTTCTTCTGGCTGGACTTGCTGGCGCG
>DKBM01000120.1:0-5422 GCA_002451215.1 Proteobacteria bacterium UBA6900
CCAAACAGGTTGCGCGTCCTCAGCGTCTCCTTGGCAACCAAGGCCGACACGCCAACCGATATGTTCTTGGTGAAGGCAAAGCTGATTTGCGGGGCGACAATCAAACCCTGAAGGTTCACAGTCTGCGCACCGCCCGCGCCAAAAGGAGTAACACCACCAGCACCGGGGAACGGATAGTCGGTGTTCATGCCGCCCAGCGCGTAAGCCTGCACGCCCCAGCTGATCAGGTCGTTGCCCTTAACGGTGAATGCAACCTGCGGGATCGCGTACTCTCTGGCGTCACTCGTGATGACGATGGGCCCCAGTCCAAAAGCCGTAAAATCAGCTTCGCGCAATGGCGAGAAATAGCTCCACGCCACGTTTACCGCGGTGCCGGTATCGTTGATCAGCGCCGGGTTGTCCATGCCAGCGGATGCCTCACCGGCGTTGGCCAGTCCCGCACCGCCCATGCCATGGGCGACCATGCCGTTGCCGGCCTGGAGGATACCGTTGGTTGCAAACGCCGAGGGAGAAGCCACGGCAGCGGCGATGGCGATTGCCAGGGCCACATTCTTTCTTTGCATCTTCATTACTGCTCTCCTCATTCTCAAGTGTTGGGCGGTAGTGCGCCCGTTGGGTTGGAAGTCCAATTTCTCCACGAACCATGACGAGGCCAAGGCACCGCATCGTGGCTTTCCCTTTTTCTTGTAACTTCTCCTGTTCGACTGGCAGCCCTGGGCGTGACGTTTTCGTTACGCGCCGCGCGCGGCGACCAAAATATTCGACTTACCCCATCAACATGTCAATATTTAATGCAATGCTGATACAGACATTTCCAGGCCCCCGGTGTCATGAAAATCCTGACTGCTCTAATAAGGTAACTTTCCCCATGCTTAAATACCGGGCAACTCAGGCCGGCAATTCAGCGACGTAACAGCGGGTCGGACGGTACTGCGCCGCCGGCGAACAGCAGAAACGACGAGGGGCGCTTCTGCGCCCCTCGTGGTCTGATCGGACTTCGGCGAGTGCCCGAGCTAGGTGAACAGACAGATGTCCGAGTCGCCGGCGAACTCGAGGAAGGTGGCAGCACCGCCGTAATCGATGCCATCGATGAACTCGGCGGTATTCATGCCGAACAGATCCACCGTCATCTGGCAGGCGATCATCTTCACTTCCGCTTCCTGGCAGAGCGCACGCAGTTCCGGAATCGAAGCGACACCCTTGTTGCGGATCGTCATCTTCATGAGAACGGTCGCGAGCGACTCGAAACCCGGGATCACGCCCTGAATTGCATTCGGGATGTTCCAGTTGATGTTGCGGAACCATTGCGGACCGAACGGCATCTTCATCGGCATGCCGGGATTGCCGAGCGGGCTCACTTTCAGGTTGAGGTCCTTCTTGAGCAGGTTCAGCCCGTAGAACGTGTAGAACACCTGCACCTCGTACCCGAGCGCCGCCGCCGTGGACGACAGGATGAAGGGCGGATACGCCCAGTCCAGAGTCCCCCTGGTGGCAATGATCGCCATCTTCTTGGCCATAAATCTCTCTCCTCGTCAGTTGTGTGGATCGAGCGGACTCATCGGCCCGCCCTTTATTTATCCGGCCTTCTTGAGCAGGAACGTGTACTCGCCGGCAGCCTCGTTTGACTCGAGCAGCTCATTGCCGGTCTGCTTGGCAAACGCCGCAAAGTCCTTCACTGAACCCGGATCGGTCGCAATGATCTTGAGCGTCTGGCCAGCGGTCATTTCATTGAGCGTCTTCTTGGCGCGCAGGATCGGCAGCGGGCAATTGAGGCCGCGGGCATCGAGTTCTTTGTCAGCCATCTTCGAATTCTCCAGAGTTGATCAGCGGGTTGAAATTTACAGAAAGCATCGCGGCGCCGATAGGGCGGTCCGCATGGACGCAGACTGCATACCTGCGCCGAATGCCATTACGTCATCTGTGGCAAATTAGTATATTATTAAGTTCACAATTCAGATAGCGACATGATAAGGATGGCACGTCATGAGCGCTATCCTCCTGAATTGAAAGCGTCATTTCCAGCTAGTTGACGCTGGCTCGGGGATGAATCGTCTCCAACAGGGCCCGAGAATCTGGTGCCTCGCGCAGCTATCGTCAGGGCTGCCGCACCTGCCCCGGACCCATGTGCAGGCACGCCGGAGGCAAGGCACAGCCCCGGAACCAATATACTGTTTCGCCTGCCATACAGTGGAGTAGTCGGCAGTCTGTCATGCCCTATCGTCTCCCCCCACTCTTGCTGAGCCTCGCCCTTCTCGCCTACAGCGTGCTAGGCGTGGCCGCGCCAGGCGAGCAGATCAGCCTGCCCGACCTCGGCGATGAATCGCTCGCGGTGATACCGCCGGCGGCCGAGCGCAAGCTTGGCGAGCAGTTCATGCGCGAGGCGCGCCGTCAGCTCCACATCGTCGATGATCCCGAGCTGCAGGAGTACGTCCAGAATCTCGGGCAGCGGCTGGTGGCGAACAGTGAGGGCAGCTACAAGGACTTCTACTTCTTCGTTATCGACGATCCGACAATCAACGCGTTTGCCGTGCCGGGAGGCTTCGTCGGCGTCCATACCGGCCTCATCCTGAATTCGGAAAGCGAATCGGAGCTTGCCTCGGTGCTGGCGCACGAAACCGCGCACGTCACGCAGCGCCACATTCCGCGCATGATCGCCGAGGAAAAGCGCACCACGCTTCCGGCCATGGCGGCACTTCTCGCCTCCATCCTGCTCGCCTCGACCGCGGGCGGCCAGGTCGGCGAGGCTGGTATTGCGCTCACCACCGCGACGATGCAACAACGGGGGATCAACTTCACGCGCTCGTTCGAAGAGGAAGCCGATCGCATCGGTATGCAGATTCTCGCCCGCACCGGCTTCGATCCGCGCGCCATGCCGACGTTCTTTGAGAAGCTGCAGAGCGCCAACCGCTACAACGAATCGAGCCTGCCGGAATACCTGCGCACGCACCCGGTCACCACCAACCGTATCGCCGACTCGCGCAACCGTGCCGAGCAATATCCGCAGAAACCGGTCGCCAACAGCCGCGAGTTCCAGCGCGCGCGGGCAAAGATTCGCGCAATCGCACCGGGCAACCCCAACGAGATTGTGGCGGGCTTTCGCGACAACATCGAAAATCGCCACTATCAGGACGCCGACGCCGAGCACTACGGCTACGCACTGGCGCTACTGCGCGCGAAGGATTTGAACGGCGCTCGGGCGGAAATGGCAAAGCTCATTGCGCGTGACCCGCAACTACCGTATTACCGCATGGCGCAAGCCGAAATCGAAATGGCAGCGGGAAATTACGACAAGGCGCTTTCGCTCTATGCCGACACGCATCGCAGGATGTCTGATTCAGTCCCGGTGACCCGGCAGTATGCCGGCGCCCTGCTTCGCACCGGCAACGCCTCCAAGGCCTACGATGTGCTGAAGCCCGTGCTGCGACAGCGAGCGAACGACCCCGCACTGCAGAAGATGATGGCATCGGCAGCTGGTGACAGCGGCCATCGCGTCGAGGCGCACCAGGCCCAGGCCGAATACCAGTACCTGGTTGGCAATCTGCCTGCCGCAATCGAGCAACTTAAACTCGCCAGCAAATTCGCCGGCGATGATTTCTATGTGCAATCCAGTATCGAGGCGCGCTCGCGCGCGATTCGCGACGAGTTTGCGCTGATGCAGGGGAAGTAATTCCTCCAATTTTTGCCGTGCCGACAGTGTGTATTAACAAACGCTAATACTCTGTCCACGATCAAACCTTGTACGTCAATAGCGCATGGGCTTGTCCCCGCGGCTCAGATATGTATTATCCGGTACATTGGTGTGCGGCTTAGTTCAGTCAGAACCAAGACCTCGATTACATAAGGTTGGCATCGCGGGCCAACGACACGGGCGGCCCGCAGAAAAAGATGATCACCCCCTGTAGCGGTTCCACGCACGTCAACTGACCCTTTTCAGGTAAATAACAAACCAGGAGGAGCAATGCGTAAGTCCCCTATTACCCTATTCGGAACCTGCGCGATCGTGCTGCTGAGTTGGCTGGCGCTAGCCCCGGCCGCGCAGGCCGCTGGCGGTGCAATTCCCAGCAGCAAGGTGTGCAAAGACAAGGAACACCCGCCGAAGGATGCGGTCACCAAGGGCGGCTGCATAGTCGCTGACCGTCGCAAGGGCGTTTGCATCAACTGTCACCAGATTGCTGGCGCGGCGCAGGCCGGTGACGTCGCGACCAGGCTCGAGAACGTTGCCGCTCGCTTTGCTGGCGAGGATGGCAAGAAGCGCCTGCGTGCCCAGATCTACGATGCACGCAAGGCCAACCCGAATACGGTGATGCCGCCGTTCGGGCCCCACGCCATGCTGAGCAACGACGAAATCGACCAGGTGGTCGAATTCCTGCTCACGCTGTGATCCCCGGTTCGTCAACATTATCTAAATAGCTAGTGGAGGATACATCTGTCATGCATACCCCCCGCAGAACTTTCCTGAAGGGCACTATGGCGCTTTCCGTGGCCGGTCTCGCTGGCGCCGCGGGCCTTGTGCGCGCCCCGCGCGTCGAGGCCGCCGAGTGGCCGAAGGCCGCATACGAAGCCAAGACCGTTGACGATGCCCTGAAGGCCCTCTATGGGTCCTCGCAGGTTACCGCCTCGGGCGCGATCAAGGTCAAGGCGCCGCCAGTCGCCGAGAACGGCGGCGTGGTGCCTGTGACCGTCAGCGCGGATCTTCCGAATGTCGAGTCGATCGCGGTGCTCGTCGAGAAGAACAACCAGCCGCTCGTTACCGCCATCACCATGAGTGGCGCCGATCCGTACTACTCCACATTCATCAAGATGGCCCAGACCTCGGACGTGCACTTCGTGGTCAAGTCGGGCGGCAAGCTCTACAGCGCCAAGGCGACCATCAAGGTCACTGCCGGCGGTTGTGGCGGCTAATCACTCAACACGAAACGATTCGAGGATGAGGAAGTAATCATGGCTAGACAAACACAGATTCGCGCGCAGATGAAAGACGGCGCCGCCGAGGTTCGCGTTCGCGTAACGCACCCGATGGAAACCGGCCAGCGTGTCGACCGCAACACCAAGAAGAAGATACCGGCACACTACATCCAGAAGATGACCTTCGCCTTGAATGGCAAGCAGGTCGCGGTCACTGACCTCGGACCCGCAATTTCGAAGGATCCTTTGGTGGGCGTGCGCCTGAAGGGCGCCAAGGCTGGTGACAAGGTCACGGTCACCTGGAACGATAACAAGGGCGAGAGCGGTAGCGCCGAAGCGACCATCAAGTAAGTTGCCCAGGGCTGCGCCGGGCTCCTCCCGGCGCGGCGCACTCAACCGCGAGGAGGAAATAGAGAATGAAGAAGATTGCCATACTACTGACCGCGCTGGGCGTGGGGGTAGGCGTCATGGCGGCCGCGCAGGCCGACCCGGCGTCGGACCTCAAAGCATTCCGCGC
>DKBM01000131.1:0-42670 GCA_002451215.1 Proteobacteria bacterium UBA6900
AGGATGCGCAGACCCTGCTCGAGCGTCTCATCAAAACGCTCTTCTTCCTGCTTGAGCACTTGCTCGACCTGGCCGCGCGCCCGCACCAGCTCCGGATAGGCGTCACCCATCTGTTCGCACAGCGGCGCAACCAGTTTATAGAAAAATGTCTCGCGCGCGCCGAGCCGGTGACCATGGCGGATGGCACGGCGCACGATGCGACGCAACACGTAGCCGCGACCTTCGTTCGAAGGCAATACGCCATCGGTGATGAGAAAAGATGCCGCGCGGATATGATCGGCCACCACGTTCAGNNTCCGGGCTGCCGGGCGGACCGCCCGGAACCTGCGGGCCATGGTCGTAGAAGATCTCCGAGCACGGACCGCAGGGCCCGGTGTCACCCATCTGCCAGAAGTTCGAAGTCTCGCCGAGTCGCGAGAAGCGCTGCGGGTCGACCTTGATTTCCTTCAGCCAGATATCCGCGGCTTCGTTGTCATCCTTATATATCGTGACCCAGAGCCGTTCCGGGGCGAGCCCAAGGATCTGCGTCAGAAACTCCCAGGCGTAGTGAATTCCCTCACGCTTGAAATAGTCGCCGAAGCTGAAGTTGCCAAGCATCTCGAAAAAAGTGTGGTGGCGCGCGGTGTAACCGACATTCTCGAGATCGTTGTGCTTGCCGCCGGCACGCACGCAGCGCTGCGAACTTGCGGCGCGCACATAGGGGCGCTTCTCGGCGCCCAGAAATACGTCCTTGAACTGCACCATGCCGGCGTTGGTGAACAGCAGTGTCGGATCGTTTGCCGGCACTAACGAGCTCGAGGCGACAACGGTATGCCCGTTGCGCTTGAAGTAATCGAGGAATTGGCTTCGGATATCGGTGCTTCGCATGGCTGGACGCGCTCAATCTTCGGCGCGCGAACTCAGTATCTTTGCAATCTGCTCTGTCGTAAAACCGCGACTCTGTAAAAACCTTGCCCGGCGGGCGCGTTCAGAATAATTTGCGGCCGGGCGCGACCCGTAGCGGCGGCTACATAGCTGCTCCAGATCCGCAAGCCAGTGGCGTGCACCCATATCGAGTGCCAACTCAATATGCTCCGCGGGGATCCCTTTCTCACGCAGCTCATGACGGATGCGCACCGGACCATAGCCCCGTCGCCGCCTGGCCGCAATAAGCGCCTCAACGAAACGCTCGTCCGACACCAGGCGCTCGGCCGCCAGCTGCGACACCACCGCACCGGCGACCTCGTCGGCGCAGCCCTTTTCCTGCAGCTTTGCCCTGAGCTCCGCACAGCTGTGCTCGCGGCGGGTCAAGATGCGCAACGCCATAATGCGCGCCTTCGCGGCGTCTGCGGTATCGCCGGTCTCGCTCTTCGCGCTCGCGCGCCAGCGTCTCAGGCCTCGTCGCCTCCGAGAGGCCAAGCCAAGCACCCCTCCTCAATGTCGGTAACCGGGGTCGCTCGCCCATCGCATCCCCGTGCGGCGCGTCGGACCCCTGCTCCGCGGATCACGCCTCTGCCTCCTCGGCTACGGCTTCGTCGTCCGCCTCATGTGATGCGACTTGAGGAGCCGTGACAACCTTGGCGCGGATCTGCTTCTCGATTTCCCCGGCAGTTTCCGGATGATCCTTCAGAAACTGACGGGCATTGTCCTTGCCCTGTCCAATTCGCTCCTTCTTGAAGCTATACCAGGCCCCGGTCTTTTCTACGATCCCGAGTTCCGAACCGATATCGAGCAACTCGCCTTCCTTGGAGATGCCCTGGCTATAAAGAATGTCGAACTCGCACTGGCGGAACGGCGGTGCCATCTTGTTCTTTACCACCTTCACGCGCGTCTGGTTTCCGATAACCTCGTCACCCTTCTTGATGGCGCCGATGCGGCGGATGTCGAGGCGNNCATGCGGATCTGGTTGATGAAGATTACGAGGGTGTTCGAACGCTTGATGTTGCCGGTCAGCTTGCGCAGCGCCTGACTCATCAGGCGGGCGTGCAGGCCCATCTGCGGCTCTCCCATCTCACCTTCGATTTCGGCTTTTGGTGTGAGCGCCGCGACTGAGTCGATCACCACCACGTCGACCGCCCCCGAACGCACCAGCATGTCGGCGATTTCCAGAGCCTGCTCGCCCGAGTCGGGCTGCGAGACCAACAGGTCATCGATGTTCACGCCGAGTTTCTTGGCGTACTGCGGATCCAGCGCGTGTTCGGCGTCGATAAAGGCAGCCGCGCCACCGAGCTTCTGCGCTTCGGCAACCACAGAAAGTGCCAGCGTCGTCTTGCCGGAAGACTCCGGCCCATAAATCTCGACTACGCGACCCCGTGGCACGCCACCGATACCGAGCGCAATATCGAGGCCGAGCGAGCCGGTAGGGATGATATCGACCTGCTGGGCGATGGTACTGTCACCCAGTCGCATAACCGACCCCTTGCCGAACTGCTTCTCGATCTGCCCGAGGGCAGCGCTCAGCGCCTTGACCTTGTTCGCTTCCATAAACTGTCTCCTGCGGCCGCGCCGCGCAAGCCAAATCGGGGGATCAACCAACGCGAACTGCGTGGGCGCAAATTATTTCACAGTCGCCGTGCCCGGCCTAGCCCTGCGCCGACCCCTAAGCGCAAGAAAAGTAACGGATTCCTGGCGCAGGAGACACCACTCTCCCACTCCGGTGGTCGACATCTAAGCACCCAGGAAATCCATCATGCCGGCAAGCGCCGCAACAACCGACTGGCGCCTGACCTGCGCCCGCTCGCCCGTGAAGCTGTAGCGACTCGCGATGGTGTCACGGTGCTTTCCGGCCCAGGCGACCCATACCGTGCCAACCGGCCGTTCGGCACTGCCGCCTCCGGGACCTGCGATTCCCGTTACGGCCAGCGCAACGTCGGCGTGGCTATGCTCAAGCGCTCCTTCCGCCATGGCGCGAACCGTTGCCTCACTCACCGCGCCCTGACGCGCAAGCGTGGTGGCACTGACCCCGAGCATCTCGCGCTTGCTGATGTTGGTATAGGTGACGAACCCGCGCTCAAACCATCCGGAACTTCCTTCGATCGATGTAATTGCCTGTGCAATCCAGCCGCCGGTACAGGACTCGGCCACCGCGAGCATGAGGCCCTTCTGCCGCAGGGTACGCCCCGCAGCCAGCGCGATCTCTTCCAGGGTTGTGTCGGTAACCAGGCTGGACATGGTGCGACAAGAATACTCGACTGCCGTCCGATGCACGAACCCCGCTCCTGCGGAGCCCTGGCAACAAACCCTACCGGCGCCCGGGCCTTGCGAGACGCTACTGAACTCAACATCGTCGCCAACATTGCCGCGAGGCGCTGGCACGGAATATGCCTCCCTGGTTCGTACCCGTACCCGCAACAATTAGGAAGGGCTGTCATGCATCCACATCGCTCTATTCGCAGTCACTCCGTTGCCACACCGGATCGGGGGTCGATGGCTGCCCGGTTCCTCTTCGCCTCCCTGATCCTGTTCTTGCTGGCCATGCTGGTTCAGCCGCAGCGTGCCACAGCTAGCTTGACCCCTATCACGGCCACCCGTGCCATCGGCATTTCCCATCGCGGCGAATCGGCAACGCTTGACCAGCACTTTGCCGCAGCGATGGCAATATTCCAGAAGGGCGACGTGGAGAGCGCGCTCCGCGCCTGGCGTGACCTTGCAGACAAGGGGCATGCTGGTGCGCTGTACAACCTCGGGGTCGCCTACGCGCAGGGCGTGGGCGTCGAGCCCAGCACAACCGAGGCGATGTATTGGTGGCACCGTGCCGCGCTCGCCGGCAGCACCGAGGCGCAGTACAACCTGGGCGCGGCGTACGCCCAGGGACATAATGTCGAGAAGAGCTCCGCGGTCGCGTCGATGTGGTGGTACATGGCCGCCAGTAATGGCGATGCCGCAGCCCAGTTCAATCTTGGCCTAATGGCAGCGGAAGGTGATGGACTGCGCCGGGACTTCGAAAATGCCATGTTCTGGTGGCGGCAGGCTGCCGCCCAGGGGTTCCCGCATGCGATTCAGGCGCTCGATATCCTCGAGCGCCAGGAATTCATTGCCCGCCCCCGCACTGAGTGAGCCGGCGGGCTGCCTCAGCCCTGCAGCAGACCCCACAACATTCGCAGGCCAAGCACCGACACGAACACGGCAAAGACGCGCCGCAGCGTGGCATCGGAGAGCCGGTGCGCGAGTCGCGCACCGAATGGCGCAGCGAGCGTGCTGCCGGTTACCACACCCGCGAATGCCGGCAACACCACGTAGCCGATGCTCCATGCCGGCAGACCCGGCTCGCCCAGACCCGCCGCGATGAAGCCTACCGTGCCGCTAAGTGCGATCGGCAGACCGATCGCCGAGGATGTCGCTACCGCCTGCTTTGCCGGCACACCGCACCATGTCTGAAACGGCACTGACAGCGAGCCGCCGCCGATGCCGAACAGCGCCGAGGCGACACCGATGATCGAACCCGCCGCCGACATGCCCACTCGGCCTGGCAGTTTCGCATGCGCGGCAATCACCATGGTGCCGCGCGACATCTGCGCCGCGACGGCGAACATGAAGACAACGAACATCCAGCGCAGCACGTGGCTCGACAGCGCGTCGGCCACCAGGCTCCCAAGCAATGTGCCCACGACGATACCCGGGGCGATTTGACGAAAGATTACCCAGTTCACCGCCCCCCGTTTTTGGTGCGCCAGGATAGACGAAATGGCCGTGAACACGATGGTAGCGAGCGAGGTACCGAGCGCGAGCTGCATGATGATGCCGGGATTGACACCCTGGCGCTCGAACACGATCACCAGAACCGGCACNNAGCATTCCAGACTGCCGCGATCTTCTTTTGCTCGCGCTGCAGGGCGCGCGACATGGCGACATTGCCGCTACCGACAAAACCTTCGTGGTTGGCAATGACTTCGTCGGGATCGTAAAGGTAATTCACCATGACGCCGAAAGATTCCTCCCGGCGCGCAGCAGACTCGTCAGCAAATACATTTATGCGCTCCAGGCGCGCGCCGTTCGAAAGATGAAAGCGCGCGACCGGGTCGAAAACATCTGGTTCGCGTGGCAGCAAGGAAAGATAGGCCAGCGCCAGCCGCTCCAGCGGCTCGGCCAGCACAGCGCTTGGCGCCTCGCCACCGGCCAGCAGCGCTATCAACGCCTCTGCCGGACGCTCTCCGCCACTGGCCTGGCGGAGCGGTTCGGCGTACTCCTGCAGCAGGGCTTCGAGCCGCGCCCGGCTAAAATCGCGGTGGGTATCATTCGCTGCCGCCCGCAGCGTTGCCGCAAACCCTGGCAACGGCGAGAGCGTCGCAAAGATCTTCAGTTGAGGAAGTTCCTGACGCAGGTCTTCGGTGACCTGCTTGATCAGCAGATTACCGAACGACAGGCCGCGCAAACCAGGCTGGGTGCTGTTGATCGAGATGAACATCGCGGTGTTCGCGTCGCTGCCCTTTAGTACCGGCGCATGGTCATCGAGCAGCGGCGTGACCTTGTCGGCCATACCGTTCACCAGTGCCACCTCCAGAAAGATAAGTGGCTCGTCCGGCAGCGCCGGATGAAAAAAAGCGAAGCAGCGGCGATCGGGCGCCAGGCGACGGCGCAGGTCGTCCCAGCTCCTTATAGTTTGCACCATGTCATAGCGGATCAGTTTTTCCAGCAGGTCCGCCGGACTGTTCCAGGCGATCCGTTCGAGCCGCAGGAAGCCGCGATTAAACCAGGAGGCGAACAGGTGCTTCATGTCCACATCTACGACCTTAAGCTGCGGGTGCTGCGCCAATAGCCCGAGAAGCTCCGCGCGCATAGCGACGAGCGCCGCCGTGCCATTTGGCGCCATGTTTATGCGCCGGAACAACTCCTGACGCGGCGGCTCCACTACGGCCATGAGCCGTAGCAAGGCATTAGGGTCGTTTGAACGCAGATATTCGTCGGTCGCCGCGCGGATGGCGGAGGGATCGGGGCCGAATTCGATAGCGAGCATCTCGAAGAATGCCGTGCGTCCCTCATGATCCATGCGCTCATAGGCCCGCAACACCTCGCGCGACAGCGCGGTCCCCGTGGCCTCTCCCACCCCCGACAGAAGTGCGCGGCACAGCGAACCTAGCCGTGGAAGGGCAGATCCCTCGGTCAGCATGTGCAGGAGATCGCGGCCGCGGTCCGCGATTCGATCCAGAAATTTTTCGAGCCAATAGCGCTTCATATATATCGCGATATATATGCTTGATAACGCACGGCAACAATCAGAGTGGGGTTACCAGGCAACTTCGTTTGGCCAGACCATCCGGCAAGTGCGGCATGCGCCGCTCCACTACCCGCCGACGGCCGGTCCCATCAACCTGTCCGGCAGCCAAGTGGCAATACCGGGGAACAGGAACAATATTAAGATTCCGACCACCATGAGCAGCACGAAAGGTAACGCGCCGCGGAGGATGACCGGCAACCGGATATCTGGCGTGATGCCGTTGATCACGAAGAGATTGAGCCCTACGGGCGGTGTGATAAGCCCAATTTCCATGTTGAGCGTCAGGATCACCGCGAACCAGTACGGATCGAACCCCGCCTGCACCACGATCGGTAGCAGAATCGGTGCGGTCATGAGGATGATCGCAACCGGCGGAAGAAACATGCCAGCAACCAGCAGAAACAGGTTAATGAGTCCCATCAACAGCCAACGGTTGATTTCAAGCGCAGCTATTCCTTCCGCGATCTCCTGTGTCACGTACAGCGACGACATCATGAAGCTGAAGAGTTCCGACGCTGCGATAATCATCATGATCATGACACTTTCGCGGGTGCTGTCGCGGAAAATCTGCCACATGCGCCCGGGCTGCCACATACGATAAATCGCGATCACCATTACCAGGCAAAACAGCGCACCGACGCCCGCGGCTTCCGATGGCGTGGCCACGCCACCGTACAGCACGTAAAGAATGCCAACGATTATCCCGAGGAACGGCAATATTCTTGGGAGAATTTCCAGTTTCTGGCGCAGGGAAAAACTCTGTGCCACCTCGCCGAAGCCCCAGCCGCGGCGCCAGGCGACGAAAAGCGTCCAGCCGATAAACATCGCCGTCAGCATGATTCCTGGCAGTACGCCCGCGAGAAACAGCCGCCCAATCGAGGTTTCGGTTGCGACGCCATAGACAATCATCGTGATGCTGGGCGGAATCAGGATGCCAAGTGTGCCGCCCGCCGCGATCGAACCGGTGGCGAGACCATCGGGAACGCCCCGCTTGCGCATCTCCGGGATGCCCATCTTTCCGATCGCCGCACAAGTCGCCGGCGACGAACCTGATAATGCGGCGAAGATCGAGCAGGCGCCCAGATTCGCCGCCACAATACCGCCCGGTACACGGTTCAACCAGCGATCGAGCGCGATATACAGATCACGCCCCGCTGGCGACGATGCCACCGCCGCGCCCATGAGAATGAACATCGGCAACGACACCAGCGCAAAACTGTCGATGCCGCTGAAAAAAGTTTCGGCCAGCACGCCAAGCGCACTTGCGCCCTGAAAGGCGACCATGAATGCCACCGCGACGAAACCAAGCCCAAACGCTATCGGCATTCCCGTGCCAAGCAACACGATAGTGACGATTGCGATCAGAAGACCAATCTCGAGCGGCGTCATTCCTGGTCCTCAGCTTCAACACCGAACGGCGGTTCGCGCCCGGTAACGATACACAGGATATCGGCAGTGAACTGGAGCGCGAGCAGTCCCATACCGACGGGCAATGGCAGCAATGGGATCCACAACGGCAGCGCCCATACGGTATCGGTCCGCCAACCGCCAGCCCATGCCTCGTGGAAATATTGGCCGCTGGCCCACGCGAGCACGACACAAAACGCCAGCGACAATGCTGCTCCCAACAGCGCGAACACCAAGCGCACGCGTCCACGCGAGTACAACACCACAAGATCCACGCCAACGTGCCCGCGATGCAGCAGCACGTATGGTGCCCCGATGAAGGTTGAGGCGACGATTGCGTAGATTACGAACTCGGTCTGCCAGACTGTCGAAGCGCCGAGGAAATAGCGCCAAAACACCATCTGGCACACTACCAGCGTCGCGGCCGCCAGCAGGCCCGCGGCAACCACGCCGCAGGCCTGTGACAACCGTCGGACCAGCAGAAGGAAAACGTCCACGTCGGGCGATGCCGGCGTGTTGCCGGTCTACTTCACTGCCAGTGCTTTGTCGAGCAGTGCTTTGCCACCGGGCACTTTCTCCGCAAACATCTTGTAAGAAGTCCGGTCGGCGATCTTCTTCCAGGCTTCGAACTGTGCGTCATCCATTGTGACCACCTTCACGCCGGCTTTTTTGAAGGTATCGACTGCCTTCTGGTCAATCTTCTTCGCCTCGCCGACGAAATAGGTTTCCGCCTTTTTGGAAGCGGCCATCAACGCATCCTGCTGAGCCTTGTTGAGTTTTGCCCAGGTCTTTTTCGAGACCAGAACCGGCTCGTACATGAACCACAATGCGTTATCCCCGGGCGCAGTAAAACACTTCACCAGTTCATACAAGCGATAAGAGACGAAGCTGCCCGAGCTGGTATTGGCGGCGTCGAGTACTCCGGTCTTCATTCCGGTATAGATTTCCGAGCTAGCCATAGACGAGATCGATGCACCCGCTCCAACCAACATCTGCTCGAAGGCTTTCCCGGCACCTCGCGTCACTTGGCCCTTGATATCGTCTGGCCACAGGATGCAGGTCTTCTTCGAAGCAAAGCCCCCGGCCAGCCAGGCATCCGCCAGCACCTTGGCGCCCGAGTCTTCGATGATCTTTCGAATGTCGTCCATGAACGGTGACTTGTTGAGGCGTTGGGCATGCTCGTGGCTCTTGACCAACCCCGGCATCAGGGTGGAACTGAACTGCGGATGACGGCCACTCGCGTAGTCGAGCGGGAACGAGGTGATATCGAGCTGGCCCTTGGTGAGGGCGCCCCACTGTTCCTTGGCCTTGAACAGCGACTGCCCGGGATAGACCTGAATCTTGAGGCCGACATTGGCCTTCTCGACGTCGCGCGCGATCATCTGCACCATCTCGTCGCGAGGATCGCCCTTGCCTCCCGGGAACTGGTGCGAAGCCTTGAGCACCATGTCTGCCGCCTGCGCCGAGGCGCCCGCAAACAGGATGGCGGTGCACAGGACGCCGACGGCAAGACGCACGGCGAACATTGGTTGTTGCTTTGTCATGGATGGAATCTCCTTAGGGTGGCGGTCGGACTATGAGAAATTGCGCGTCCGCTGTAGCGTACTTGTTCTGCCCCGCGCTCTTGTTGTTTCATTGGCTAACCGGGGTGGCGTGATTTCACATTGTGGTCACGCCTTTCGCGCACGAACGATTATTTGCACCCGCTGCGCGAGGTGTCAAGGAACCTTGAATGAAAAGCGAGAATTTCTACGGTCTGATCGCCGAGCGCCTGGAAGGTCACCTGGACGACATTTGCCTCGAAACGCCGGCGGGCGAGCACTACACCTACGCTCAACTCGAGGCCGAGAGCGCGCGCTACGCGCAACTTTACACGCAGCTGGGCCTGCACAGCGGCGACCGCGTTGCCGCGCAGACGGAGAAATCGGCTGCGGCACTGTTCGCGTATCTTGGCTGTTTGCGTGCTGGTCTTGTCTACCTGCCGCTCAATCCCGCGTACCGCGACCTAGAGGTTGAGTATTTCCTGGAAAATGCCGAGCCCGGTCTTGTGATTTGCTCACCCGAGCGCCTTGCGGCCGTCCAGGCGCTCGCCGCAAAACGCAGGGTCGCGCAGGTGCTGACACTCGACGCTAGTGGTCGTGGAACGTTGCATGAGGCAGCACGCGCCTGTCCCGCCGTGTTCTCCACTGCAACGGTCGGTGGTGATGAAGTGGCCGTGATTCTCTACACCTCCGGAACAACCGGGCACCCAAAGGGCGCCATGATCACGCACCGCAATCTTGCTGCCAACGCGCTTGCCCTGCACAAGGCCTGGGGCTGGCAACCTGGCGATGTGCTGCTGCATGCGCTCCCCATCTTTCATATTCACGGCCTGTTTGTCGCCTGCCACTGCGCGTTGCTCAATGCGAGCAAGATGCTATTCCTGCCGAAATTCGACGTTGCCGCAGTAATGCGCGCGCTGCCCCAGGCGACGGTGTTCATGGGCGTTCCGACCTTCTACACGCGCCTGCTCGCGGAGCCTGCGTTCGGGAGCGATGTCTGTCGCAACATGCGGCTCTTCACCTGCGGATCAGCGCCATTGCTGCCCCAGACCTTCCGCGAGTTCCACGAGCGCACCAGTCACACGATCCTCGAGCGCTATGGGATGACCGAAACCGGTATGAACACCTCCAATCCGCTCGATGGGCCGCGATTGCCGGGCACGGTCGGTCCGCCGTTGCCAGGCGTCGCCGTGCGCGTGGTTGATGCCACCGGCAATGATGTTGCCAATGGCGACGTAGGTGAATTGCTGGTCAAGGGGCCAAATGTGTTCAAGGGTTACTGGCGGATGCCGGAGAAAACCGTCGAGGAATTCACTGGCGACGGGTTCTTTCACACCGGCGACCTGGCGCGGCGTGACGACAATGGCTACGTCTCCATCGTCGGTCGCGCCAAGGATCTCATCATCTCCGGCGGCCTCAACATCTACCCCAAGGAAATAGAGGGCTATCTCGACAAACTCGAGGGCGTACAGGAGTCAGCCGTCATCGGCGTGCCCCACCCCGATTTCGGCGAGGCTGTGGTCGCGGTGCTGGTGGCACGGCCGGGGAATGAAGACCTCCGCGAGTCGGACGTTATCGCCGCGCTCAAGCCGCTGATCGCCAGCTTCAAGGTACCCAAACGCGTGTTCGTTGTACCAGAGCTTCCGCGCAACACCATGGGCAAGGTGCAGAAGAATCTGCTGCGCGAGCGGCACCTTGGACTGTTCGCCAAACCCTAACCGGGTGCCCGGAAGTACTCCTCGAAAATGTGCACCGTGTAAGCATGCGTCAAGGCGCGTTTCCGCACCGGGTCGCGCAGTTCGAGCGTTATTGTCGTCCCCCCTTTCGGCGGGGACGCGAGTGTCGGTACGGTGCCACCGAAAAATAGACGGCCATCCGATAATGCGCCGTCATGACGCGCGACGAAATCCATCAGCGTTTGTACCGGCAGCAGGTTAGCCACACCGCCCTCCTGCAGCAGAACATCTCCGCAGGTTGCTCGCAGTTGCAGCGCGTCCCAGTGATCAAGCACCTCGGCAAGCAGCCACGCTGTGGTGCCAATGACTTTCGGACAGGAGTTCTTGCCTTGCAGGGATGAAGCGGCCTCGATGCGCCTGTCGGTGTGGTCACTTCCCACGGTCACGTAGTCGATTCCTTTCCAGGAGAATACAACCGCCTCCACCTCCGGGGTCGAGTCAACGCCGATGACACCAATGTCGGTGGCATTTGTCACGAGCGTCGGCATCAGCGGATAGAGCATCGGCACGTGCGGCGGTGGCGTCACGCCCAGCTGCGTCATGCGTGCAATATGGCGCTGCACTCGCTCGGCATCGCGCCCGGTGGCGCCCGCAGCAAGCGCCCGGCGCACTTCGATCGTAACTATCTCACCATTCGGCAGATGAAAGGACAGCGTCTGAAACATCGTTACGCGCCCAGGAGCACGGCCTTGATTACATCGGCCTTGTGCAATAAATGGTCGCGCAACAGCCGGCCGAGCCGCCTGCCATCGCGCCCTTTCAGCGCATCGAGGATTTCCTCGTGCTCCGCCACTGCCTGGTCCCAGCGTGCCTGCGAGAGATTCGCCATGTAGCGCGCGCGGCGAATGCGCACACTGAGCGTACGGTAGAGGTTGCTGAGTACCGGGTTACCGGCCGCCTGCATGATTGATTCGTGGATGCGCTGATTAAGCTGGAAGTAGCCCGACAGATCGTGCTCGCGATAGTGCCGCAGCATGCGTTCGTGAGACATCTCGATTTCCCCAATCTCCGCATCGCTCGCCCGACTGCAGGCAAGCTCGCCGGCAAGTGCCTCTAGCACACCCATCACCTGAAACATGTCATCGACGTCATGGGTCGTCACCTTCGAGACTACCGCTCCACGGTGGTGCTGCAGGTCGATGAGCCCCTCGGTGGCAAGCACCCTGAGCGCCTCGCGAAACGGCGTGCGCGAGATGCCAAAGCGCTCGCACAGCTCGCGTTCCGGCAGCCGCTCGCCGGGCGCCAGCTCGCCCTGGACGATCAAGTCGCGAATGCGCCGCACCACCTCATCGTGCAGCGCATGACGTGCAATTGGTGCGCCCTTTCGTTGCCCGCCCGGCACCTGCACCGCACGCACCTCATCCTTGGAATCAGTCATCTTTCATTTCCTTGCGCCGGCCCGCTCAGCGCCGCCGCCAGCACAGCGGCGACATGCATCGCGACGCGGCCCGTGCCGTCCCGAATTTGGGCGCGACAACTCGTGCCATCGGCCACCACCCGGGTCTGCGCAGAAGCCTCGCGCACTGCCGGTAGCAGGCTCATCTCGCCCATACGCATGGAAACCAGCTCGTGCTCAGCCTCGTAACCGAAGGCGCCGGCCATGCCGCAGCAGCTCGACTCGATCATCTTTACCTCCAATCCCGGTACGAGAGCGAGACTCTGTTGCACCGCCGACATCGCACCGAATGCTTTCTGGTGACAGTGCCCGTGCAGCAGCACCGACTGCCCGCGCTGGGCGGTCAGCGAAAGTTTCAATCGTCCCGCGGCGTTCTCGCGTACAAGGAATTCCTCGAACAACAGGGCGTGACCCGCAATCGAGCGCGTGGCTTCACCCGGGATCAGGCCGACCAGCTCATCTCGCAATGACAACAAACAGGAAGGTTCCAGGCCAACAATCGGCACGCCGCGCGCCGCGAACGGAGCCAGCGCGTCAATGAGCCGTTGCGCCTCCTCTCTTGCATGCGCGGCGAAGCCCGCTGTCAGGAAGGTGCGCCCGCAGCATAGCGGGCGCCCCCTGTCGCGCGGACGCGCCAGATGCACCCGGTAGCCAGCCGCCTGAAGCACAGCGAGCGCCGCACGCGCGTTCTCCGGCTCGAACCAGGTGTTGAATGTGTCGACCCACAACACCACCTCACCCGCGGTGCCCGTAGTGTTCGGTGTATCGCCCGGGCGGCTGCCGAAGTAATCGCGTCGCCACTTCGGCAGCGCACGGCGCACGCTCAGACCGAGGAACCACTTGCTCAACTGTGGAGCACCCGGGATGCGATCGCGAAGGTTGAAGAGCCACGGCAGCCGTGCCGCGAGCGGCGCATAGCGCGGTAGCCACGCAACCAGCCGCTCGCGCAAACGCGGTGCGTGGTGCTTGCGGTACTGGTGCATGAACTCGATCTTCATGCGTGCCATATCGATGCCAGTCGGACACTCGCGCTTGCAGCCCTTGCAGCTCACGCAAAGTGCCATGGTCGCGTGCATGTCCGCCGATACCAGCGCTTCCCGCCCGAGCTGCCCGGTGATCGCCAGCCGCAGTGTGTTGGCGCGTCCGCGCGTGAGATGCTGCTCGTCGCGCGTCACGCGGTAGGATGGGCACATGACGCCAAGCTCGGCCTTGCGACAGGCACCGTTGTTGTTGCACATCTCGACGGCGCCCGCGAAGCCGCCCCACTCGGACCAGTCGAGCACCGTGTCAAATGGTTGAGCCCGATATTCCGGCTTGTAGCGGAACAGGCGTCGATCGTCCATTCGCGGGGCGCGCACGATCTTGCCGGGGTTAAACAATCCCGTCGGATCAAAGACGTCTTTCACTTCCTCGAAGGCGCGCACGATCTGGGCGCCGAACATGCTTTCGTGAAACTCCGAACGTGCGAGCCCATCCCCATGTTCACCGGAGTGCGAGCCTTTGTATTCGCGCACCATGGCGAACGCCTCTTCCGCAATGGCGCGCATCTTCTTTGCACCCTGATCGTCCTTCATGTTCAGCACCGGTCGCACGTGCAAACAACCGACCGAGGCATGCGCATACCACGTGCCGGTAGTGCCGTGCTTCTGGAAGACCTGGGTCAAACGATCGGTGTACGCGGCGAGATCCTCGAGCGGCACCGCGCAGTCTTCGATGAAAGACACAGGTTTTCCGTCACCCTTCATCGACATCATGATATTGAGACCGGCCTTGCGCACTTCCCACACGGCGCTCTGGAACTTCGGATCGATTGCTTCCACTACAGCATCGGGAAAACCGAGCTCGCCCATTAGCGCCTCGAGCTGGCGCAACTGGCGAAGCTGTGCCGCATGATCTTCGCCGGCGAATTCAACGAGCAGCAGCGCATCGGGTTCGCCACGAACGCAGCGCTCGACGGTCGCGCGAAACATGGCAATGTCGCGTGACAGCTCGATCATGGTGCGATCGACAAGCTCGACGGCGCTCGGATCGAGCTTAACGATGTGCTGCGTGGCGTCCATTGCCTGGTAGAAAGTCGGGAAATGGCAGATGCCGAGCACCTTGTGGGGTGGAATCGGCTGGAGGTTCAGCTCGAGGCTTGTGAAGAACGCGAGCGTGCCCTCGGATCCCACCAGCAACTGCGCCATGTTATGACCGCCCGCCCGGAGCGTGTCGATGTTGTAGCCGCCCACCCGCCGCAGCAGCTTCGGAAACCGACGCGCGATCTCGCCCGCCTCGCGCTCCCCGAGCGTGCGCATCCGACGCACCAGCCCGGCGTAACGCGGTTCCGCATTCAGCTGCGACATGTCAGCCGGCACCTCGGCGAAGCGGTGTTCACTGCCATCGGCAAGCAGGGCTTCGATGGCGCGCACGTTGTGCACCATGTTGCCATAGCGGATCGAGCGCGAGCCGCAGGAGTTGTTGCCGGCCATGCCACCGAGCGTGGCCCGGTTACCGGTGGAAACGTCCACCGGGTAGAACAGTCCGTGCGGCTTGAGAAACTTGTTGAGCGGCTCGAGCACCAGCCCCGGCTCGACCGTCACCGTGCGCGCCTGCCCATCGAATGCGAGCACCCGGTTCATGTACTTGCTGACATCCACGACCAGCGACTCGCCAGTTGTCTGGCCGATTTGCGAGGTGCCACCACCACGTGGCAGCACGGTCACGCCCGCTTCGGCGGCAATCTGCATGGCGGCAGCGATATCACGCTGATGGCGCGGGACCACCACGCCGATCGGCTCTATCTGATAGATGGACGCATCGGTGCTATAGCGCCCGCGCGAATAGGCATCAAACAGGACCTCGCCTTCGAGTTCTCTTCGCAGGCGCGCCGCCAGGCGGCCATCACCGATCGTAGCGGTGCCCTTCACGCGCACCTTCTCCGAACGGCTGGCCGGCCGGGTGACCGGGATTGACGAAGTGTGGCAAGAGGAAACACTGCGCTGGCCTCGCTAGTGCGCTGAGCTTCTTTTGGTCTACTGCTTCGGCGGATTATAAAGAGCGAAGCCAATTTGTATACAAAATACTTGCATTATGTATTCGGTTGGCGATACTGCCACATGCTGCGTTCCGGTGTTGTTCATCGCGCTTGCGCGTTGAACTTCAGTTGCAGCCCACCATTGATTGAAAGTCTCTGGAAAGTAAACGGGAGAATTGCATGGCTCTCCGAAGTGGACGCCATTTTCTGCAGATTCCGGGGCCGACCAACGTCCCAGACCGTGTCCTGCGCGCAATCGACAGCGCAACCATTGATCACCGCGGCCCAGATTTCGCGCAGCTGGGCTTGGGGGTCATCGAAGGCCTAAAGCGCGTCTTCAAGACAAAGAGTGACGTAGTCATATACCCAGCCTCCGGAACCGGGGCGTGGGAGGCAGCACTCGTAAACACGCTGTCCGCTGGCGATCGCGTGCTGATGTTCGAGACTGGCCAGTTCGCCTCGCTGTGGCAGCGCATGGCAACCGAGCTGGGACTCGTGGCCGAGTTTGTGCCTGGCGACTGGCGCCACGGCGTCGATCCAAACCTTGTCGAATCGAAGCTGCGCGAGGACCGGCAGCACAAGATCAAGGCGGTTTGCGTCGTTCACAACGAAACCTCTACCGGCGTCACCAGCCGAATCGGCGAGATCCGCGCTGCGATCGACCGCGCCCGGCACCCGACGCTTTTCATGGTCGACACCATTTCCTCGCTCGCCTCAATCGACTATCGCCACGATGAGTGGGGCGTCGACGTCACCGTAGGGGGGTCTCAAAAAGGCCTGATGCTTCCGCCAGGCTTGAGCTTCAACGCATTGAGCGCCAAGGCACGCGATGCGACCAAACAAGCAACATTGCCCAGGGTGTACTGGCGCTGGGAGGACATGATCCGCGCCAATCAGTCGGGTTTCTTTCCCTACACACCGGCCACTAACCTGCTCTACGGGCTGCGCGAGGCGCTCAAGATGCTGCTGGATGAAGAGGGTCTGGACAACGTGTTTGCACGTCATGCGCGTCTGGCCGAAGCCACGCGCCGCGCGGTTCGCGCCTGGGGCCTGGAGATTCTCTGCCTTAACGAAGCGGAGTTCAGCAACACGCTCACCGCCGTCCTCATGCCCGACGGCCACGACGCCGACAAGTTGCGGAGTCTGATCCTTGAGCGCTTCGACATGTCGCTCGGCACCGGACTTGGTAAGGTACAGGGAAAGGTTTTCCGAATCGGCCACCTCGGCGATTTCAACGAGCTGATGCTGGCCGGGACCCTGTGCGGCGTCGAAATGGGCCTTGCGGCTGGCAGCGTACCGTTTAAGAAAGGCGGCGTGCAGAAGGCGCTCGACTATCTCGCAACATCGTCATGAACTAGAACAAAGCGTCTGCGCAGGGAAACATCCCCGCAGTCACCCATCACCCACTGGAGAAGAAGGAGGACGACCCATGAAGCTGCTCAAAGTGCTTGTCTTGGCGGTCTTCGGTCTGGCGATTGGCGCCAAGGCCGCTGCGGCCCCAATCGAGCTCAAGCTCGGCCACGTTGGAGGCCCCGGCTCGCTGTTCGAGGCCTCATCCGAGGAGTTCGCCAAACGTGCCAACGCGAAACTCGGCGACAAGGCCAAGGTAGTCGTGTTCGGCTCGAGCCAGCTCGGCAGCGACAAGGAAATGCTGCAGAAGGTGAAGCTCGGCACGCTGACCTTCGCCCTCCCCTCCACAGTGATGTCGTCCGAGAGCGATCTGTTCGGCATCTTCGAGATGCCCTACCTCGTCAAGGACCGCGCGCACATGCAGCGCATCGAAAAGGAGATCTTCTGGTCCGCGCTGGCACCGGCGGCCGAGAAAAAGGGCGTCAAGGTTCTCGCGGTTTGGGAAAACGGCTACCGGAATATCACGAACAACAAGCGGCCGATTCGCGTCCCGGCTGATCTCGATGGCATCAAGCTGCGCACCCCGAAAGGCAAATGGCGCGTGAAGATGTTTCAGGCCTATGGCGCCAACCCGAGCCCGATGGCGCTCTCGGAAGTCTTTGTCGCGCTTCAGACCGGCGTGATGGATGGTCAGGAAAATCCGCTTATCCAGATCTACAGTCAGAAATTCCAGGAAGTACAAAAGTATCTTTCGATGTCGGGCCATGTCTACACGCCGGCCTATCTCGTGACCGGCAAGAAGCAGTGGAACGCTCTGCCTGCGGACGTGCGCAAGATACTGGAGGACACCGCACGCGAAACCCAGGCTTTCGTCTACAGCACGGCCGAGCGCTTCGACAATGAACTTGTCGGGAAAATGAAAGCCGCCGGCATGAAGGTCAACGAGGTGGACAAGGCCGCGTTCGTGAAGGCGAGCAAGGGCATTTACACCGAGTTCGGCAAGGAAGTGAAAGGCAGCCAGGCGCTGATCGACAAGGCGCTGGCTCTCGCCAAGTAGGTCGCGTTCCCCGCCCCCTCGGCGCAAGCCGAGGGGGCGTTTGCTGCCGGCAACACCAGGAAACACTGCATGACATCTCTGCGTACCGCGGTCGAGCGATTGCTGGAGTTCGTGGTGATCGTGCTGATGGTCTTCCTCGCGTTCGAGGTACTCCTCGGCGTAGCGTTTCGTAAATTCGGCGAATCCCTTGTCTGGTATGACGAGATCGCGTCCGTCACGCTGGCTTGGGTGACCTACTACGGGGCCGCCCTGGCCGCGCTCAAGGGCGCTCACATCGGCGTGCCAGAGCTCGTGCGCCTGCTGCCGCGTGGTGCACGGGTCGCGCTCGTCTACGTCAGTGAGGCGGTGGTGCTCGTATTCCTCGCCCTCCTCACCTACGCCGGCTGGATGGTGCTCGACGTGCTAGATACCGACTCACTCGTCAGCCTGCCTGATGTGCCGGTCAGTTACACGCAGTCAGTGATCCCGATCGGCGGCGCGCTGTTCCTGCTCGCCGAGCTGCTGCATATCCCTACGGCGCTCGCCGAGGCGCGCGCCGACCAAGCGTCGCCGCACGCCGTCACCGAGGGCGTCTAGCATGGGGACACTGCTGATCGCGGTCTTTCTGCTTGCTCTGATCCTTATCAATGTGCCGATCGCCATTGCCCTGGCCATCGTGGCCTTCGGAGCCATGGTAGCCACGAGTGGCGCCGATGCACTCGCCAATTTGGCGCTAACCATGTATTCCGGCGCCACCAGCTTTCCCCTGATTGCGATTCCGCTCTTCATTCTCGCCGGCGCCATCATGAACGCCACCGGCATCTCGCGCCGCTTGATCGCGTTCGCCTCCGCACTGCTCGGCTTCATCCGCGGTGGGCTCGCCATGATAAACATCGGCGCATCGATGTTCTTCGCCGAAATCTCCGGCTCGGCGGTCGCCGATGTCGCCGCCCTCGGCTCGATCATGATCCCGGCCATGAAGAAGCGCGGCTACCCGGCCCCGTTCTCGGCCGCCATCACCTCGTCGGCCGCCTCGCTCGCCATCATCATTCCGCCATCCATCCCGATGATCCTGTATGCCGCGATGTCGGATACGTCAGTGGTGCAGCTGTTCGTGGCCGGGCTCGTGCCGGGCGTGCTGGGCGGCCTGCTGCTGATGGCCGGCGCCTATGGCTTTGCCCGTCGCTACGACTACCCGGTTGAGGAGCTGTTCCAGGTAAAGCGCGTATGGAAGACCTTCAAGGAAGCGCTGCTCGCTTTTTTGCTGCCCATCATCATTCTCGGCGGCATTTTCGGTGGCCTCGTCACCGCGACCGAAGGCGCGGCGCTGGCCGTGCTTGCGGCGATCGCCATCGGCCTTGTGTACCGCGAACTGGACTGGGCGCACCTGAAGCAAGCCATCATCGATGGTGGCATTCAAACTGCCATCGTCATGCTGCTGGTGGCGAGCTCCGCCCTGCTCGGCCAATACCTCACCGAAGTCCAGGCGCCTCAGAAACTCGCGCAGATGATTTCGGGCTGGACCAGCGACCGCTACGCGGTACTGGCCATTCTGAACGTGTTCTTCCTGCTCGTCGGGCTGGTGCTGCATTCTGCGGCAGCGATCATCCTGGTCGTGCCGATCGTCATGCCGCTGGTACTCGCAGTCGGCATCGACCCCGTTCATTTCGGCCTCATCGTCACCCTGAACCTCGCGATCGGCCAGCAGACCCCGCCGGTGGCGAGCGTNNCGCTGAGAGATGCATCATGAGTAACGACCTGATCCTCACGCAGCGCGACGGTGACATTGTCACGGTCGTGTTGAACCGCCCTCACAAACTCAACGCCCTGACCAAGCCCATGTGGCAGCGCCTCGGCGAGGCGATGCGTGAGCTATCGTCCGACGACTCGGTGCGGTGCATCGTCGTGCGGGGCGCGGGCGACAAGTCATTCGCACCGGGCAACGACATCTCGGAGTTCGAGAGCACGCGCGCCACAAGCGCGCAGGCGCGCGAGTACGGGCATGTGCACCACGAGGCACTGGCCGCGCTGTACGAGTGCCGCCACCCGGTGGTAGCCCTCATCAAGGGCATCTGCGTGGGCGGCGGCCTCGAAATCGCCTCACTCTGCGATCTGCGCATCTGCGGGAGTTCGGGTCGCTTCGGCATTCCGATCAATAAACTGGGCCTGAGCGCCGGCGTGGCCGAGATCCAGGCGCTCGTACGAATGAGCAGCCGGGCGGTTGCGCTCGAGCTGCTGCTCGAGGGCCGGGTGATCGGTGCGCAAGAGGCGTACCAGAAAGGCCTGGTCACTCGTGTCGTGCCGGACGAGAAAGTCGAGGAAGAGGCTTACGCGACCGCACGCCGCATTGCCGACGGCGCGCCACTCGTGGCGCGGTTGCACAAGCAGTTCATGCGGAGGCTCGACGAAGGTGGCCCGATCACGCCGGCGGACATCGACCTCGCGTACCCGTGCTATGACACCGAGGACTTCAAGACCGGCTATCGGGCATTCCTTGCCAAGACCAAGCCCGAGTTCAAGGGACGCTAGCAATGGCGCACGGGCCGCTGTCGGGCGTCAAGGTCATCGAGCTGTCGCACATCATGGCCGGGCCGGCTTGCGGCATGCTACTCGCTGACCTTGGCGCCGATGTCATCAAAGTCGAAAAGTTTCCCGATGGCGACGATTCGCGGCGCATGGTGCCGCCAAGAGTCGATGGCGAGTCGGCAGCCTTCATGATCCTCAATCGCAACAAACGCGGCACTGCGATCAACCTGAAAAGCGAGGCCGGCCGCAGCCTGCTGCGACGCATGCTGGCCACGGCGGATGTGCTCATCGAGAACTTCCGTCCCGGGACCATGGAGCGGCTTGGGCTCGGCTACGAGTCGTTGCGCAAGACAAACCCGGGGCTCATCTACTGTCAGCTGACCGGCTTTGGCACTACGGGGCCGTATGCCGATCGCGCAGGCTTCGATCTTATTGCGCAGGGCATGAGCGGAATCATGAGCCTCACGGGCGAGGGTCCGGGGCGCCCGCCGGTCAAGGTCGGCGTTCCGCTCACAGACATGACGGCGGGAATCCTCGGCACCATGGGGATCCTTGCCGCCTACACACACCGACTGAAAACCGGCGAGGGCCAACGCGTTGAAACATCGCTGCTGGAAGCGGGCATTCTGCACACCGCATGGCAGAGCGCCATCTTCTTTGCCACCGGCAGCTCCCCGGGGCCGCTCGGCAGCGCGCATCCGTTGAGCGCCCCCTACCAGGCCATCGAGACCGCCGATGGCTGGATCAACATCGGTGCCGCCAACCAGGCGAACTGGCTGCGCCTGGTCGAGATTATCGGCATGCCGGAGCTCGGCGGCGACGAGCACTTCCGCGACAACGCCGCGCGCATGCACAACCTGCCAGCGCTGATTGAGCTGCTGACCGCGCGCTTTCGCGAACGGCCGACGGGCGAGTGGCTTAAGCTGCTCGAGGATGCTGGCGTGCCCGCGGGACCGGTTCTCACCATCGAACAGATGGCTGCAGACCCGCAGGTGCGGGCTCGCGAGATGGTGGTCGAGGTGGAACACAAAAAGGTCGGAAGGACGCGCGCGCTCGGCACACCGGTGAAGTTTTCCGCGACTCCGACCCGCGTGAACCGCGCGGCCCCCCTGCTGGGGGAACACACGCGCGAGATTCTCGCCGAATATGGCCTCGCGCCAGCGGAAATCGACAAGCTCATTGACGCCGGCGACGTACTCGCCGCCTGACTGATCCCATCGGTTGGGCATGTGCCTTCCGGCACCAGATCGCCTCGCTACTGCAGCGCCACCCGCATAATTGACTGCAGCGCTACCCACGCGAACAAGGCAGCGATCAGATCGTCAAGCATTACTCCCAGACCGCCACGCACCCGACGTTCAACAAGGCGAATCGGCCACGGCTTCCAGATATCGAACAGTCGAAAGAGCACGAAACCGCCCACGATCCACTCCCAGCCGCGCGGCACCGCGAGCATCGTCACCAGGTAGCCGACAATCTCGTCCCAGACGATCGAGGCATGATCGGTGGTTCCAAGAACTTGATCAGCGATACCGCAAATCACCACGCCAACAAGGAACAGCAACACCACGACCGCTGCATACCAAAGAAGGTCGAGAGGCGCGAGGACAAGATAGAGCGGGACGGCCAACACCGTACCGAATGTTCCTGGCGCCCAGGCGATGCGCCCGACCCCAAACCCCTGCGCTATTAACAGCGCCAAGCGATTCATCGCAGTCACCGACTAGCGCGCCTTGAGCTCGGTCCAGATGCGCTCATACTGCCGCCCGGCCTCGCCCAGATCCTCGATCGAATAGAGCTTGATACCAGACGGTAATGTGTAGGATGCGCCCGGCAACTTCGGATCGATCATGCGGCGTGCTGATTCGTTCGGCGTCGGGTAGCGCAACGTTACCGAATTGCGTGCGGCGACCTCCGGGCGCATCAGAAAATTGATAAAGACCTCCGCCGTGTGCTTGCGCTTCGATCGTGCTGGAATCACCAGGTTGTCGACAAACAGAAAGGTGCCCTCACGCGGGAGTGCAAACTGAATGTCCGGATTGTCCTTCTGCGCCGTAAAGATCTCACCACTCCAGCCGTGCGCCAGCACTGTCTCGCCCGCCACCAGTGAATCTTCGTAATTCTCGCTGTCGTACTTGGCGAGCAGTGGCTTCTGCCGCAGCAACACATCACGCGCCACCGCCAACTGAGCGGGATCCTTCGTGTTGGGAGAGAATCCCTTGTAGATAAGCGCGGCACCGATAGCTTCGCGCATGTCGTTCAGCATACTGACGCGGCCCTTGTGCGCCTTCAGACGCTCGGGATCAAACAAGTCTGCCCAGCTGGCGGGCGCGGGCTGCACACGCTTCGCGAGATAGCCTATGCCGCTCGTTCCCCACAGGTACGGTACCGAGAATTCCAGCATGGGATCGTACGCGGGCGCCCGAAAACGGGGGCCGAGGTTGCGCAGGTTAGGCAGACTTGAGCGATCGAGCCTGGCCAGCAGGCCCTGGCGCACCATGATTCGCACCATGTAGTCCGAAGGCACTGCCACATCGTAGCCGGCCCCGCCCGCCTGCAATTTGGCAAGCAGATCCTCGTTGCTGGCGTAGTGATCCTCGATTACCCGTACACCGAACTCCTTCTCGAAATCCTTGAGAATCTGCGGATCGACGTAGCGGTCCCAGTTGAAGAGATACAGCTCCCGATCGAGCGTCGCCGCGCGCGCTCCGTCCAGACCAACAGCCAGCACGGCCACCCATGCCACCACCGACGCCCATCGAACCCAACGCCCCAGTGTCACACCTTCTCCCCCGGTCATACTTCTGTCCTGCAACCCATTTCGACAAGGCCAGTATCGCGAACGATACCATGAGGATCCGCGTTTTGAGCCGGCAAAGCCTCGGCTGGATCGTGAACCGGATTATGTCAGGCAACCCAGTTCCAGACGCATCGTTAAGGGGACATGTCCGGGCATCACTAAGATCCGTGCAGAGGACATCACAATTCCGCGATGCCTAAGCCCCGTGACGGTCAATCAGAAGCGGAAATGGCCGAATTCTCGCGAGAAATCCTGGCGACAGGAATTTGATGCACATCAAATAGGCAAGCATTTCTTTTGCATACAGTAGTGACAGAGATTGGATGCCAGGGGTGCCAAGATGCCAACGCCAAATAGGGCATCGATCTTATCGATGTGTTTGCCGCTGCTCCTCGCGGTGGGCGGCGTCTTCATGCTGCAAAGTTGCACCGTTGGCCCAATGCGGGCACCCACTCAAACAGGTATGGTGCTCTACGCCCAAGGCGCGCGCCAACATACGGCAACTGTCCAGCTGCAGTTACCGCCGGCCGAAGTCTATGCCGCCATGAAACGGGTGTTGCAGAATCGGCCAGACCTGAAACTGATTAACAGCAACGAAAGGCGCCACCTGATCGAGGTCATGCAGGGAGACAAGAGCGTGACAGCACAGGCCACGGCGCTGGATGGCAACTTAACATTGCTGTTCGTGTGGACCGATGCTGGCGAGAGTGGCGATACCGGTAGAGACGTGGCGCTACGAGCAGTGAATGAGCTCTGCCGTGAATTAGCAGTGCAATGCCAGATGCGCGATCAGTAAAGGCTGCGCTCGTCCTTGGTGCGGTATACAGCAATAGCCCGACCGAGAACAACGGGGGATGCACACAGTGCCGCTTCACTTCAATGCGATCCGGAAGACAATCCAGCCGCCGCTTTGGCGTGTGATCACTGCAGCCTTGTGCTGCGTGGGGCTGTGGAGTTGCGCCACCACTGTGACGCCACCGTCGCGACAATCCCAGGAAGTCAGGGTTGCGGCCGTGCGCCAAGCGGAACAGGCGGGAATCAAGCGACAGCAACTCGAAGTGGAGATCCGCCGGTTTGCCGACCGCTACTCAACGGTTATGTCGCTGGAAGCGGATCGAATCATGGATCGCGCCGGTACACCTGAACTACGCTGGTTCGCTACTGGAATCAAGCTTTCAATCAGAGAAGCGGTGCTGGATATCGCCGTCGGTCCCAATGCAGTAGAGAACCTTCTGGACATGCTGGTGCTGACGACATTGCAGCGGCAAGATCTTGAAACTTACTGGGTTCCCAAGTTCCTGGGCCCAAAGCTGGGTCAAGGGCTACTGAATGCGGCCCGTCAGCACGAAGAGGAAATCTGGGACATCGGCAAGAACGTGCTGAACGCCAAACAACAAACAGAGCTGCGAGAGTTGATTCAGGATTGGCGCGAAGCGCATCCGGACCAACACTATACCTACGGCGTAAGATTCGCCGGGTTTTCCGGCCAACGCGCCCAAGACCTGGGGCAAGTGCGGCAGACAGGGGGCCTGCTGGGCGAGGTAGCGCAGGCGCGGGAGACCGTGGACGAGGTGCGCGAGTTCAGCGAGCGCTTGCTCTATTACTTGCAGCGTGCCCCCAGCATTACCCGGCTCGAGGCGGAATTCGGGATGCGCGGGCTTTTCAAATCGCAGGAGTTTCGGCAACTGCTCGACAATGTCGAACGCGTGACTCGCTCTACCGAGGCCTATGCAGAGCTGGCCAGAAATTTCCCGGCGGAACGAGAAGCGGCGTTGACACAGCTTATTGCGCTGGAACGAGAGGCCCTCAAGGACCTGCTCAAATCGGACGAGCTGAGGGGCACGGTCGGTCAACTCAGCGATGAAGGCGATCAGATCGTAAACACCGCCTTCATACGTGGTTCCTTGCTGGTACTGCTATGGGTATTCGGTTACGTCGTCGCCAAACTTGCTCATGACTATATTTCTGAACGGCGATCGAGAAAGTAGAGCCGTATCCGCCAGATCATCATCCGAACTAATGTGGATCCCGATCGGAAGCCGCCGCACGACCAATCCTCACACCTAACTCGCCTGCCGCTATATTCCTGCTCTGCAACCAGATCGACAGGGCCAAGATAGCGAACGACACCAAAAGAATCAGCGTGGCGAGCGCATTGATCTCCGGCGTCACACCGCGCTTCACCATCGAGTAGATCACCAGCGGTAGCGTAGCGGTGCCTGGACCGGTGACGAAGTAACTGATCACGAAATCATCGAATGAAAGAGTGAAGGCAAGCAGCGCGCCGCCGAGCACCCCGGGCCAGATGAGTGGCAGCGTGACGCGCAGAAACACCCGCCATGGCGTGGCGCCGAGATCGGCGGCTGCTTCTTCGAGCTGGGCATCGAACCCTTCCAGCCGGGCACTCACCACGATCGCGACATAGGCAACGCCGAACACGCTGTGCGCGAGCGTAATACTTGGCAATCCGAGCGGCACGGGCATCACCAGCACGAAGAACATCAGCAGTCCGATTGCCAGCACGATTTCCGGCATGACCACAGGCGCATAGAAAAGCGCAGCCAATACGCCGCGGCCGCTAAAACGCGCGCGCCGCAACCCCAGCGCGGCCGCGGTGCCAAGCACGGCCGAAAGCAACATGGTGCCGCCCGCAACGATGAGCGAGTTCATGAGCGCCGACAACACCCGCGCATTGTCAGCGAGCGCCGCATACCACTGCAGCGTAAAGCCGCCCCATACCATGCTGTAGCGGCTGGCACTGAAACTGAAGATCACCAGCACGGCGACCGGCAGGTAAAGGAAGCCGAATGCCAGCCAGCTCGCGAGCCGCAGCCAACGCGAAGCGGCGCGCGCATCAAGCACCACGGCGCGACCCCCCGACGCGGCTTGCCCAAAGCATGCCAACCAGCAACAACATGAGCATCAGCATCGCCGCTGCCGCCCCCATCGGCCAGTCCTGCGGGACTGACAGAAAGCGTTGCTGCACCAGATTGCCAAGCATCATGCTCTTGGCCCCACCGAGGAGATCCGGCACTACAAATGCTCCCAGCGCCTCGACGAACACCAGCAAGCAGCCGGTGGCAATTCCGGGCAGCGTAAGCGGAAGCAGCACGCGCACGAGTACCGCAACCCCTCCCGCGCCGAGATCGCGCGCCGCTTCCAGCAGGCGAAAGTCGAACTTTTCTATCGATGCATACAGCGGGTACACCATGAACGGCAGATACCAGTACACCAACCCAAGGATCACCGCCGCCGGCGTGTAAAGTATTGTCAGCGGTTCGCCGCCCCCGAATCCGAGCGCTTGTAACAGCTGATCGAACGCTCCGTTGGGCCGCAGCATCACCATCCAGCCGTAGATCAGCACGAGCGAGTTGGTCCAGAGTGGCACGAGAACAAGAAAGAACAACACCCGTCGAAGTCGTGGGGGGCGACGCGCGATGAAATAGGCAAGTGGGTAGCCCAGCACCAGGCACAGGACCGTTGCCATCACGGCAAGTGACAGCGAGCGCCACAAGACGCCGAGGTAGATCGGATCGAGCAACCGCTGATAGGCGCTCCCATCGATCGTCCACTCAATGGGCGCGCCCGGCATCATCAGGCTGATCAGTGCGATGACGCCAAGCGGACCTAGAAACAGAAGCGTCAACCACGCTGCCGGCGGCACCAACACGCCGACGGCGCGCGTGCCCGGTTTGCTGCCGTGCCCGCTCACGAATCGCTCCCCAGGATGGCAACGTCGAGTGGCGCAAAAGTGAGCATCACCCGCGAACCGACAGAGAGTACGCCAGAATCCTGCGGCGGCACGCTTGCCCGCATCACGCTGCCGTCCACCAGCTCAATCTCGCAGCGCCAGCCGGTGCCCAGATACACGCATTCACGCAGCCGCCCGTCCAAGACGTTGACGGCCACGCTGTCGCCCGCTGGCATGATGCGTAGTCGCTCGGGACGCAACGCAAGGGTCACCCGCCGCCCGATGGCGATACGCTCGCCGCGGACACGCAAGCTTTCGCCAGCCGAGCGCACAATGAGATCCCGGTCGTCGTACCCCGTAACCTCCGCAGCGAGGAAATTGCTCTCCCCGATGAATGCAGCAACGAAGCGGTTCACGGGACGATCGTAAATCTCATGCGGCGCGCCGACCTGCAGCAGCTGTCCATCTTGCATGACGCCAACGCGGTCCGACATGGCGAGCGCCTCTTCCTGATCGTGGGTCACATACACAAAGGTGGTGTCCAGACGACGTTGCAGTGCCTTCAATTCTGACTGCATCTCCCGACGCAACTTCAGATCGAGCGCTCCCAATGGCTCATCGAGCAGCAATACCGCCGGCCGGGTAATGAGCGCACGCGCCAGCGCCACGCGCTGCTGCTGACCCCCCGACAATTCGCGTGGCATGCGTGCCCCGAGGCCCTGAAGTCGCACGAGCGCCAGGGCCTCAGCGACACGGCGCTGGATTTCGTCCCCCGCGACCTTCTGCATCTCCAGTCCGAAGGCGACATTGCGCGCGACAGACAGGTGCGGAAATAGCGCGTAGTGCTGGAAAACAATGTTCAGGTCACGCTTGCGCGCCGGCACATCCTGCACCCCGCTCCCGGCGAGGAGGATCTCGCCACTGGTCGGCGACTCGAAGCCCGCGAGCAGGCGCAGCAACGTGGTCTTGCCGCAGCCGCTCGGGCCAAGCAGGGAAAAGAACTCGCCTTCCCGGATGGCAAGCGAGACATCACGCACCACCAGCGTCTCGCCGAACGACTTACAAAGGTGTCGAAATTCGACGGCGTTTGCTTGTCGTACGCTCAAAGGAAAGCATTCCGTGGTGCGCGCCCTACGCTACCGCCTTTACCCGCGGGCGACAAATTCGTTCATTCCAGCGAGAAGAATGCCTGCACGTCGGCCAGCAGTGTCGTGCGCGGAATCGGCGGAAGACTCTGCAGAAACACCCGCCCATAGGACTTGCTGCGCAGCCGCGGATCGCACAGCACCAACACGCCGCGGTCGCGCTCGTCGCGAATGAGCCGACCGACACCCTGCTTGAGCGCGATCACCGCCTCGGGCAACTGATACTCCATGAATGGGTTGCGCCCCGCCTCCTCGAGCGCGGTGGCGCGCGCGCGCAACACCGGATCATCCGGCGTTGCGAACGGTAGCTTGTCGATAATGACGCAGGACAGCGCTTCACCGCGCACATCGACACCTTCCCAGAAACTCCCGGTTCCCAGCAGCACGGCATTGCCCAACGCGCGAAAGCGCTCGAGCAACTGCGCGCGCGGCAGGCTACCTTGAACCAGGATCGGATATGGCAACTGATCCGCAAGCAGTTCAAGCGCGCGCCGCAACGCGCGGTGGCTCGTGAAAAGCAGGAAGGCTCGCCCGCCGCTCGCCGCCAACACGGGAAGCGCAACTTCAATTACATGTTCGGTGTAGTGCGGTGCCGAGGGCTGCGGCATGTCGGGCGGAAGGTACAGCAGGGCCTGGCGCGCGTAGTCGAATGGGCTTTCCCAACGGGCGGTTTCGGCGTGCTCCAGGCCAAGTCGCGACTGGAAGTGCGCGAAGTCTCCGTTGACCGAGAGGGTGGCCGACACGAACACCCACGCCCTGTCGGCAGCGAGATGCGTGCGCAACGGGGCGCTCACTTCGAGTGGCGTGAGGCGCAAGGAGAACCCGCGGGCGGTGGTCTCGAACCATGGCACATAGTCCGGAGGCGGTTCATCGGCAATCAGAAACAAACGCTCGAGCAACTCTCCCGCCCGCCGCGCACCGTGGGCGAGACCCTCGCCGCAGGGCGCTGCGAGCTCCAGCGCCCGTCCGAGATCCGCGAGCCGCGCACGCAGTTCGGACAGCGCGTCGTGCAGCGCTCGTTCATCGCTTGCCTCTCCCCAGGCATCGCGGCGCGGTTGGGTGCCAAACGCGAGCCGGAAGTCAGCCACCGCTTTCTCGAGCGCCTGTGCCGCCGGACGCAAGGCGGCGACACCACTCTTCTCTTTCAGCTCTTCCGTGATGGCATCGCGTGCCAAGCCGACGAGCTGGTAACTGTTGATGCTCTGACCGAAGAAATTAGCGGCCACCTCCGGCAGTTGGTGCGCTTCATCGAAAATCAGCGCCTCGACCCCGGGCAGCAGTTGCCCAAAACCCTCTTCGCGCAAAGCCAGATCCGCGAAGAACAGGTGGTGGTTCACGACAAGTACGTCCGCGGCCAAGGCCTCGCGTCGCGCGCGGTTCACGAAGCACTCCGAGTAACGCGGGCAAGTCCCGCCGAGGCAATTGTCAGCGGTCGAGGTGACCAGTGGCCAAAGATCCGAGTCCTCGGGAATTTCACTCATCTCGGCGATGTCCCCGGCACGCGTGGCCCGTGCCCAGTACGTTACCCGAGCGAGCTCGTCCATGTGGCGTCGCGTCGACTCGCTGCCCGCCAGGTTTTCCAGTCGATGAAGACAAAGATAGTTTGAACGGCCCTTCAGAAGTGCGGCGGCGAACGGAACATTGAGCACTTCGCGCACGACTGGCAGGTCGCGGTTGAAGAGCTGATCCTGCAGGTTGCGGGTACCGGTGGAGATCAGCACCTTCTTGCCGGACAGCACCGCGGGAACCAGGTAGGCAAAGGTTTTGCCGGTTCCGGTCCCGGATTCGGCGACCAACATGCCGTTGCCGCCCAGCACGCGCTCGATTTGCGCCGCCATCTTCTGCTGACCGGCGCGCGGCATGAAGTCCGGCAATACCCGCGAAAACGTCCCATCAGAGCCAAGCAACTCGGCGCAAGTCGATGGTTCTACTACTGAAGACGGGCTTGGCTTCAGATGGTGCCCCTTACGCGGGCTGGAGCTTGACCCGTTGCAGCCGCGCGGCAACGTCGTCCGGCGCCCGATGTACCACTCAAGCAAGCAGGGCCTATTGCCGGTCGTCGCGCCATTAACATTGTCGGAAACATGCATGCCCTCCTGCGGGCGCGCGATATGGCGGTGCCAATCGTGCCGCAGCCCACATGGCGTGGTCAAGGAAGTGGCTGATGGCCTGCACCACGCGCCACCGCTAGAATCGCGGAGCGATATGGTCCATTCAGGCCCGCCTTGCAACAAGACACAACGCGCTGCGCGATCACGCAAGATCTTCCGGCTGCGCCGGCTTGCCGGACTTGCCTGCGTGCCACTCGCGCTGTCTCTCGACGGGGCCAATGCATCGGACATCACGCCTTTCTATTCATTTAACCAGAGTCCAATTGTCCAGATATACGGACTGCCCGCCATCGGGAACGCGCAGGTTGTCCCGCCGCGACATACGCGCATCGAGCTAAACGAGATCGTCGCCAACAATTTCACAGGGGAGCCACTCGCGAACGAGACGCTCTTCCTTGACGGGGAGAGCTACCGCACCACATTAATTGTCGCGCGCGGTTTGGCGCAGAACCTTGAGCTGGGTTTCGAGTTGCCCTACCTCGCGATTCGCGGCGGTCATCTTGACGGGTCTATCGAGCAGTTCCATGAGGCGTTCGGCTATCCGGACGCGGGTCGATCACAAGTTCCGAGGAATCAGGTTCATTACAAGTACACAAGAAACGGAACAACACAGTTTGACTTCGCCGACCGTGCAAGCGGGGCTGGCGACCTTCGACTCATTGGTGCATGGCAATTACGTGAACAGGCAAAGGAGCACGGTTACGTCGCGTCGCTGCGCGGCCAGCTCAAACTTCCGACTGGCGATCCCGAAATCTTCACGGGAAGCGGAGGAACCGACTTTGCGCTATGGCTTAGCCTGGCCTGCGGCCAAGCGGTCTGCAGCGAGGCATTGCAGTGGTATGGCGGTATCGGCGGCCTGTACTTAGGCCAAGGTGAGGTGTTGCCCGCGCAGCAACGCACGTTTGTGGCGTTTGGCGGTATCGGCATCGGCTACGCACTGATCCCAAGCGTCATCGTCAAGTTGCAGATCGACGCGCATTCGCCATTCTTCCAGGACAGCGAATTCAGCCAGCTCGTCGGCAGCGCCGCCCAAATACTAATCGGATTCACATGGTGGGTGGGAAAGGATGTCTCTATTGACCTCGCCCTTGCGGAAGACCTGATCGCGAACAATTCACCCGACGTCGCGATCCTCTTCGGCCTGCGCACGCAGTTTTAGCGTGGCCGCGGCAACCTGAAGCGCTGACCATCATAATAGAGAACCACGCCGTCCGGCACGATTTCCTCCACGACTGCCCCGCCAGTTATTTCGTCACCCTGGCGGTAGGGGCGATTGTTGATGGAGAGGATGCACTGCGAGGGATCAGGCGAAAAGACATGAATGTTGACTTCCATTGGAGGCAACCGCTCCTGGAACCCGGATGGCATCGCCGACAGCAACGGTATCGGGCCGGCATCATCTCTCCCGGGCAACGGCGCCGAACGCGTTGGGTCCAGCACAGCCCTCGCGAGCTGTGTCGAAGCACCATCGCCTGCAACCCGTCCCGCCGCCTGCGGCGCGCTGCCGGAGCTCACGCTGGCGGACGCGCTGCGCCGGGCGGCCGTCCCTGCCAACGCCATTTCCGGATCCGGCGTTGGCGGCGAGGCGCGCCACCAGAAGATTGTTCCGACCGCACCCGCAAGAAGCACTGCGCCCAGCGACACGACAAATGCCATGGGCACGGCAGGCGCGGATGGCTGCTCGGATCGATATGCTAGCGGACGATGGAGCTGGCGACTGCGCTCCGAGCGCTTGAGCGCGTCGAGAATATAGGACACGGTTACCTCGTGACGATGTCGCTCGGCGCGGCAACGAGCTTCGGCATGTCACCACCCGCGTAGGCGCTCAGATAGAGCAGCGTGGTCTTGCCAATCAAACCGTCATCCGCCAATTGATTGCGACGCTGGAATTCGCGCACCTGATGCTCCAGTTCGGCGTCGAAAAGATCAGGTTGCGCCGCCATGCCCGTTAAGCCGTAACGCGCAAGCGCCTCCCGCACCCACACTACTGACGCATCTTGCATGCCGCGGCTCAACACCCGATCAGTCGCAAACGGTGGCTTCCAGAGCACGAGATACTTGCCGAACCAGGCGCGACCTACGTCGGCAAGCGTAAACGCGTAACGCCGACCGGAAAGTTCCAGTACGACATTCTCATCGCTCAGCTCGGTCACCAGCACGTGATGACGCGTGCCGACCCGATCGTACAATTCGATAATGGCAGGGCGATTGAGCTGTCGCAAATTGCTCCAGGTACCCGCCGCGAAGAGGCAATGGAGCCCGGCCTTCTGTGCGCGCTCGCAACCGGTGGTGCCCTCAAAGCCCGCATAATCCAGTCGCCAGTGTGCAAACAGTCCGGCGAACGCGGAATCGGTATCCGTTGCCACTTGCGGATCGGCGAGTACCGCATCGAGCGTCGAGTTGGGCGCGAGCGCTTCGGTGGTCGTCACACTCGCGGCGCCCGCGTCCGGCTTGCTCGCCACACGGGCATCCGGTTCGGCCAAGAGATGACCTGTCGCCTTGCGGGACTTCGCCGGTTCAACTGCCGCCACTCCAGTCGTCTTCGTTCGAAGCATGTCCGGCGCAAACCACAAAGTCGCAGCCGCGAGCCCCGCTACCGTAAGTGCGGCCGTTCCTGCCCAGACCAGGAGGCGCGACCGACTCCGCCGGGTGCCTTGCTCAATTTCCCGGGCTGCCTGCCGTACCATCGATGCGGACACCCGCGCTTTTCCGTGCGCATAGGCCCCGAGTAGGGCCCGATCGCCTGTGAGATTGATGAGGCGCGGTATCCCCCCCGACCAACGGCGGACACTACGAAGCGCGGCGCGCGTGAAGACCGGCGTCTGTGCGCCGGCGACACCCAGGCGGTGGTTGACGTATTCGGCAGTCTCGGCTGCCTGCAATGCCGTAAGGTTGTAGCGTGCGGTCACACGCTGCGCCAACTGGCGAAGCTCGCGGCTCGCGAGCATCGTGGCGAGCTCAGGCTGGCCGACCAGCACGATCTGCAGAAGCTTCTCTTTGGTAGTTTCCAGGTTGGTGAGCAAACGGATCTGCTCAAGCAACTCACGTGACAGCCTGTGCGCCTCGTCTACGATCAGAACCGTGCGCCGACCCTTGGCATGATTGTCCAGCAGAAACGCATTCAGTGCGTCGATCATTCCCTTCAGGCTGCCCTTCGCCGAACGCTCGACACGCAAATCGTCAAGTATTGAGGCCAAGAACTCACGAACTGACAGGAACGGATAGAGCACCAGTGCCACGTCGACGTTTTCCGGCAACCGCTCGAGCAGCGCCCGAATCATCATCGTCTTGCCGGTTCCAACCTCGCCAGTGAGTTGCACGAACCCGCCACCCTCGGTGATCCCATAGAGGAGGTGTGCCAGCGCCTCCTGATGACGGTGGCTCAGGTACAGGTAGCGCGGATCCGGCGACAGCGCGAAAGGGTTCTCTTTAAGCCCAAAGTATTGGATGTACATGGCATTTACCGCGGGCGGGACAACCCTCACCGCTGCTGTTGCGACGTGCGGGACGCCTTGCCCCGATATCGTGAGATTGGATGGTATCTATATCCCCCATGATACCGCCTTGGCGCAAGAATTCTCGATAGTGGCAGCGGACAGACGAACGGGACCGCTGACTTTCTCGTCTATTTTCAATAAGATGAGCGCAGACTTCCGAAACGTATATTCTATAGGTCTCCATGTAGCGCGCCCCGGACCGGTTTCCGCTGTTTCGCCAAGCATGCTGTCCGTCTCATCTTAAGGAGCCCAGACTTGTCCGCCATTGAGCAACTGAAGGAGCGCGTCTTGTCGGACCGACGGACTCCATTGGCGGTGAATCTGATTGCGGTAATCTTGCTGGCATATAGTGCGTCACAATGGACCCTTCGAATGTGGAGACCCGCCCAGTCGTTGCGCGCGCCGGGAGTCGCACCTGCGCTGATTCGTCCCGTGTCGCTCGATCTCCCTACAATCGTTGGCGCAAATCTGTTCGGCTCCCCGGATGCGGGCGCCGGAGCCGCGCTTTCGCCTGAACTGATTCCGCTCACGACGCTAAATGTGGTGTTGACCGGTGTCATGGTTTACGGCAACGACAGCTTTGCGTTCTTGAGCATCAACGGCGGACCGGAAGAGCCTGTCGCGATTGGACAGGAAGTCACGGGCGGGGCGACGCTCTATTCCGTCCTTCCCGATCGCGCGATCCTGCAGCGCGGCGGCGGCTTCGAGGCCGCGGTATTGCGCGACAGCGATTCCAAGCTACCGGCCGGTGCCGTCATGAGCGGAGCAGGACCCACGGTCGTGCGACCTGAAGCCCTCAGGTCGCCGCAGGTGTTGAGTCAGGCGCATATTGTGCCCAATTCCGGCGGCGGGTTTCTGGTTCGCACTATCCAGGCCGGCAGCATTTACGAAAAACTTGGCTTGCGCGCGGGTGATGTAATCCGCAGCATCAACGGTCAAACGGTGAATAATATGGAAGACGTGCTGCGTATCTATCGCGAGACAGGCGCCAATCTCAACCAGCCGATGCAGGTGACGCTGGACGTGATGCGCGCCGGCAAGCCCGAACAACTGCAGTTTCAGATGAATTGATGCCGATGCCGAATCTCGCCTCACGCTTCCTTGTCTTCGCTGTCGGCACGCTGGTCATGATGGCCGCCGGTGCACAAAACGAACCGCCCGCAGCGGCGCCGAAAGGCGCTAATGCACC
Source organism: Proteobacteria bacterium UBA6900 (assembly GCA_002451215.1). Lineage (GTDB taxonomy): Bacteria > Pseudomonadota > Gammaproteobacteria > Acidiferrobacterales > Sulfurifustaceae > SM1-46. Next base: position 34,635 of record DKBM01000131.1, read on the forward strand.
GTTGTCCGCCGCGCAACAGACAACCTCTCCTCGGGCGGCGCCGCAAGCTCCTGTTGCGCCGCAGGCTCCAGCCGCGCAGCGTGCCGCCGCCGCGCCGGCGCTTAAGCCGAATGAGGTCTTGCTGAATTTCCAGAACGCGGACATTCAGGGCGTGGTCAAGGCAGTCTCGCAGATGACCAAACGCAATTTCCTGCTCGACCCCCGCGTGAAGGGACAGATCACCATTATTTCCGCCAAACCCGTATCGCGCGGTGCTGCCTATCAGATCTTCCTCTCCGCGCTCAAGGCACAGGGCTTCACGGCGGTCGAAGGCTTCGGCGTTACCAAAATTGTCCCGGCCGCCGAGGCCAAGACCAATGCCTACGTAAGCACGACCGATGAACCGGGCGGCGGGGAACAAATCGCAACCCACGTGCTGATCATGCAGCATGGCTCGGCTACCCAAATGATCCCGCTGCTGCGCCCGCTGATGTCGCCCACCAGCCAGCTCGCCGCCTATGACGCGGCAAACGCGCTCATCATCACCGACTACGCTGACAACATCCGGCGCCTGATCCGCATCGTTGCCAAGCTCGACCAGCCGACGAGCTCCGATGTCACCATCGTACCGATCACGCATGCCTCCGCCCTGGATCTCGCCGACCTGGTGATGCGCCTGTCGACCACCACCGGGCAGCCGGTTGCTCCAGGCACTCCAGCTGCTGCCGCGGCGGCAGCCGCTGACCGCTTCACGATCGTGCCCGACCTGCGCACCAACAGCCTGCTGATCCGCGCCGAGAACCCCGGCCGCGTCAACCAGCTGCGCTCGCTTATCGCCAAGCTCGACGTACCTGCCGTGAGTGGCGGTCACACCCGCGTCATTTATCTTCGCAACGCCGATGCCGTCAAACTCTCCGAAGTGCTGCGCGGCATCCTGCAGGGCGAGGCTCGCGCCCAGCAAACCGTGGCAAGCGTTGGGGCCGGCACAGCCGGCGCGGCTGCCATTGCGGCGGCACGCGCAACTGGCGCGCGTACTGTCGAAGCCTCGCTGATTCAGGCCGATGAGGCCACCAACGCCATCATCATTAATGCGCCCGATGCCGTATACAACAATCTGCGTGCCGTCATCGAGAAGCTCGACGTGCGCCGTGCGCAAGTCTTCATCGAGGCATTGATTGTTGAGATGACCACCGACACTGCGCGGGAACTCGGCATCCAGTGGGCCGCGGCGGGTTCCGCCGGGCAGGGCGCGGTGGCCGGAGTGCAAAACTTTCCAAGCGCGAACCCCAGCCTTGTTGGATTGGCGACAAATGCCACCGTCGCTCTGGGTCTGTCCGGGGGCCTGACCCTCGGCTATCTCGGTAAGGAGATCCTGTTGCCGGATGGCACCACAGTGCGCAGCATCGGCGGTCTGGCCAAGGCGCTGGAGCAGCAGAATCTGGCGAATATCCTGTCCACCCCGAATCTCATGACGCTCGACAATGCCGAGGCCAAGATCGTGGTAGGACAGAATGTTCCGTTCGTGACGGGCAGCTACGCGCAGGCTGCAGCCACCGCCCCCGGTGCCACGGTCAATCCGTTCCAGACAATCGAGCGCAAGGATGTTGGCCTTACCCTGAAGGTCAAACCACAGGTGTCGGAAGGCGGAAACATAAAGATGGATATCTACCAGGAGGTGTCCAATCTCGTGCGCACACCGCTCAGCGGCGCCTCTGACCTCATCACCAACAAACGCTCGATTGAAACCAAGGTGGTGGTCGATGACGGCAGCACGATTGTGCTCGGCGGATTGATCGAGGAACAGAGTCAGGATAATGAGCAGGGCATACCCTTTCTGAGCAAGATTCCGCTGCTCGGCGTCCTGTTCCGCTACAAGGACAGCACCAGCAAGAAGACCAACCTCATGGTATTTCTGCGTCCGCAGATCCTGCGCAGCCCGACCGATAACTACCGCGTCTCGCAGGACCGCTACGACTACCTGCGCACCCAGTCCAAGACCTTCGATGGTGCCGACGTGACCATTCGCCTCGCACCGCAGGCTCCAAAGGAGCAGCCGAAGAAGAATGAACAGTCGATGGGCGACGCCAAAGGAGCAGCACCTCAGTCGCCCACCGGAGATGCTCCCGCCGCCGAGCAGCCGGCGGAGGATGAACAGCCGATGAGCGATGCCAGGGAGGCGATGCCTCAGGCCCCGAACGGAGATGTTCCCGCTACCGAGCAGCCGGCGCCGAACCCCTGATCATTACACGCGCCCATGGCAGCACGTATCGACACCTTTGAACTCGATCCGCAGTGGACCGCGCGCTTGCCGTACAACTTCGCGAAGCGCCATGGCGTCATCGCGGCACGCGCGCACAACGGTGGCGTGGAACTGCTCACGCGTCCCGATGTGACAAGCAGCGTTCTGATCGAGGTGCAACGCGCGCTCGGGCAGCCGGTGCAGCCGCACCCGCTCTCCGATGCGGAATTTAACGAGACTCTCAATCGCGCCTACGAGCGCGGGCGCAGCGACGCCCTGCAGATCGTCGGCGGACTCGATGGCAATGCGGATCTCGCCGAACTCGCGCAGAATCTGCCCAAGGTCGCCGATCTGCTCGAGAGCGAGGATGATGCGCCGATTGTACGGCTACTCAACGCCCTGCTCTCCCAGGCCGTGCGCGAAGGCGCCTCCGATATTCACATCGAGCCGTTCGAGACACGCTCGGTGGTGCGGTTTCGAATCGACGGAATGTTGCGCGATGTGCTCGAACCGCCCCAGGCCGCGCACGGCGTAATCGTTTCGCGCGTGAAAATCATGGCGCGTCTCGACATCGCCGAGAAGCGCCAACCGCAGGACGGTCGCATCACGCTTCGACTGGCCGGCCGACCGGTAGATGTTCGCGTCTCCTGTCTGCCCACAGCGCACGGCGAGCGCGTGGTCCTGCGCCTGCTCGACAAACAGGCGGGCCGACTCACGCTCGAGGCGATCGGCATGGCGACAGACACCCACGCCACGCTAGACGCCCTGATTCTGCAGCCGCATGGCATCATCCTCGTCACCGGTCCGACCGGTTCAGGCAAGACGACGACGCTTTACGCGGCGCTTGGCCAACTCGATACCCGCCGCCATAACATCATGACGGTCGAGGATCCCATCGAATACGACCTCGAAGGCATTGGCCAGACACAGGTCAATCCGCGCATTGATCTCACGTTTGCGCGCGCCCTGCGCGCGATCCTGCGGCAGGACCCGGATGTGATCATGATTGGCGAGATCCGCGACCTGGAAACGGCACAAATCGCGGTGCAGTCCTCGCTCACCGGCCACCTCGTGCTCGCCACCCTGCACACCAACGATGCGGTCGGTGCCATCGCGCGCCTCGTGGACATGGGAATCGAACCTTTCCTGCTCGCCTCGAGCATACGCGGCGTGCTCGCCCAGCGGCTGGTGCGACGGCTTTGTCCGCTGTGCCGCCAGCCGCGGGTACCTGACGAAACCGAGTGCAGTCTGCTCGACATTGCTCCGGCCAGCGCCGCGCAACACCCGATCTTCACACCAAACGGTTGCGAGGCCTGCTCCCAGACTGGCTATCAGGGCCGAACTGGCGTTTTTGAGCTGCTGACCATCGACGAAGGATTGCGCACGCTCATCCATGACTCGGCCGCGGAAGACCGTCTGCGCGACTACGCACGTGCCGCCGGGATGCGGACGCTGCGGGAAGACGGCCTGCGCTGGGTGCGCGAGGGAATCACCAGTATTGAAGAAGTCCTTCGCGTGACGCGCGACTAACCCGCTATGGCCGGATTCGAATATCTCGCTCTCGACCCGGGTGGTCGGACCGTAAAGGGCGTTCTCGAGGGCGACGCCGAGCGCCAGATTCGCGCAATATTGCGTGATCGGGGCCTGACGCCACTCAAGGTCGATGCCATTCACGTCGGGGCTGCTGCCGAGGCGGAGAAGCGCCACGGACTGCCACTGCGCTTCCGTCGCCGCCGTCTATCGGGAAGCGATCTGGCGCTCCTCACACGCCAGTTCGCCACGCTGGTGCGTGCCGGCCTGACGATCGAGGATTGTCTCAACGTTCTGATCGAACAGTCAGAGACAGCCCGGGCGCGCGCCGTGGTTGCGGGCGTACGCGGACGAGTGCTTGAGGGCCAGTCTCTGGCGCGCAGCCTCGGGCAATTTCCCGACGCCTTTCCGAGCATCTACCGCGCCATGGTCGAGGCAGGCGAACAATCCGGCAAGCTGGGCGAGGTGCTGGAGCGCCTCGCCGACTACACCGAAAACCGCCAGGCCCTGCAGCAAAAAGTACTGCTGGCTTTCATCTATCCGGCACTCGTGACAATCGTTGCCATCTCGGTGGTCTCGCTCCTGCTGATCTACGTCGTGCCGCAAGTAACGCGCGTGTTTGCCAACACCGGGCAGGCGCTGCCACTCGTCACGCGCATCCTGATCCTGGCAAGCGATTTCATGCGCGCCAGCGGCGCCGTCTGGGGCATCGGCATTGTCGGTGGACTCATTGCTGCGCGCCTCGCGCTCCGCAACCAGGTGACTCGACGGAAGTGGCATGCCTTTCTGCTGCGCACACCTATGGTGGGACGACTGATCCGCGGCGTGAACGCCGCGCGCTTCGCCGACACACTCGGGATTCTCACCGCCAGCGGCGTGCCGTTGTTGCAGGCACTGCAGTCGGCGGTGCCGGTGGTCACTAACCTGCCGATGCGCGATGCCGTCGAGGATGCGCTACGTCAAGTGCGCGAAGGCGGGAGCCTGTCGCGTTCACTTGGCAAGGCCAAGCTCTTTCCGCCGGTCGTCATCCATCTCATTGCCAGCGGCGAGCAGAGTGGCCGGCTGGACAGCATGCTGATACGTGCCGCCGAGGCGCAGGCGCGTGAGCTCGAGGGCTGGGTGCGGGCGCTAACCGCATTGCTCGAACCGGTGTTGATTCTTGCCATGGGGCTTGTCGTTCTGTTTATTGTGGTGGCGATCCTGCTGCCGATCTTCGAAATGAACCAACTCATCAAATGAGACTCAGGTGCATCATGAAACTCTTTGCCAGTCGTTCCTTACCGCACACCGGCCAACAAGGCTTCACATTGATCGAGATACTGATCGTGGTAGTCATTCTGGGAATCCTGGCCGGATTGATCGTGCCACGCATCATGGATCGACCTGATCAGGCGCGCGTCGTCGCGGCCAAGAACGACATTCAAGCGATCATCAGCGCTCTCAAACTCTATCGCCTCGACAACGGTTCCTACCCGAGCTCCCAGCAGGGGTTGGAAGCGCTCGTCAAACGCCCGGAAAGCGGCGACATCCCGCTCAACTGGAAGCCGGGTGGCTATCTCGAACGGTTGCCGAAAGACCCGTGGGGCAGCGATTATCAGTACCTGAATCCGGGCGTGCACAGCGAGATTGACGTATTTTCGTTCGGTGCCGACCGCAAGCCGGGCGGCGAGAACTACGATGCCGATGTCGGTTCGTGGACTCTCTGAATAGGCATCATCGCCTCGTGCGTCAGCGCGGCTTCACGCTGATTGAGCTGGCCGTCGTCGTCCTGATCATCGGCATCATCATCGCTGCGATCGGAATCAACCTGACGCGCAGCGATCGCGACCGGGTGCGTGAGGAGGCCGAGCGCCTGGCCCTGCTAGTGCAGGCTGCGCGCGATGAAGCAGTGCTGCAGGGTCGGGTAATGGTGTTGGAACTTACTGCCGAGGGATACCGGTTTCTGCAGCTCGGTGACGACGGCCGGCTTGCCGTCGTAGGCCCGGGCGACCTGCTCGCTCCCCGCGAGTTGCCCACCCCGATCACGGTCTCGGCCGACCTCGAGGGCGGCAGCGCAACGAACAAGGCGGGGCTGGTCTTTGATCCGACCGGCGGACTTGGGCCATTTCGCGTGACACTGCGGCTCCGGGCCGTGGAATGGTATGTGCACAATCTGCTCGATGGCGAAATTCGTGCCAGCGCCGAGGCCCCGCGAAATGCGGGTTAAACGAAATCGCGGATTCACCCTGGTCGAGGTGCTGGTCGCGCTCGCCGTGATTGCCATCGCGTTTGGCGCGATCATGCGCACACTCGCCCAGAGTATTGACGTTAGCGCGAATCTTCGCGACCGCGCGCTCGCGATGTGGGTCGCCCAGAATCGTCTCGCCCGCCAGCAGGCGGACCGTGCCTGGCCGTCAGCCGATACCCGCGAGGGAACCGATGCGATGGGCGGTCGCGAGTGGCGCTGGCGCGAGCTGGTCGCCAACACGCCCGATGCGGACCTGCGGCGGATCGAGATCCAGATCCGGGCGATACAGGACGACGCGGTGCTGGCGCGTCTGGTCGGTTTTCTGGCGCGCCCCTGACCGCCGCATGCGCGCCTCCCCTGCCACCATTCGCGGTTTTACACTGCTCGAAGTGCTGGTGGCGGTCGGCATCTTCGCGCTTACCTCGGCAATGGCCTACGCCGGACTCACGCGCATGCTCGAGACCCGCGAGCGCCTAGGCACTGAGCAACAGTTTTGGCGCGGCCTGACGCTTGCGTTTGTACAAATCGAGGACGATCTCGCGCAGATGCGCCCGCGCACCGGACGTGACACGATTGGCAACCACCAGCCCGCGTTCCGCGGCCAGCCAGTCGACCCACGCGCCGTCTCCGAGCCGAGCATGCAGTTCATCCGCGCTGGTGTATTTGTGCTCGGCGAGGGTAGCGGTCCGGATCTCGCCAAGGTGGGTTACCGGTTGCGGGAGGGTCGACTGCTGCGACTGGTTTGGCCGGCGCTCGATCAGGCCGCTGTCGCCGAACCCCGTGAAATGCCACTACTTGCGAATGTGACGGCATTTGAAACGCGGTTCCGCGCGTTCAGTGGCAACTGGGTCGATCGCTGGCCGGTCGGCACAGACCTGCGCGAGATACCCAATGCCGTGGAAATCAAGCTCACGATAGAAGAACGCGGTGAGTTCACGCGCGTGTTCCTGGTGAACCAGTGATGCCGGTCCGGCGCGGGCGAATCAGGTCGGCGGCGCCGGCACATCAGCGCGGTGTCGCCCTGATCACAGCAATACTGATTGTCGCCATCGTCGCCAGCGTCGCAGCGGCGCTCAGCCTCGGCCAGCAGGTGTGGCTCAGACAAATGGAAAATATCAACGAACGCGCCCAGGCCAACGCGTTGCGCCAGGCAGCGACCGGCTGGGCGATGGCGTTTCTGGCGCGCGATGCGCGCGAAAGCAAGACCGATCACCTCGGCGAGGCCTGGGCCAGGCAACTGCCGCCGCTGCCGGCGGAGGGAGCACTCATCACGCTCTCGGCGGAAGATGCCCAGGGACGCTTCAACCTCAACGGCCTCGTGCGCAACGGCCAACCCAGCACACCGGACATTGCCATCTTCCAGCGGCTGCTGCGATCCGAAGGACTGGACGTTGCGCTAGTCGAGCCCCTCATCGACTGGATCGATCCCGACTCTGAGCCGCGCCCCGGGGGTGCCGAGGACATCGACTACCTCAATCTGCCTTCCCCCTACCGTGCCGCCAACCAGCCGCTAACCAGCGTCGATGAATTGCGTCTGATCAAGGGGTTTACTGCCGAGGTGATTGAACGACTGCGCCCCTATGTCGTCATCCTGCCGCAGCCGGCCAACATCAACGTGAACACTGCGTTACCAGCCGTGCTCACTGCCCTCCTGGGCGACGCGGGTGCTCCAGCGGCGCAATCTATTCTGGAGCGGCGCCAGCGCGAACCGTTTACTGAAGCCGGAGAGTTCGCGAAAATGCTTCCCGCCGGGGCCCCTGCCCCGCAGGCGTCATATGGGGTCACCAGTGGCTATTTTCTGGTTACCATAGGCATCCAGCTCGGCCGCACTCGTTATCTTTCCGAAGCACTGGTGCTTCGACCGGCCGACGGCAAACGGTCCGTGCTGGTGTGGCAGCGTCGGGTTTGGCCCACCGTCATTCGCGAAGAGAAGTCAGCGTGAAGCTCCGATTCAACAGGCTTTCCACTATCGCCCGGGCGGCCATGGTCGCACCCGCTCGCACTGGCGGCGGTCCGCGGATGGATCTGGTCCTTCCGCGCGGCTTCCCGCACACGACTGGC
>DKBM01000101.1:0-32102 GCA_002451215.1 Proteobacteria bacterium UBA6900
GTCCTGATAGTGATCCGGCAGCGCGTACCATTCAAGATAGAAGACTGCCGGCACACCGATAATCAGGCGCAGCAGTGCTTGTTCGAACTCGCGACCCTCTGCCTTGCGGGCGGCAGTGAGCCGTGCGCGCAGTAGCTCGAGTCGTTGGGTGGCGCGTAGCATGGGCTAACCTGCGCTCACCACGAGGGCTGCATTACTTCCGCCAAACCCGAATGCATTGATCAAGGCGTGCTTCGCCTGGGTGAGGGACTGAGCGCGGTTGGGCACGCAGTTGAGGTCGATGGCAGGATCTGGAGTATCAAGATTCATAGTCGGAGGCGCGATGCGGTGACGCAGGGCGAGGATGGCAGTAATGACTCCCAGGACGCCAGCCGCACCGAGACTATGTCCGACAATGGATTTGACCGACGACACCGGTAGTCTATCGGCGTGGGCACCGAACACGGCTCTGATCGCTTTCGCCTCGGCAAGGTCATTTGCCACCGTGCCGGTACCGTGGGCCTGAACATAGTCGATATCTGTGGGAACGAGGCCGGCTGATTCAATTGCCGCGCGCATGACCTCGGTTTCTCGCTCTACGCTGGGTGCGGTGAGGTGCTCCGAGCTGGTATTGGTCGCGTATCCAATCACATGCCCAAGCGCAGTGGCACCACGTGAACGCGCCTTGGCATCGTCCTCAAGAACGACAAACCCAGCCGCCTCAGCGAGTACCAGTCCGGAGCGATCAGCGCTGAACGGTCGACAGGCTGCGCCAGGATGTCCCTTCCAGCGAGAAAGTACGCGCATCGAGTCCCAAGCGGCGTAGAGGGGCTCGGACAGAGGGGCCTCAGCGCCACCGGCGACCACGGCATCCGCGCGTTTATCGCGAACCCAGAGCATCGCTTCGCCGATCGCCTGCAGGCTCGCGGCACAAGCGGTCGTGATGGTCAGCGAGGGGCCCGATGCCTTGAGCGAGGATGAGATTTGCGCCGCCGGAGCGTTGCACATGACGCGCAGGATCGCGCCAGGATGGACCCGTCCCTGGCCAGTGACCCACTTGCGACACTCACTCTCATGCGTAGACACGCCACCCACCCCTGTTCCGACCGCTACGCCAATTACCTGATCAAGATATATGCCCGAAACTGCGCAGGCATCCATCGCCGCGGTCAGTGCGAGACCGGTTACACGATCGTGCACCTGCCACTCACTGCGATACGAACCAGAATCGGCCAGCCCAGCAACGACTCCTGCGGCACGGCAACCAAAGCGAGACGCATCAAAATGCGGGATCTCTCGAATCCCGGAGATTCCCGCGTGACATGCCGTCCAATAATCGTCAATGCCAATCCCGATCGGTGATGCAACGCCCATGCCGGTAATGGCGCACACCGACATACAGGCTCAATTTGTCGCCGAGAGTGTCAGCGCATCTTCGATCGCATCCACAAGACTTCCGAGGGACGTAATCGATCGCAGCTGATCGTCGCGAATCAGACGATCGTCAATGCTAAAAGCCTCACATACTTCGAAGATCAGTTCAGCCATCGACAGTGAGTCGAGGCCAACCGACCTTAGATTATCGAGCTCTGCGAGGGTTACCTCGTGGCCGCGTTGTGCAAGAAAAGTTATGAGGACGTGCCCGGCCTTTTCTCGTATTTGTGTCCGATCCATCGAGACTACTCCATTCCCATCACTCTAAGAATAGAATCATTTTGTAGTGTAAGAAACATCAATAAATACAATATGTTACATATGTCCGGCGGTGTCGCGTACTGAAGTGCTCGGCCCCCGCCGGGTCGCTGTCTGGAACAGTGCAAAAAAATTCTCGGTTGTTACCTCTGCAATCACATCCGGCGACGTTCCTCGTGCCTGTGCAACCTGCTCAGCAACGAAACGCACATAACTGGGTTCATTGGTCTTGCCCCGATACGGAACCGGGGCGAGGTACGGGCAATCCGTTTCCACGAGCAGTCGGTCGGCGGGTACCCGGCGAGCTACATCGCGCAGAGCATCGGCGCTTCGGAAGGTGACGATCCCNNATGTGATTACGAAACCGCTCCTGTTGCCATCCGAGATCGCCCTCGCTGCGGTAGTAGTCAAGCCCCGTTTCACCAATGGCTACGACACGCCGATGATCGGCCAGCGCGAGCAGTTGTTCCGGTGTCGGCTCTGTGATGTCGCGTTCGTTGGGGTGCACGCCAACTGAAGCGAAGATATTGTCATGCTGTTCGGCGAGGGCGCGGACTTCGGGAAACGTTTCGAGCGTGACGCTCACGCACAGCATGTGGCTGACGCCGCCTGCCGCTGCCCGCGCCAGTAGGGTGGGCAGCATGGTGTTTAGCGGGTCGAAGTTGAGATGGCAGTGGGAGTCAACGAGCTCTGCCACAAGACTACATCGTATGTGTGGGTCGCTCGGAATTCAGGACGCCGGCGAGGATGGTTTCGATCTTGCCACGGGCCACACCCGAATCCTTTTCGCTGAACTGGATGCCGATCCCTGCCGTGCGTCCTCCCTGTGCGCCGCCTGGTGTGACCCATACGACGTGCCCGGCCACCGGGATCTTCTCCTTGCTGTCCATGAGTGTGAGCAGCATGAATACCTCATCGCCCAGTTTGTAGGGCCGACTGCTTGGTACGAAGATTCCGCCGCCCTTAACGTACGGCATGTACGCCGCATACAAGGCGTTCTTGTCCTTGATCGTGAGCGACAGGACGCCGGGTCGCGCGCCAGCCCCCGCGGCGCCAGGGCCTGGCACTGGCTTCAGGGGCGGACGCGGTGGGAGGTTGCGCGGAATATCGGCCATTTGGTGAACAACGTGTTGGTCTTCAGTCTAGACGATGTGTGGGACGACGCGCTGCCAGCGGATCAGCAGATCCTCAATCAGCAGCAGCTGATCGAGCGGAGTGCGCAGCAGGTTTCTCACCTCGGAAGTTGCGTCAAGAAAACGGTATAACTGCTTCAAGTCTATACTTTTTAGAAGGCGCTGCAAGCGGTCTCGCAACTCCGGGGCGGACACGCTCGCTCCGGGGCCAGCCGTGCCCAGCCGGACGAGATCGGCAGCCAGCCCATAGACGGTATCGACGGCCGGCTCGGCGCCGGTGGACTTCCAGCGGGAGGCGCATGCGCACGGGGTGTCTCGATGCCCCGCCAGGTTCTCGAGATCGGTAAGCAGCGAATCACGTTGTCCGATCCAGCCTGTCTCTGCAAATGCTACCGCCGCAAGCGGGGCGCCACCGGCAAGTGCAAGCAAGTTCGCATTGTCGGATTGCGTGCCCCGCGTGTCTTCAAGCCAACGCATTGCCTCGTCACGTGCGGGCGGTCGGAAAGTCACCCGTGCACAGCGCGACCTTACCGTTGCGGGGATGCGGCCGGCCTGGTCGCTGACGAGCAGCAGGAAGCTTCCGGCCGGTGGTTCCTCCAGCACCTTCAACAGACTGTTCGCCGCGTTGACGTTCATGACGTGCGCCGGCCACAGCACGGCGACCTTGCGCGTTGCGGTGTGCGGTTTGAGCGACATGAAATCGATGAGCTCGCGAATCTGATCAACGGAAATCACCCTGCTGTCGGCGAGTGCTGTTACCATCGAGATGTCCGGGTGTGTCCCGGCATCCAGTAATGCGCAGCTCTTGCAGCTACCACAGGCATCACCCTTACTGTTTGGGGCCAGGCACAACAGGCTCCGTGCCAGGCGCAGACCAAACGCCTGTTTGCCGAGACCCGGCAGTCCGTGCAGCAACAGTGCGTGCGGCAGGCGCGTCATAGCGCCGCGTGTCATTCGCCATAGGTCGTCGTGCCAGGGATATTGTGTTGGTGCGCGCGTGCGGATGACCGCTTCTTCGGCTTGCTCAGACTTCTTCGCCATGGATTGCCTCATGCAGTGCACGTGCCAGCTGACGCTGAACCTCAACTAGCGGGGGTGATGCGTCAATCACCTTGAATCGGCCAGGCTCAAGCTTGGCCCGCTCGAGATAGCAGGCGCGCACGCGTTCGAAAAACTCCTGCTGCTCGCGCTCGAACCGGTCGGGCTGACTGCGATTGCCGGCACGGCCCAAACCCAGCGCCACGGGTACGTCGAGTAGTAGCGTGAGGTCCGGGCGGAGTTCGCCTTGCACCCATTGCTCGAGTGCCGCAATACGTTCCTGCGCAACACCCCGCCCCCCACCTTGGTAGGCATAGGTTGCGTCCGTGAAGCGATCGCACAACACCGTGGTTCCGGTGTGTAAGGCCGGCCAAATCACGCGCCGGAGATGTTCGGCACGGGCGGCAAACATCAGGAGAGTCTCCGTCTCGGGCGAAATCTCCAGTTCATGGCGGTGCAACAGTAGTTCGCGAACCCGCTCACCAAGCTCGGTCCCTCCTGGTTCGCGGGTGACCAGCACACGGTAGCCGTGGTCACGCAACCACGCCTCAATGAAGGCGAGCATGGTGCTCTTGCCCGCGCCCTCGCCGCCTTCCAGGGTGATGAATCGACCGGATGCCATTGCTTTGTTTCCGATGCCGGGGCTCAGCGCTCCGCGCCGGCGCGCGCCGGGTAACTGGAGAAGTCGCGCGCGCGTCCGTGGAGCTGGTATTTGATCACTGCGGCATTGTGCTCGGAGAGTGTCTCGGAGAATACATGACTTCCATCACCGCGCGAAACGAAGTACAGCGCGCGTGTCTCCGCGGGATGAAGTGCTGCGCGCAGTGCGGCCGCGCCCGGCATAGCGATCGGTGTGGGCGGCAGGCCGGTCCGCCTGTAGGTGTTGTAGGGGTTGTCACGCTCTAGATCGCGGCGGCGCAGATTGCCATCAAAGCGTTCGCCGAGCCCGTAAATGACCGTGGGATCGGTTTGCAAACGCATCCCCCGTTGCAATCGATTGACGAAAACGCCGGCGATCAATGTGCGCTCCTCGGGCCTGCCAGTTTCCTTCTCGATGATCGAGGCAAGAATCAGCGCCTCATAAGGTGTACGCACCGGCAGATCGGGCGCGCGTGCACTCCACTCCTGTTGCAGACGGTCCTGCATGCGCTGATAAGCACGGGCGAGAACCATGCGGTCGGTATCCCCCGACGTGAAGTGGTAGGTATCGGGAAAGAATCGTCCTTCGGGATGCTCGTCAGGATGTCCCAGTGCGGCCATTATTTGGCCTGGCGTCTGGCCGGCAAGCGTCTGAGTGAGCTTTTCGGCGCGGGCAAGCGTCTGAAGGAACTGGCGGAACGTCCATCCCTCCACCAGTACGACCGGATATCGCACGACGCGTCCGGCAACAACCTGCGCCAGGATCCCACGCGCACTGATGCCGGCGTCAAACAGATACTCGCCGGCCTTCAGCCCGCGTCCCTTGCCCAGGAGATTGGCAAGCAAGACGAAACTCTGCGACTCATGCAACACGCCGCGGCGGTTAAGTTCACGTGCAAACGCCTTGAGCGACATGCCGGGCTTCACTACGAACGTTTCCGGTCCTGGCTCGAGCGCATGAAACCAGTACCAGCCGAAGTACCCAGCAGTCAGTACAAGCGCTGCGCCGATGGCATGAACCAGCCGTTTCATGTGCCTATCTCCCCACAAAGTGCGCACGCAGGGACATCTGCAAGCGCCGCGCAATGGGGCCTGGTGCGAGGAGCCGGTCAACCAATTTCCCAACGGGCCAGATGCCGATCAGGCTGTTGGTTAGGAAAACTTCGCTCGCACGCATGAGGTCTTCGCAGCTCATGGGAGCAACTCGCGTTGGTAGCCACGCGGTCGCGGTCTCCAGCACAAGACCACGCATTACGCCTGTCACGCCGCAGGATTGTAGGTCCGGCGTTCGCAGTTCGTTGTCGATCACCGCGAACAGATTGCTCATGGTGCCCTCAATGACATGATTCGTCTGATCGAGCATGAGGCCCTCGCCAAATTCGTCTGCCCACTCGGCGCGTGCCACAACCTGTTCCAGCCGGTTGAGGTGCTTGATTCCGGCAAGTCGCGGCTGGTGCGCCAGTCGCGTGTCGCATATGCGCACTGCGACGCCGTCGTGCACGTTCGACGAATATTCCGGCCAAGCATAAAGCAGCACCACCGCCGTTGGGCTAGTCGGACCCGACCGATAGCCCCGCCCGCCAATACCGCGCGTCACTATGAGCTTGAGCACAGCGCGATCATGCCCAGCACAAACCTGTTCGGCCCAGGTTTTCAGCATGTCGCCCCGCGGTGGCGCCATTCCGATCCGTGCGGCCCCTGCCTGCAATCGGCGCAAATGACGATTCCAGAGCAAGGGCGTTCCCGCTCTCACGGCAATTGTCTCGAAGACGCCATCTCCATAGTGCAGTCCGCGGTCCAAAGTCGACACGTCGCGTCCGCTCTCACCATTAACGAGTACCGCCAGCAGGTCACTCATGCGAGCCCCAATGCCGCGAGCATGCCACGTGCCTTGGCACGAGTCTCCTCGAGCTCGCGCGCCGGAACCGAGTCGGCCACGATGCCGGCACCCGCACGAAGCGTCACGTTCGCGCCATCCTGCACCAAGGTGCGAATCAGAATATTCAGATCGAGATCACCATTGTGATTGAGGTAGCCGAGCGCGCCGGTGTAAGCACCACGCGGAGCGTCCTCGAGCTCGCGAATGATTTCCATGCAACGAAGCTTCGGGCAGCCCGTGATGGTTCCCCCAGGAAACACGGCCCGGATCACGTCGCCCGGTGTCACTTCCTCGCGCAGCGTGCCATCGATCTCCGACACCAGATGGTGGACGTGACGATATGACTCGAGCGCCATGAGTTCCGCGACCTGTACGCTGCCGGGGCGACAAATGCGACCGAGATCGTTGCGTTCCAGGTCGATGAGCATGATATGTTCGGCGCGCTCCTTTGGGTGGCGGCGCAGTGCGGCGGCGAGACGCGTGTCTTCGGTAGCGTTCGTGCTGCGTGGAAACGTTCCGGCAATTGGTCGTGTGCTGATGCGTCTCCCGCGCACCTCGACCAGACGTTCTGGAGATGAGCTGATGATGGCACGATCCCGTGACCATTGGCGCAGGGCGGCAAATGGTGCGGGATTGGCCTCAGCGAGACGGTCAAACAATTTCGTCGATGACTCGGCCGATCGAAGCTGCGCTTGCCAGCGACGCGACAGATTTACCTGGTAGACGTCTCCCGCGCGAATGTATTCCTGCACTCGGTGCACGCCATCGAGAAAGCGCTCTGGTTCGTCCTCTTTGGCGCTCCAGGCGGAAAGCGGAAGACGGTGTTCATTCATCGGAATGTCACGAAGGTCAGCGCGCAAGAGCGGCAGCAGATCGTTCGCGAACTGGTCCTCGCACACCATCCAGGCACGCTCATATAGGTTGTCACGAATCAACGCAGCCGGAATGCGTACGGCCTCTGCGACTGGTAGAAGCGGATCGCGCATGAGTGGTTCCAGACGCGGCTCGATTTGGCCGGCGAGCTCGTAGCCGAGATAGAGCAACCACCCGCCGGCAAATGGAAGGTTGTGGGTCTCCTGGGTACAGATTTGTGCGGCCGAGGCCCGCCAACGAATATCGAGCCTGCCAAGAAAATCAGCTGTCGGCAGTTCATTAGACACCGCAGAGCCCGCACCTGGAGCGAGCCCGAAGGCTTCCTGAGGAAAGGCGAACAGAATGTTGAACCGGGACCGCGGCGTACCGCGCGCCGTGCTCTGGAAGAGCGCTGGATAGCGCGCGGGATCGTTATCCGCCAGCGCCAAGAAATCGGTAGTTGGCGGGATGGGCTCGACGACCACGCCCAGCACCTTGCTCACGCCCGCTGGGGCGCTGTTCACCCGAATCGGCGGAAGATCAATGTGCCGTTCGTGCCGCCAAACCCGAAGGAGTTCGATAGGGCAACATCGATTTTCATGTTGCGCGCGGTGTTAGGCACGTAATCGAGATCACAATCCGTATCGGGCGTCACGAGGTTAATGGTCGGCGGCGCGACTTGGTGATGGATCGCCAGAGCAGAATAGACCGCTTCGACCCCACCAGCCGCGCCAAGGAGATGTCCGGTCATCGACTTGGTCGAGCTTACCGCGAGTTTACGGGCGTGATCGCCAAAGGCCGTTTTCACTGCCATGGTCTCGGCTTTGTCGCCGAGCGGCGTCGAGGTACCGTGCGCGTTGATGTACTGGACCGCCTCCGGTCCAAGGTGCGCATTGCGCAGGGCGTTGCGCATGCAGCGTGCAGCACCTTCACCGTTCTCGGGCGGGCTCGTCATGTGGTAGCCATCACCGCTCATGCCAAAACCAACCAGTTCGCAGTAGATCCTAGCGCCGCGACGCTTGGCGTGTTCGAGTTCCTCGAGCACCACCACACCGGCGCCTTCCCCAAGGATGAAACCGTCGCGGTCCTTGTCCCAGGGGCGGCTTGCCGTCTCGGGGCTGTCATTGCGAGTGGAAAGCGCCTTGGCATTGCCGAAACCGGCGAGACCGGTCGGGGTTATGGCAGCCTCGGCGCCGCCGGCGATCATTACGTCAGCGTCACCATACTCGATGATGCGTGCCGCATCGCCGATGCCATGGGTGGCGGTGGCGCAGGCCGTGACCATTGCAAGATTGGGTCCCTTGAAGCCATACATCACCGACAGGTCGCCGGAGATCATATTGATGATTGCCATCGGGATGTAGAACGGCGAAACGCGACGCGGGCCACGTTCCGCGATGGTGCGGGTCGTGTCCTCGATCGAGCTAATACCGCCAATCCCGGAGCCGAGATGCACGCCGATGCGCTCGGCATTCTCCTCGTTAACCTCCAGCCCGGAGTCCTTAAAGGCCTCGATAGCGGCAGCCATGCCGAGCTGGATGAAGCGGTCCATGCGACGCGCCTCTTTCTCCGAAATTCCACACTGAGTCGGGATGAAATTCTTGACCTCTCCGGCAATGGTCGCCGGATACCCAGTGGCATCGAAGCGGGTGATCTGGGTGATACCACCTCGTCCGGCCATAATGGCCTGCCAGTTTTCATTCACGCCAATCCCGATCGGCGAGAGAATGCCAAGACCCGTGATGGCGACACGCCGCTTGCTCAAGACTATTTCCTCAGTTTGTTGGGCCGGGTTGACCGGGCGATCTTACCGGGGCCCCAAAATCGGAGGCCGTCTGCACACGGCGGTGACAGACGGCCTCAAGGTTGTCGTACCACCATGTCGTACAACCGAATTGTACGACAACGTGCTGCGTAGCCAGGGTTACTTCAAATGGGCGTTGATGTAATCAATGGCCTGCTGAACCGTGGTGATCTTCTCGGCCTCTTCGTCCGGGATTTCGCAATCGAATTCCTCTTCCAGAGCCATCACCAGCTCGACGGTATCGAGCGAGTCCGCGCCCAAATCGTCCACAAAAGACGCGGCCGGCGTGACTTCGCCATCGCTGACGCCAAGCTGCTCAACGACGATCTTCTTCACGCGTTCTTCAACACTGCTCATGGTTCTTTGATCCTCCAAAATGGCCGCTTGCGGCGGCATAGTTAACACGAATTGTATAGGGGCGTCCAGCCAACCGGCAGCGGGCCCTCAGGCCACGTACATCCCCCCGTTGACATGCAGTGTGTGTCCGGTGATGTAGCCGGCAGCCGGCGAGGCCAGGAATGCCACAGCGTGCGCAATGTCCTCCGGGGTGCCGAGCCGCCCGAGCGGGATTTGCTGTATGAGTGCCGCGCGTTGCGCTTCCGCCAGTGCACGGGTCATGTCGGTATCGATGAATCCCGGTGCCACGGCATTGACCGTGATGTGGCGCGAGCCCACCTCGCGCGCCAGCGCCTTGGTGAAGCCTACAATGCCGGCTTTGGCAGCCGCGTAGTTGGTCTGCCCGGCGTTGCCGGCGGCTCCTACCACCGAGCTGATGCTGATAATGCGACCCTTCCGCGCCTTGGTCATACTGCGCAGGACCGCCTTTGACATGCGGTAGACGGACTTGAGATTCGTATTCAGAATCGCATCCCACTCTTCTTCGCTCATGCGTAGCAACAGGTTGTCGCGCGTGATACCGGCATTGTTTACGAGTATCGACGGCATTCCGCAGCTGCCCTCCATTTCCTTCAGCAAGGCCTCGATCGACGCGCCGTCGGTGACATTGAGCACCGCGCCACGACCCTTGATATCGGCTGCCGAGAGCTGCTGGCCGATACTGTCGGCGCCGCCTTGGCTCGTCGCAGTGCCAACGACGAATGCGCCCTTCCGGCCGAGCTGGAGCGCAATCGCCAATCCGATGCCGCGACTTGCGCCAGTTACCAGCGCTACTTCGGCCTGTAATGTCATTTCTGTTTTCCTCGCGTGCTAGGCGCCCGCGCATTTCGCGAGCGCGTCGCTCAATGTGGTTGGGTCGTAAACTGCCAATGTCTCCGCGCGCTTGTCGATGCGCTTGTTCAGTCCTGCGAGCACGCGCCCCGGACCGCACTCGACGATGCGATCGACGCCCGCAGCAACCATTTTCTGAATGGTCTCCACCCAACGCACCGGCGACTCGATCTGCCGGACCAGTGCGTGGCGGATGCCATCGGCGCGTGTTTCGGTCTCAACATGGACATTGTGCAACACGGGAACGTGCGGTGCCTCGAACGCTACGTCGCGAAGCCGTTCCATGAGTCGCACGGCGGCGGGATGCATGAGCTGGCTGTGGAAGGGCCCGCTCACGGGGAGAACCAATGCGCGCTTGGCGCCAGCGGCGCGCGCCTGTTCCACGCCCCGCGCCACGGCGGCCGCGTGACCGGCGATGACTACCTGACCCGGCGAGTTGTAATTCACGGCCTCTAGCACTTCACCGCCCGCAGCCTCCGCGCAGACTTTGCGGACCGCTTCGTCCTCGAGACCGAGCACTGCCGCCATGGCACCCTGCCCCGCCGGAACTGCCTCCTGCATGAAACGCCCACGGTCCGCGACCAACCGGATGGCATCCGCGAATCCGAGCGCCTCGGCGCAGACCAGCGCGGTGTACTCACCGAGACTGTGACCAGCCATAAGGAGCGGTGTGCGGCCGTTGGAGGCCTGCCATACGCGCCACACGGCGACACCGGCGCTTAGCATCGCTGGCTGTGTGATCTGGGTCTGGTTGAGCTGCTCCTCGGGCCCTTGCTCGACGATCTTCCAAAGATCGTAGCTGAGCGCTTCGGATGCTTCTTCGAACACCGCTTTCACTTCCGGATGATCGGCCGCGAGCGCAGTCATCATACCGACCGCCTGCGAACCCTGACCCGGAAAAACGAATGCCAACGACATGCTTGCCTGTCCTGGTGCTTTGTGGCGCGCACAGACCGTGCGCAGGTTACCTAATTAATACTTCAGGAGTACTGATCCCCACGTGAATCCGCCGCCGAACGCTTCCATCAGCACGGTTTCACCACGCTTGATGCGTCCATCGCGCACCGCTTCGTCAAACGCCAGAGGAATAGATGCCGCGGAGGTATTGCCGTGCCTCTCCACTGTCAGGACCACGTGATCCATCGGGAGCCCGAGTTTCTTGGCGGTGGCCATGATGATGCGGATGTTGGCCTGATGCGGAACCAACCACTGGATATCGGTCTTCTTTAGCTGGTTGGCCTCTAGGGTCTCGTCGACGATTCGCCCCAGCGTGTTGACTGCGACCTTGAAGACCTCGCCGCCTTCCATATTGAGGTGCGCCTCGCCCTTGCGTACTTGGTCGTAGCCGCGGGAGATGCCAGCTGGCACCGTGAGCAGGTCCTTGTACTGGCCGTCGGCATGCAGGTGTGACGAGATGATGCCGGGCTCATCGGAGGCGGCGATTACCACTGCTCCGGCGCCATCGCCAAAAAGCACACACGTGCTGCGGTCGGTCCAGTCAATGATTCGTGACAGGGTTTCGCTGCCGACCACAAGGGCGCGACGCGCAGCTCCGGTGCACACGAATTTGTCGGCGATCGCAAGCGCATAGACAAATCCCGTACAGACCGCCTGAACATCGAAGGCTGGGCAACCATGGATTTCGAGACGGTCCTGGAGCAGACAGGCAGTGCTTGGGAACACCCGATCGGCAGTGGTCGTGGCAACCACGATCAAATCGATATCCGCGGGCTCAAGGCCCGCTGCCGTGATCGCTCGGCGCGCGGCCTGCTCCGCCATACTGCCAGTGGTCTCGCCATCGTCGGCGATGTGACGCTCGCGGATGCCGGTGCGCTCCACGATCCACTGGTCGGTGGTCTCCACCATTTTTTCCAGATCTGCGTTCGTGAGCACTTTTTGCGGCAGATAACTGCCGGTGCCGACTATGCGCGAGTACTTCACGCGGTTGCCCCTTCAACCGTGACGGCGGCAAGTTCGCGGCCGATGCGCTCGGGAACGTTATTGCGCGCCTCAGCCAGCGCCACGCGGATGGCGTTGGCGAAGGCTAGCCGGTCGGCACCGCCGTGACTCTTGATAACCGTGCCATTCAGGCCCACGAGCGTGGCGCCGTTGTAGCGGCGCGGATCAACGCGCTTGCGAAACGCATTCAGTACTGGCATCGCCACCAGCGCCGCCAGCCGGGTAAGCAGATTGCGCTTGAACTCCTGGCGCATGAAGTGCGTGATCATGCGCGCGAGCCCTTCGCTCGTCTTGAGCGCCACATTACCAACGAAACCGTCGCATACAATCACGTCGAGATCGCCAGTGTAGATCTCGTCGCCTTCGACGTACCCAACGTAATTGAGATGTGCCCTGCGCAACAGCTCGTGCGTCTGCTTGACGATTTCGTTGCCCTTGATGTCCTCTTCGCCAATATTGAGAAGACCGACGCGCGGCTGCGACTTTCCTTCCACGGCGCCTACCAGAATCGATCCCATCAGTGCAAACTGAAGCAACTGCTCTGGTGTGCAATCGACGTTGGCGCCGAGATCGAGAACATGGACATGGCCCGTGATGGTAGGGAGAGTCGTCACGATTGCCGGTCGATCAATGCCAGGCAGGGTTTTTAGCACGAAGCGGGAGGTAGCCATCAGGGCACCGGTATTGCCGGCAGATACGGCGGCCTGTGCGTTGCCCTGCTTGACCAGATTGATGGCCACGCGCATGGACGAATCCTTCTTGCCGCGCAACGCCTGCGCCGGCGGTTCGTCCATGCCCACGACCTCCGAGGCGTGTTGAATCGTGAGACGCGCATTCGGTTGCGCGCGATGACGCTTGAGCTCGGCCTCGAGCGAGTCCTGCTGACCTACCAAAATGAGTCGTAGCGCCGGTTCGCGCTCAAGCGTCCAGAGCGCGGCAGGGACTGTGACGCTGATTCCGTGGTCCCCGCCCATCGCGTCGAGGGCTACGGTGATCATGTCGGTCACGTCCCTGACGGGGTCAAACAGGGACTATTCCGGCTTGCTCGTTTCCAGCACCTTGCGGCCGCGATAGTAGCCGTCGGCGCTCACATGGTGTCGACGGTGCGTCTCGCCGCTCGTC
Organism: Proteobacteria bacterium UBA6900; assembly: GCA_002451215.1. Taxonomy (GTDB): domain Bacteria; phylum Pseudomonadota; class Gammaproteobacteria; order Acidiferrobacterales; family Sulfurifustaceae; genus SM1-46. Next base: position 13,325 of record DKBM01000101.1, read on the forward strand.
TTGTCAATTGAGAGCGCCGGCTTGCTGAGCGAGTCGTGCGAGCGTCGCATGCCGCGCTTGGAGGGAGTAACTCGACTTTTCTGAACCGCCATGGCAATTCCTCAAGAATTAATTAAATAGTCCTAACAATCATCCGGTCCCGGGTTTGCGACCCTTGAGATCCGCGAACGGGTTTCGCCGTTCCTTGTTGCCCGTTGCGCTGTATCGGCGTGCCGGACATTCCTCTAACCTGTGCATCGGGATCATTGGCATCGCGAGCAGGAGCTCATCCTCAACCAGCTCGCTAAGTACCACGGGCCGATCGGCCTCCATTAGTTCCGCGGCTTCGTCAATCGGGGTTTCGCGCTCCTCTCCGGCCCGGACATAGAGCCATTGCGGTCGGACCGTCAGAGCAAGCATCATCGGCTCAAGGCAGCGCTGACAGGTTACCCGTAGCGCGGCCTGGATTACGCCGTGCGCCTCATACACCCGAGCGTCCGTGCTCCGATCGAACCGAAGGTCGATCTCGACCCCGCCCTCCTCACCAATACAGGCTTCCTTAAGCCGCGCCATTCCGGCAAGCGGCAGCGTTCCCGTCAGGTGCGCTGCGCGCTCGGCCAGCTGGATTGGGTCAATCGTTGCCGGCAGGCCGCCCGACATAGGCGGCGCATAATATATTCACGTCCAACTTGTGTCAAAATAAGGCATTTCCGGGGCGCCGCCGGGGTAAACAGGTGCGTTGACACTCCCCCAGCCAATGCGTAAAACGCATGGCCGGGCGCGGCGGTATCCACAGCCGCATCAGGCGGAGCCAAGTTCAGCGTGATTAAGAAGATTCTGGTCGCTAACCGCGGCGAGATTGCGGTCCGTATCGTGCGCGCTTGTGCTGAAATGGGCATCAAGTCGGTAGCCATTTATACGGATGCAGACCGTCATGCGCTGCACGTCAAGAAGGCGGACGAAGCCTATAACCTTGGCCCCGACCCGGTCGGCGGATACCTGAACGCGCACCGAATCGTGAACCTTGCGGTGGCTAGCGGGTGCGACGCCCTCCATCCCGGCTACGGCTTCCTTTCGGAGAACGCCCAGCTTGCCGAGATTTGCGCCAAGCGGGGCATTACGTTTATCGGACCGTCACCCGCCGCTATCCGCAGTATGGGCGACAAGACCCAGGCGCGGGCAGCAATGATTAAGGCCGGCGTGCCGGTCGTGCCCGGCAGCGAGGGCAACCTTACGAACGTCGACGAGGCAGTGCAACTCGCCGCCAAAGTAGGCTACCCGGTGATGCTTAAGGCCACCTCGGGCGGTGGCGGACGCGGCATCCGGCGCTGCAATAGCGAAGAGGAGCTTCGCCGCGCCTATGAGCGCGTCGTCTCGGAGGCGACCAAGGCCTTCGGCAGTGCCGATGTCTTCCTGGAAAAGGCCATCGTCGGACCGCGCCACATCGAGGTGCAGATCCTGGGGGATCAGCACGGCAATGTCGTGCACCTGTTCGAGCGCGACTGCTCGATACAGCGTCGCCATCAGAAGCTCGTCGAAATCGCGCCGTCCCCGCAACTGACCGAGGAGCAGCGTGCGCACGTGTGCGAGATGGCGGTTCGGGCCGCCAAGACTGTTAACTACCACAATGCCGGCACCGTGGAGTTTCTCTTCGACCAGCACGGCGAATTTTATTTCATGGAGATGAACACGCGTCTTCAGGTCGAGCACACCGTTACGGAGCAGATTACCGGTGTCGACATCGTGCAGGAACAGATCCTGATAGCGGCCGGACAACCGCTTTCATTCCGTCAGGAGGAAATTCGCCGGCGCGGCTATGCGATCCAGTTTCGCATCAATGCCGAGGATCCGAAAAACGATTTCCTGCCGAGCTACGGACGCATCACGCGTTACTATTCGCCGGGCGGCCCTGGGGTACGCACCGATGCGGCAATCTATACTGGTTATGAGTTTCCGCCGCACTACGATTCCATGTGCGCGAAGCTGACGGTCTGGGCGCTCGACTGGGACAAGTTGATCGCGCGTGGACGCCGGGCGCTGCTCGATATGGGCGTCCACGGCGTGAAGACCACCAAGCCGTTTCATCTCGAGATACTCAGGACGCCAGAATTTCGCGAGGGACGCTTCGATACCGGGTTCATCGAACAGCACCCGGAGTTGATAAACTACTCCGTCCGTCGCCCGCCGGCCGACCTGGCTGCGGCAATTGCCGCGGCGGTGGTTGCCCATCACGGGCTCTAACCGGAAGGAAGATCGATGGCATCGTCAAAGAAATTGCATGTCACGGAGCTGGTCTTGCGCGATGCGCATCAGTCGCTGCTGGCGACGCGCATGCGCACGGCAGACATGCTGCCCGTCTGTCCGCAGCTCGATGCGATTGGCTTCTGGTCGCTCGAGGCCTGGGGGGGCGCAACCTTCGATGCCTGCATCCGTTTCCTGAAGGAGGATCCGTGGGAGCGGCTGCGCCAGCTGAAGGCGGCTCTTCCCAATACCCCGATCCAGATGCTGCTACGCGGCCAGAATCTGCTTGGCTACCGGCACTATTCCGACGATGTGGTCGAGGCGTTCGTCAAGAAGGCGGCCGAGAACGGAGTAGACGTTTTTCGCATCTTCGATGCGATGAACGACATGCGAAATATCGAGACGTCGGTCAAGGCCGTGTTGAAAAGCGGCAAGCACGCACAGGGCGCTATTTGCTACACGACCAGCCCGGTACATACCACCGAGCACTTTGTGGAACAGGCGAGGCAACTCGAAGCGATGGGCTGTCAGTCGATCGCCATCAAGGATATGGCCGGTCTGCTCACACCGCCGCGCACCGTGGAGCTTTTCTCTGCGCTGTCCAAAGCGATCAAGCTCCCGCTTGCTTTTCACTCCCACACGACCGTGGGCGTTGCCAACATCTGTATGTACCTCGCGGTTGAGAACGGCGCGCGTCATGTCGACACCGCCATTTCGTCTCTGTCTTGGGGAACGAGTCACTCACCGACGGAGAGCATGGTTGTGGCATTTCAAAACACGCCTTATGACAGCGCACTCAATCTCGAGAAGCTGCAGGCGATCGGCGCTTACTTCCGCGAGGTGCGCAAGAAGTATCACCAATTCGAAAGCGTGTACGCTGAAATCGACACGCGCGTGCAGATAAGCCAGGTGCCGGGGGGCATGATCTCCAACCTGTCGAACCAGCTGAAGGAGCAAGGCGCGCTGGCCCGCATGAATGAGGTGCTCGCGGAGATTCCGCGGGTGCGCGAGGATCTCGGCTTCCCACCGCTCGTGACGCCCACCTCGCAAATTGTCGGGACTCAAGCGGTCCTCAATGTGCTGACCGGCCAGCGCTACAAGAGCATCACCAATGAGGTAAAGCTCTATCTGCAGGGTCGTTACGGACGGGCGCCTGGCAAGGTCAACGAGGCCGTACGTAACATGGGAATTGGCAGCGAAGAGGTCATCACATGTCGCCCGGCGGACCGGCTGAAGCCTGAGATGCATCGATTGCGCGACGAAGTTGCGGAGCTTGCGAAAAGCGAGGAAGACGTTCTGACCTACGCCATGTTCCCGGAGATCGGACGCAAATTTCTTGAAGAACGCGCCAGCGGCAATCTGAAGCCGGAAGAGCTGAAGCCGCGCCCGAGTGGAGAAGCGGTCGCCGCCCCTGCCTACGCGCCGACCGATTTCAATGTCACGCTGCACGGCGAGACTTATCACATTCGTGTCGCGGGCGCCGGTCATAAGACCGATGATCAACGTCCATTCTTTGTGACAGTCGACGGTGTGCCGGAACAGATCCTGATCGAAGTGCTGGGCGAGACTGCCGCCACAGGCGAAGCGGCGCCGGCCGGAAATGGCGCAAAACCGGTGGCCAAGGGTTCGAAGCGACCCAAGGCAACCAAAGAGGGGCATGTCACGAGTTCCATGCCTGGAACGGTGGTCGACGTGATGGTGCAGCCCGGCGCCAAAGTGAAAGCGGGCGATCCGGTACTGGTCATCGAGGCCATGAAAATGGAAAACGAGGTTCCCGCGGCCATCACGGGTACGGTCAAGGCCGTCAACGTCGCCAAAGGCGATAGCGTTAATCCCGACGAGGCGTTGGTCGAGATTGAGTGAGACAGTTTTAGGGTCCGGATAACGAATGTCCCGTAAATATCGTGCGCGAGGTACGTCCCTCGACTCCGCGGCCACGAACTAGCATCTCAGGCGTCCCCTCTTCCATGAAGCTCGTTCTCGCCTCCTCATCGCCCTACCGGCGCGAGTTGCTCGCACGACTCAAGATCCCGTTCGAAGTGGTGTTGCCGGAAGTTGACGAGACACCGCGCGTAGGCGAGTCACCGCAAGCGCTGGTCGAGCGCCTAGCGATCGAGAAGTCGCAAGCAGTGGCCGCCGGCATCAAAGACGCGCTCGTCATCGGATCGGATCAGGTCGCGGTCTACAACGGCACGATCGTCGGCAAGCCACACGGCCATGAGCGTGCCGTCGAGCAGCTGCGCATGGCGTCGGGCCGAACTGTTACGCTGTACACGGGGCTGGCGTTGGTGAACACGGCGACTGGGCGCGTGCAGTGCGAGGTAATCCCCTATCGCGTCACGTTCCGGATGCTCAGCGACGAACAGATAGAAAGTTACTTGAGAAAAGAAAAACCCTATTCCTGCGCGGGGAGCGTGAAATCGGAGGGACTTGGTATCGCTCTACTCGAGCGCTTCGAGGGTGAGGACCCGAATACTTTGATTGGCCTACCGCTCATCCGCCTGGTACGTATGCTCGAATCAGAAGGCCTCCGCGTGGTCTAGCGTTTCAGCGCAGCAGCGGCGTGCGATTCGCCATCTCGGCGCCAAACGTCTGAGCCATGGCGCCCCCAAGGCGGCGCGCGAACCGGTCAACGAAATTCTCGCGGTAGGTATAGTCGACGATATCTTCGGCGGCGATCACCTCGCGTGCCACATAGCCGGCGCTACCAAGCTCGTCGACCAGCCCCATCTCTTTCGCCTGCTCGCCGGTCCAGAACAGACCGCTGAACATGTCACGCGTCTCCTTGAGCGCGTGCCCACGGCCTTCACGTACTTTGGCAATAAATTGGGCGTGGATCTGATTGAGCATATGCTGCGCATGCCGTCGATCCTGTGGCCTCATGGGACTGAACGGATCGAGAATCCCCTTATTCTCGCCGGCAGTGAGCAAACGCCGCTCGACACCAAGTTTCTTCATGGTTTCGGTAAAACCAAAACCGTTCATGAGCACGCCGATCGAGCCCACAATGCTTGCGCGATCCGCGTAGATCTTGTCGGCAGCGGCGACGGCGTAATAGCAGCCGGACGCGCATATGTCCGTCACAACGGCATACAGCGGCCTGTCTGGATGCTTCGCGCGCAGCCGCTTGATCTCATCGTAGATGTAGCCCGCATGCACCGGGCTTCCACCCGGGCTATTGACGCGCAAGATCACTGCGACGGCCGCGCGATTGTCGAAGGCGGCGCGCAATCCGGTGATAACGTTGTCCGCATTAGCGACGCTGTCGGCCGCGATGGTACCGTCAAGGTCGACCAGTGCCGTATGGCGTCCAGCAACGGCTTTGGACCCCATATCGCCACCGAATGCGAGCACGAGCAATAGCAAGAGGTAGCCGGCAAAGAACAGCTTGAAGAAGATTCCCCAGCGACGCGCGCGCCGCTGCTCCACGAGGGCGGCCGACGCTATTCGTTCGATAGCGTCTCGCTCCCAGTTGTCGGGGCGAGGTTTCGACGGTTCGGGTGTAGCGGGTGGCGGGATGTCTGTCATGTGGCAGTACGCAGTTCAGGTCGGTTGGCAAAAGTGTAACTCATCATTGGTCAGCAGGCCGATCTGCTCGTCAGACTCCGTGATCGGCAAGGATTCCAGTCGCGCACCCCGACAGGGACCCGAAACGCACACTCCCGTCAGGGGATCATACAGGGCGCCGTGGGTGGGGCAGACGAGGAGTTGCCTGTCGTTGTCAAAGAACATACCCGGTTCCCAATCAAGTTCTACGCCCCGATGGGCGCAGCGGTTCAGGTAAGCGCGCGCCTCGCCCTGGTGGCGAACAACGAACGCGCTGAGTCGCTGGCCGCGCCACTGCACCTCAAAGCGGATGCCCAAGCCACCGTTTGCCAACTCATCCGCACGGCAGATCACGAATAGTGCCGTCATTCACGCCAACCAGTCGCAAACCCCGACAAACGAATCGAGCACCGCGCGCGGTTCTAGTTCTAGCAGCCGGTTGCGCTCGTGCACACCATAGCTTACGCCAAGACCATCGACCCGGGCATTGCGCGCCATCTCGAGATCATAGACTGTGTCTCCCACCATTAATGCCCGTTCCGCGTCGGTGCCAGTGCGATCGAGAATGTCGTGCAGCATCTGTGGATGGGGCTTGGAGAAGGTTTCGTCCGCGCAGCGCGTCACAGCGAATAGCGGCTGCAAGGCCGTCGCGCTTAGTACCCGCTCGAGCCCGCGGCGCGACTTGCCGGTTGCCACGGCAAGCAGGTAGCCCTGCGCGTTGAGCCGCTCGAGTCCTGGTGCAACGCCCGGAAACAGCTCCGACTCACCCGGATCGAGATGCAGGAAGTATTCGCGGTAGCGCTCGAGCACGGCAGTGCGAGCGGCCTCGTTGTGCTCGGGTAGCAGCGTGTCAATTGCCTCCGCCAGACCGAGCCCGATGATATTGCGGATCGCGTACTCACCTGGGCTATCGATGCCGACATCGGTAATCGCTGCGGAAAAACAGCGGACTATCTTTTCGGCCGAGTCCATGAGGGTCCCGTCCCAGTCAAAGATGATGAGGTCATAGCGACTGCGACTCATGCGCTCAATCGATCCAGTACAGTGGAGAGATCCGCAGGCAACGGGGCCTCGAACTTCAATTTGCCACCAGTCACGGGGTGCCGAAGCTCGAGACGGGCGGCATGCAGGAATAGCCGTTTGAGCCCGGCCGGGCGCAATGCGCGGTTGAAGTCCCAGTCGCCATACTTGTCGTCGCCAGCGATGGGATGTCCGACATGCGCAGCATGCACGCGCGCCTGATGGGTGCGCCCAGTGAGCAGTTCGATCTCCATGAGCGTTGCAGGTCCGCAGGCCTTCACTGGCCGGAACCAGCTAGCCGCTGCCTTGCCCGCGCCATCCGCACTCTCCGGCGGGGTTCGCACTCGCGTAGGGACCCGCTCCAGGGCTTCCGTGATCTGCCGCGGCCCACCCTGCCAACTGCCCTTTACGAGCGCGAGGTAGTACTTGCGGATCTCTCCTTCGCGCAGCATCCGGTGCAGCGCCGTCAGGGCCTTGCGGGATTTCGCCACCAGCAGGCAGCCAGAGGTATCGCGGTCGAGGCGATGGGCGAGCTCGAGCAAGGGCGCCTCGGGACGTGCGGCACGCAGAGCTTCGATCAGGCCGCTTTCCACACCACTACCGGCATGAACGGCGAGACCCGCCGGCTTATTAAGCACCAGGAGGTGGTCGTCCTCGTGCAGAATGGACTCGGCCAGCCAGCGCGGGGGTGTGGCCGGGCGCTCGCGAACCGGCTCGGGGCTGGTTCGAACCGGCGGCAATCGGATCAGGTCTCCGACCTGCAAACGGTAATCGGGGCGGGCCCGGCCCTTGTTGACGCGCACCTCACCTTTGCGCAGCAGCCGGTAGACGTGGCTCTTAGGGACCCCTTTCAGGATGGCGAGCAGGAAGTTGTCGAGGCGCTGGCCGGCACGCGAATCGTCGATCTCGAGGTATCGCACGGCGCTCGCTTTCGACTTGGCCGGGGCGCTCATGACGGGCGCGATGATAGCAGATTGCTGGGGCAGCACTTCATTGCTATATTCGCTGGTTAAGCGCGCCTTTTCATGTGCTTGGCACGGTTGGGCGCGCGGGGTCTTATGCGTTGGACGGGTGACCGTCTGACGCCCGGCCACCGGGAAGTGTGCGGCGTTTGCGCCATGACAACCGCCCGGTCTGCCGAAAAGGGTTACGCGTCTCTGGCCCTCAAATGTAGAGACGCAAGCGAAAGACGTTACGGGTTGGGCGAGTGCCCGCCCTGGCAGACAGCTGAACGAATTCCGTCCCGGCGGCCGCAGTATTGTTAAGGCCGTCAGGCTTCTCGCCAGAGCTGAACGAGGCTCCCGGTGTGCCGCGCGATAACACGCGCTGGCCACGGTCCTTCGCACGCGGCGCCCGCCATCCCCTAACGTCGGGGATTGCACCAGCATGAAACGTATTTTGTTCAACGCAACTCACGCCGAGGAGTTGCGCCTCGCCGTCGTGGACGGCCAGAAGCTCCTTGATCTCGACATTGAGTCGTCCACTTACCAGCAGCGCAAGGGCAACATCTACAAGGCCAAGGTGACCCGCGTCGAGCCTAGCCTCGAGGCGGCGTTCGTGGATTACGGCACGGACCGTCAAGGATTCCTGCCGCTCAAGGAAATCTCACGTACCTACTTCAAGGGGTACGACGATCGTACCCCGATGGGTCAGGTGCGCATCCGTGACGTCATCAAGGAAGGTCAGGAGATGATTGTCCAGGTCGACAAGGAAGAGCGCGGCACAAAAGGTGCGGCGCTTACGACCTTCATCTCACTCGCCGGCCGCTATTTGGTGCTGATGCCGAACAACCCCAAGGGCGGCGGCATTTCGCGTCGTATCGAGGGCGAGGAGCGCGCTGAACTGCGCGATGCCATGGCGCAGCTCAAATGCCCCGATGACTATTCGCTCATTGCCCGCACCGCTGGCATCGGTCGCAGCGCGGAAGAACTGCAGTGGGATCTCGACTACCTTGTCGCGCTGTGGGATGCGATCACCAAGGCGGCCGTTGACCGCTCGGCGCCCTTCCTGATCTTCCAGGAGTCCAATTTGGTGGTGCGTGCGGTGCGCGACTACCTGCGCCAGGACGTTGGCGAAATCGTGGTGGACAACGCCGAGATTCATGAGCGCATGAAGAAATTCATGGAGCAAGTGGGTCCGCAGTACATCGAACGTCTGCGCCTGTATCAGGATGAGATCCCCCTCTTTTCGCGCTACCAGATCGAGCACCAGATCGAGACCGCATTCTCGCGCGAAGTTCGACTCGAGTCGGGCGGTGCCATTGTGTTCGACAAGACTGAGGCGCTGGTCACGATCGACGTTAATTCGGCGCGCGCCACCAAGGGCGCCGACATCGAGGAAACCGCGCTCAATACCAATCTCGAGGCGGCCGACGAGGTAGCGCGCCAGCTGCGATTGCGAGACCTGGGCGGACTGATCGTGATCGACTTCATTGACATGTCGCCCGATCGCAACCGCCGCGAGGTCGAGAACCGGCTGATGGATGCGCTCAAGATGGATCGGGCGCGGGTACAGGTCGGACGGATCTCACGCTTCGGGTTGCTCGAGATGTCGCGTCAGCGGCTTCGTCCGGCACTCGGCGAAACCTCCAGCCTCGTTTGCCCGCGTTGCCGCGGTACCGGCCATATTCGGGGCGTCCAGAGTTCGGCGCTCAATGTACTGCGCATGATCCAGGAAGAGGCGATGAAGGAGAACACCGCGGCCGTGCACGTACATCTGCCCCCAGAGACGGCCACGTTCCTGCTCAACGAGAAGCGTCACGAGATCAGTTCGGTCGAGGCGCGCATCGGTACGCCAATCACGGTCATCCCGACCACCGATCTCGAGACGCCGCATTACCATATTCGGCGCCTGCGTATCGATGAGTACGAAGATGAGGCGGATACCCCTAGCTACCAAATAGAAATGCTGGAGGGTGAGGAAGCCGAGGCACCACCTCCTCCGAACGTACCGCAGGCCGAGAAACCGGTAATTGGCCCGCTTAGCCCTGTAGCCGCCCCGCCGCCACCGCCCGCTCCGAAAAAGCGGCCCGGTCTGCTGGCCCGTCTTTGGAAGACCTTCTTTGGTGCGGAGCCCGAGGCAGCGCCCAAGCGTATCGAACAGCGTCCTGCGCGCCACGGGCGTGACCGGGGACCGCATCGTGGCCCGCCGCAGCGTGGGTCACAACAACAGCGTCCCCGGCATGACCAGTCGCGTGGGCAACAGGGCGGTCGGCCGCAAAGTGGCGATCGGCCCCGTCCCCCGCAGCAAGTGGCTCAGCCGACCCCGGCCGGCGAGGCGGGGGCTCAGGCGCGTGCGGAGGGCAGCGGTCGGCGTCGGCGCCGTCGGCGCGGGCGTGGCGGCCAAGGACGGCCGCAGGAAGGAAGTGCGCGGCCAGGACAGGAGAGCCAGATTGACCGTGTTACCGAAGGGCAGGCGTCGAATATTTCGGGGAACGAGAGGCAGCGTCCGCCATTTGAGTCGCAGCCGTCCGTAGAGTCGCGGCCGCCGGCAGAGTCGTCCAACGAGGGGTCTTCGGGCGGCAAGTCGGAGCAGGAGCGCATCGAGGCATGGCGCGCCGAGCATGTGCAAATGCGCGAGCCAAAGGGGTTGGAGGCATCAGTCTCCGAGCCGACACCGGCGCCAGCGGAGCCGAGGCCCACGGAGGTGACCGCTTCGGAAAGTCCGTCGTTCGTTCAGGTTGAGACGCGCGACGAACCAGCGCCTCCGCTAGAGAAAAAGGAATAGCGTTATTCTCGGCCCGCGCAAGCGGGCCGAGCCTTTTTGGGGCACCTAGAAGCGCGATAGGCGGGTCCTGCGGATATCGGCGAGCAGACCCCGAGCAGCCTCCTCGACCATGTCCAGCACGCGATCGAATCCGGCCGAACCGCCAAAATAGGGATCCGGAACCTCGCGTTCAGTCCGATGCGGCGCATACTCGAGGAACAGCCGTATCTTTTCTTCCAGCCCCTCAGGACAAATCGCAAGCAGGTTGGCGTGGTTCTCGCGATCCATTGCGAGAACATAGTCGAAGCGCTCTATATCTTCGCGCAACGCCTGGCGGCCGCGCAGCCCGCTTAGGTCGATGCCGCGACGACTCGCCGCGGCTTGCGCACGTTCGTCGGGGGGAGCGCCAACATGGTAGGCGTGTGTCCCGGCAGAGTCGATTTCGATGTGCGTGACGAGCCCCTCCTCCATCACCAGCTTCCGGAACACGCCCTCAGCGGTCGGCGAGCGGCAGATGTTGCCAAGACAGACAAACAGCACACGAACCGAGTGACTCACGGCTTACTCCTCAAGCGATACTCGGTCAACCGCATGTTACCCCCGAGCGAAATGTGCGCGCACGCGTTCGAGATCCTCGGGCGTATCCACGCCCGCGCCGGGGAGCGCCACAGATTCGCACACGGCGATGCGCTCTCCGTGCCATAGCGCGCGCAGTTGCTCAAGTTGTTCTGTTTCCTCCAGCGCGCAGGCTGGCCACTGCGCGAAGCGCGCGACAAATCCGGCACGATAGGCATAGAGTCCGATGTGGCGCCAGGCGCGCATCGGCCCGGGCGCATTGCTCGCCATGCGCTCGCGCGGCCAGGGAATCGGCGCGCGGCTAAAGTACAGCGCGTAGCCGCGAGAATCGGTCACTACTTTCACCACGTTCGGGTTGATGAACTCCGCGTCATCGTTGATCGCATGGCAGGCTGTGGCAAGCGCCGCGTCCGGGTGCGAGGCGAGCGTTTCGGCCACCTGCCGGATGAGCGCCGGCGGCATGAGTGGTTCATCCCCTTGCAAATTCACGACGGTTTCGTCCGGAGCAAGTGCCAGACGCTGCACCACCTCGGCGATGCGATCCGTGCCAGATCGGTGCGCGGCGTCGGTCATGACGACCTCGGCACCAAAAGAGAGCGCCACATCCCGGATTCGCGATTCATCAGTAGCAATGACGATCCGCTCCGCGCCGCTCGCGCGCGCGCAGTCATAGACCCGTTCGAGCAGCGATTTTCCGGCAACGTCCGCAAGCGGTTTGCCGGGAAGCCGCGTTGAGGCGAAGCGCGCGGGGATGATGATATGCATACGTGTGGACGCTTACTTACAACACGGCAGTCGGCGTTTGCGAGCCCCCGCCTAGGCGCGCGGCAGCTCCGCTTCTGGCACCTGTCGCGCCTCGTCTTCGAGCATGACCGGAATATCGTCGCGAATCGGATACGCCAGACGATCGGCGCGGCACACGAGTTCCGCTTTCGCCTTGTCGAAAACAAGTGGTCCCTTGCAGATCGGGCAAACGAGTATCTCAAGCAGCTTCTTGTCCACGGTCAGGTTCCTCTACAGTAATTTCAAGAGCCGTTCCCCGAAGCCCGTGTCAGGCTCGGCCGTAACGGCAAGGTACCACCAGTCGCCCTCGGCAAAGTGCTGGCATTTTACCGCATCCTTCTCCGTCATGATGACTGGAAGCTCGTCGTCAAACGCGAGATCGCCTGGCACAAACCGATGGTGGTCTGGAAATGGATGTTCAAGCACTTCCATGCCAAGGCCGCGCAAAGTTGCGAAGAAGCGCGCCGGATGCCCGATACCGGCGACCGCGTGGACGCGCGAATCCCGAAATGAGTCCAGACCAGCGGTAGCGCGGTTGCGCACCCGGACCAACTCGCTCGGAGTGAGTGACATCGCAAATTCGCCGGACCCCGCGACACCGCCCTGCACCACCCGCAAGTCCACACTCGCCAGGCGTGATGGCGGTTCGCGCAGTGGTCCAGCCGGCAATAGCCAGCCATTGCCGAAACGGCGTGCACCATCGATCACGGCAATCTCTACATCGCGCGCAAGGCGATAGTGCTGCAGTCCGTCATCACTCAGAATCACATCGCATTGACCATCCTTTGTCAGCGCGTGTGCGCCGCGCGTACGATCAGGGTCGACCAGCACCGGGCAGCCAGCGTGGCGTGCCAGCAGCACCGGCTCATCGCCGGCGAGCGCGGCATCCGATTCTGCCGTAACTTCGAGTGGCCAGTGCGTGGCGCTGCCGCCATAACCGCGCGTCACGATCCCGGGCCGGAAGCCCTGTTGAGCCAGAAACTGCGCAAGCCAGATGGTGAGCGGCGTTTTGCCGGTGCCACCCACCGTGATGTTGCCGACCACGATTACGGGTACTGGCGAACGCACGCTTCGCAGCCAGCCAGCCCGATAGAGTGCGCGTCGCAACGCAACCAGCGCGCCGAACAGAAGGCTAAGCGGCCAGAGCGCGACACTTACCGCGTCGCGCTTTTGCCAGTGGTCCGGCAAGCGGATCATCCGCCGGGTGCCCTAGGCGGCCGCCTCATTGAACTGGCTGCGGTACAGACCCGCGTAGACGCCGTTGCGCGCGAGCAGCTCGCCGTGTGTGCCGCTCTCCACGATGCGCCCCTGTGCGAAGACGAGGATGCGGTCGGCGCTCTCCACCGTGGAGAGGCGATGGGCAATGACCAGTGTGGTGCGATTGCGCGTGAGTTCGCGCATTGCATCCTGGACATATCGCTCGGATTCGCTGTCGAGCGCCGAGGTGGCCTCGTCGAGAATCAGGATCGGCGAGTCTTTATAAAGCGCCCGGGCGATTGCGACGCGCTGGCGCTGTCCGCCCGATAGTCGCATGCCGCGCTCACCCACCCGCGCATCGAGTCCCTCGGGCAGGCGATCGGCAAATTCCAGTACGTGCGCCGCGTGGGCTGCTTCGCGCAGACGCCCCTGGTCGATGTCACCCTCGGCGCCGTAGGCGATGTTGTTGCGAATGGTATCGTCGAACAACAGGCTCTCCTGTCCAACCAGTGCAATGCAGGAACGCAGGGAGTCGAGACGAAAATCGTTGATATCGATTCCATCGATACGGATCGACCCACGACCGACGCGATAGAAGCGCGGCAAGAGGCTCAGGCAGGTGGTCTTGCCGCTTCCGGAGGAACCAACCAGGGCGACTGTCTGACCCGGTTCGACGTTGAACGACACATCGGTCAAGGCATCGTCTTCAGCCATGGCGTACCGGAACCCGACGCGGTCGTATTCGATTTGTCCGGACACGTGGGCCGGCGATGCAGTACCGGTGTCGGCTTCGGGTGGCTCATCCAGCAGCGCGAACGCGCTCTGGGCTGCCGCGAGTCCGGTCTGAATGACTTCGTTGATCTTGGCGAGGCGGCGCGTCGGGCCCATTAGCCAGGTCACGGCGGTAAGGTATGAAACGAAGTCCCCTGCCGTGTTCTTGCCGACCACGAGCGCGGTATACATGACCACCGCGAGCCCTAGGGCACCGATCAACTGCAGGATGCTCATTCCGATCGAAGATACTGCTGTGCGGCGCATCACCTGCTTGCGGTTGCGCTCATTCGCCGTGAGGAACGCGCGCATCTCGGTGTCCTGACCGCGGTATGCCTTGACCACGCGCTGTCCCTCCGCCGCCTCCTGCGCCACGCGCGAAATCTCGCCCATGGTGAGCTGAATCTGCTCGCTGGTCTTGCGAAAGCGCTTACTCATCAGTCGCAACAGGAAGGTCGACAGCGGCAGCAGCACGATGAGGATCAGGGTGAGCCGCCAGTTTACATAGAACAGCCACGCCAGCAGGGCTACAGCCGTGAGGCCATCGCTCACGATGGTGAACACCGCTTGCGTTACGGCGGCGGCGATCTGTTCAAGGTCGAAGATCAGCTTTGCGACAAGGCCGCCCGAGGACTGTCGCTCATAGTAAGCGCTCGGCAACCGCACGAGGTGGCGGAACACGCTGTTGCGTACATCGAAGATCACGCGCCGACTGATCCATGTCGTGGTGTACTCGGCCATGACTGTCGCGAGGCCGCGCAGGATAAAGAGCCCCACGATCACAAGCGGAATGATCCGCATCATGCCCGGATCGCGGTTGACGAAACCCTCGTCGACCAGCGGCTTCATCACCGCCGCGAAACCGCCGGCGGTCGCGGAGAGCAGCACCATGCCGACTGCCGCCAGTGCGAACATCCAGCGGTACGGCCATGCGTAACGCATCAGCCGGCGATAGAGTTGCCAGCTTTCCTGTACGCCCGCGGTTCCGGCGGACTCCGACCGGCTCACGGTGCGCTTGCCTTACCGGGTTGCTGGGTCGCAAAGGTGAGATGCGAGTAGCCGAGTCGGCGTGCGGTATCCATCACGCGCACCACCGATCCATATGGCGCCATGGTGTCGGCATGAACGACCACGATCGGATTGCGGGTCCCGCCAGCCGCGCGTGCCATGGCCTGGCGCAGGACCTCGGGGCTGGCATTCAGTAACTGCTTGTCGTTGATGAAGTACTGCCCTCGTGCATCGATCGACACACGCAATGTCGGCTGCTCGGTGCGTCCTTCCACTGCCGCTTCCGGCAGGCGCACACGCAGGCTCGCTTCGCGTGAGAAACTGGTTGTGACGATCAGAAAGATCAACGTCATCAACAGCACGTCAATCAGCGGGATCAGGTTGATCTCCGGTTCTTCCTCTTCGTTCGGCCGGAAACGCATGCGTGGGGCTGTCAGTCGCTTTCGCGCTCGCCCTGCAGGATCTCGACGAGCTTCAAGGCGGTCTGCTCCATGTCGACCAGTAGGTCATTCACGCGCCCACGGAAATAGCGGTAGAAGATCAGGCTGGGAATCGCCACGGTCAAACCTGAGGCGGTGGCAATCAGCGCCTGTGCGATGCCGCTTGCGACGATCGAAGGATCGCCCACCCCTTTTGAGCCAATGCCCATGAACATCTCAATCATGCCGAGTACCGTGCCGAGCAGGCCAAGAAAGGGAGAAATTGCGGCGATCGTGCCAAGCGTGCGCAGGTAGCGCTCGAGCTCCGGTACGCTGTGCCGACCCGCGTCTTCGATTGCCTCCTTGATGATGTCGCGATCGTGCTCGCGATTGACGAGCCCGGCGCTCAATATCCGGCCGAGCAGTGAACTCTCGCGCAGAAGCTCCAGGCGCGCACCGTCGAGCTCATCGCGCGCCAGCCACTGGCGCACTTGGGGAAGCAGGCTCTCGGGGGCAACGTATTTCTTTTGGAGTGACCAGAAACGCTCGCCGATAATGGCAAGCGCGGCAATCGAACACAGGATGAGGGGCCACATGACCCATCCGCCGGCGCGTATCAGTTCGAACATGCGTGGGATGTCTCTCCGGGGGCGGTAAAAAACTGCGGCTACTCTAGCAGAGAGCGAAGAAACCTCAAGAGTTTTCTAGGGTTGCGTGCGGGCCTTGCCGCTGAACCAGTAGCGTCGGGCGCGCTCGCGATACCGTGATCGCTGGACACCCTGCGCGTCCAGACGTATCTCCAACGCGCCCGCGCTCGCCGTATCGTCGACTTCTATCCCGTGCTTCGCGTAGCGTGCCAACACGCTCGGGTGCGGATGACGGAAGCGATTGCCGTAGCCGACGGGCAATAGCGCCCAGCGCGGGTTGACCGTGCGCAGGAACCCGTCACTCGACGAGGTCTTGCTTCCATGGTGCGGTACAACTAGCACGTCAGCCCCAATCTGCGCGCCGTGCTCACGCACCAAACGACGTTCTGTGCGTGCCTCGATGTCTCCCGTGAGCAGGATGGCCCCGTGCGCGCCGGCAATACGCATCACGCACGACGCGTTGTTATGCCGACTTGCCTCGTTGGGCCGGGGGTTGAGCATCTCGAATGTTACGCCGTCATGCGCCCACTGTTGTCCTGCCGCACAAGTGTGCGCCCCATCGATGCGATCGGGGACGCTACTGAGGATTTCATCCACCGCCATCTCCGAGCGCAGCGACTCCGTGCCGCCAATGTGATCGGCATCGCCGTGGCTCACTACCAGTGTATTGATGCGGTCCACGCCGACGTGCCGCAGGTATGGGACGATCACTGCGGAGCCAGCGTCGAAATCGGCACTAAAGCGGGGCCCGGTGTCGAACACCAGCGTGCGCCCCTGAGTGCGCACGACGGCAGCCAGCCCCTGTCCCACATCGAGTAGCGTGAGCCACACCTCACCCGTTGCTGGCGCTGGTGCCCGCACGACAAGCATCGGCGTCAGCCAGACGACGCCTAGCCAGCGCGCCGGCCAACCGCGGGGCGCCAGCAGAAGCGCAATGCCGACGACGGCGAAACCAAGTGCCCATACTGGTGGCGTAGGCTGCGTCCAAATCGCAAAGTCCTGGCTTGCCAGCCACTCGAGAAGCGGCCAGAGTTGCGCCAACAGCCAGGCGGCGGCGCGAAAGCATGTGCCCGGTATCACATCCGGTAGCCATTCGAGTGTGGCGAGTCCAGTTAGTGTCAGTGGCACGGCGAGCAGATCGAATAGCGGCACGGCAATGAGGTTCGCGACCGGTGCCACCAGCGATACCTGCTGGAACAGCGCCAGCGTGAGCGGCGCCAGCCCGATCGCAATAGCCCACTGCAGGTAGCCCCACTTTCGCCACCATGAGGCGCGCCCACCTTCGCCGTGCACGATATAGATGATGACAGCGACGGCGCCGAACGAAAGCCAGAAGCCCGCCGCGCCGACCGACAGTGGATCGAACAGCAATACGCCAAGCATTGCCGCGGCAAGAAGCTGCGAGGCACTGTAGCGCCGACGCAGCACGACGGCGCCGAGCGCTACCGCCAGCATAAGCAGTGCGCGCTGCGTGGGAATCACGAATCCGGCGAGAGCGGCGTAGACGCTTGCGGCGAGCAAGCCACCGACCGCACCGGCCACGGGCGCCGGTACGCGCAGCAGTGTCGTGGCCGGCAGCGACCAGAGCCAGCGCATGAAAAAGAAGGCGATTCCCGCCACCAGGCTGATATGCAGGCCTGATATCGCCACGAGATGAAGCGTGCCGGTACGGCGGTAGATCTCCCACTGCGCGCCCGTCACCGCGCCGGTGTCGCCATTGGCGAGCGCTACCACGACACTGGCCTGATCATCCGACCCGATCAGGCCACGCATGCGAGTGCCGATATGCTCGCGCAACTGGTTGACCGCGTAGGCAGCACCTGCCGGGGATAGCCGTGTTGGCCCCGGCGTATCGCGCACGTAGCCGCGCGCGCGAATCCGGTTGCGCAGCAAGTGGGCTTCGTAGTCGAAGCCACCGGGATTCTGGAAGCCGTGTGGACGGCGCAGGCGCACGGTATAGCGCCAGTGTTCGCCGGCCGACGGCTTTGGATGCGAGTTGCCAACCGACAGCAGGATGCGCCGTGGAATCGTTACGCTTTGGTCTTCGCGGGTAGCGCGTTGCACCTCGAAAACCGTGCGCCAGCCAAACTCGGTAGTGCGCGGAAGGTCGGCGATCATACCCTCAACTGTGATGTCCTGACCTTCCAGAGCCAACGGCAGCTCGTCGCGCAGAATCAAGTCAGCACGCAGGCTTGCCCACAGCACGCCGCCGAGCAGGAACACACCGATGAGTCCCAGCGGATGGCGGGAAGCCAACCAGAATGCGGGAATCAGCAGCAGCACCCACCACCAGGAAGGCAGTGCGGCCAGTTGCTGCACGAGGAGCACCCCGGCAAGAAATGCCAGCGCAGCGAGTCTGATATCGTCCTCCTGACGTTCGGCAGTGACCGCCTTCGGTTGCCGACGAATATTCCCTGTCGACCACCCGCGTGCTAACGATCCGACTGTCTACATCTGGCGCAGCACACCGTCCTCAAGCTTTAGCGTGCGGTCCATGCGCCCGGCGAGCACAGGATCGTGCGTCACCACAACAAAGCTCGTGCCGAGCTCCCGATTTAATTCGAGCATCAGCTCGTAAACGCCAAAAGCGGTGTCCCGATCGAGATTTCCGGTCGGCTCATCGGCCAGCACGCAGGCCGGCTGCGTCACCATGGCGCGTGCCACCGCCACGCGCTGGCGTTCGCCGCCGGAGAGTTCGCCGGGCCTGTGCTCCAGCCGATCATCGAGACCGACTCGCGTGAGCATGGCAGCTGCTGCCCCGAGCGCCTTGGCGGTCGGGCCGCGACGTAGCAGCAGGGGCATTGCGACGTTCTCGAGCGCCGTGAACTCCGGCAGAAGATGATGAAACTGGTATACAAAACCGAGCGCGCGATTGCGAAGCTGCCC
>DKBM01000011.1:0-2506 GCA_002451215.1 Proteobacteria bacterium UBA6900
CCGGCGAACAGCTGGAACAGTATCGCCGAGCCCTGGTTGGCCCCGAACGCCCGATACACCCGGTACTCGAGGATCGGCAATTCGAAGTATGTCGACTTGTAGTTGACCACTCTCCCGCTGCCACCCGGGGGATCGCTCGGTGCCAGGAGTTGCTGGTTCCCGCTCAACCCATACCAGGTTACGCCGAGCTCGCGGCCGAGCACGAACTGGAAACGACCAATCGGTGATGCGATTCCCTGCTGCCACGGAATCAGACCGCCATTGGCTGCGGTGACGGCCATCTGCTGGTAGGCGGTTGGATTGAACAGCAGCATGGGCGACAGCAGGACAAGGTCGCCTGGCACGAGGTAGAAAGGCATCCTGATTCGGGTCGACAATGCCGTGCGGCCCGGGATCGCCGCGCTCAGCTCCCCGCTCAATTGTGCCGCCGCGGTGCCGGTCGCCCTGTTCGTTGAGTTGGAGTCGGCGCGAAAACCGATCTGGCCGAAGACGAGACCATCGCCGCTGTCGCCCAAGGCGCCCTCCAGCCCCAGCCCGGCACGAACTGCGATATCGAGCCCGCCGATCCAGCCGCCCTCGCTCTCCGTGGATTCAAATCCACCGCTGACATGGCGCACGTCTATCGATCCGGCCAGCCCCGTGAACTTCCCGACCTCGCTGCGAAAGCGCGGCATGGCACCAAGTCCACTGCCCAGGCTCGGTACCGGCGTGGGCAACAGAACCTCCTTGGCGGCCGGCGCGAATTGATCGGCATTCTTATCAAGGTCAGGTTGCTCAGGAAAATTCTGGCCCTTGCAAACATTGAAGCCGTCCGGCGCAGCCGCTGCGGTTTGCGCATACGGAAACTCGTAGCCGCGCGAACGCCCAGCCGCCGCATCCAGCACCTGCTCAAGGCTCGTGCGAACGGTCTCGGCGGCCAGCTGCGCATCCTGCGGGCGCATGTGCGCNNCCGTTCTGGTTGTAGTAGTCGTGCGTGCCCTTTCTCTGCGAGACGTCTCCCCAGTTGCCAGCCACATGACCGGAGGCATACACATCCTCGAGAAAGTGCAATGCGAAGGCCTCATCGAATAACACGGCACGCACCAGCTCCCGGCGCTCTGCGGGCGAAAGCTGTTCTCTGGCGACCCGGCTGGCCTTCAGCACCGCGTTCAGGTGAAACGTGGCCCAGACGCCAATCGCATTGAGCGGCGACCCGGGCCTCAGCGTGAGTCGTCCATAGGCATATGGGTCCAGGTTGGTGTCGGGACGGGCGAGCAGGAAATGCGCAGCGTTGGCATCAGCGCGCGTCGCATACTGGGGATCCGCGCGCTGCAAATGGCTATCTGCCGTGCGCAATGCGTTCAAACGCGCAGCCCGGCTTGCCTCGCTCGCGAATCGCCGCTGGACGTCGGCGATGAAACCCACTTCCCCGTTGGTCGACGCTGTGACCGGGATCTTCGCGAGATCTGCCTTGAGTTGTGCAGCGATGTCGGCAACGACGAGAATCCAGTCCGACGTGCGGACCGTTTCGAGCATGTCCTGGCTGGAGCATGAGTGGTCACCGGCGATCCCTGCCAGCGCCGCCCAGTCGATACATTTCGGCGCCGGGCCTTGACCGGCATCCGCGCCTTGTGCGCAGAGGCGCTGCTCATCACCCGCCCGCGCCTCCTGCCACAGCCGGTCGAACTCCGCCCTGCGTTCCGCGTCGAGACCCTGCACCGCCAGGACCGAGATGTCGCGATGCTCAGGGTATATCCAGCCGAAAGCCGCGTTCGAAACGCTCCACACCGCCGCTGCCAGCAGCGCGCGCGACCAGAAATTGGGCATTCCCTCACTCATGCAAGAATCGTTTCGTTACCTTGGGCAATCAGAACCGGTCAGCAATGCCGCATGAGCATTGTCGGCAGGTGTTGATGATCAAAATATACCGGTTCTTCGTCGTTATCGGGTAGCGCCTGCAGCGGAATCACAGTTCGATCCAGCCTGTGAACCGAGGCTCGTGGCCAGCGCCGGGAGCCGGGCGTATCGTATGACGAGGTTGCGACACTTCGATTCTGGCGCATCGCAAGCACAGTGCGCCTGAGAGTCATTGTCGTCTGCAAAGGGGCTGAAAGGGCTTCGATTTCTGCGCGGCCCACCAGTATTGCTGCACCCGGTCAGCTTCGCGAAGGGATACTATCAAGAATAGGACCGAGGTAAACCCATTGATGGAGCCTGCACCCGATAGGTCGTATGCGGTGACCGAGCGACGACGTTTCGCGCTTCTCGCCAGCACGGAAGGCCGATTACTGGTTGCCGGTTTGACGCTGAGCGGCCTGATGGTGCTTGCGTTCGGAATCGCCTGGCAACTGTTTCCGGACGATATTCTTCGTTACGTGGCGATGACCGGCCTGAACCTGTTCATCGGCCGGGCAGCCGGCATGTCTTTTGGTTACGCGAGTGGTTTCAGTCACGCGCAGGTGGTGCCCTTCAACATGCTGGTGGAGACCATCCAGGTCCTCGTGGTGTATCCGCTGTTCGCGCTCAG
>DKBM01000003.1:0-49512 GCA_002451215.1 Proteobacteria bacterium UBA6900
CTTGCCAGAAACACGCCGCGCACCTGTGTCTCCCAGTCGCGCACCAGCACCTCCAGCCGCGCGCGCTCCTCGATGCGCTCGTTGTTGATCCGCCCGATCGCGGCCTCGGCGGCATAGTTGAATGAGCGCAACATGCCAGCCACGTCGCGCAACGGCGAATGCTTGCGCCGGCGTTCCTCGAAAGGCCGTGCCGGCTCGCCCTCGAAGTCGATGATCACGAAATCGTTTTGCGCCACCAGCACCTGGCCGAGATGGTAATCGCCNNCGGTCCGCTTCGGCCTGCACGCTTGCGGCCCAGTCACGCAGGTCATCCGGCTCGACCGCCTCGGGCTCGAATGCCGGGTCACCGCTCGGGGTCGCGAGGGCCCGGTGCAGTTGCGCGGTGCGCAACCCGAGGGTGCGCATGAGCGCGAGATAGCCGCCATGCACTTCCGGAGATATCGTCCCCGCGTTTGCCGCGCGGTGTTGCTGCTCGAGGAAACGATCGAGGTAATCGACGGTATGGCTCCAGCCGTCACCCTGGTTCACGACAAAACTCTGCAACAAGCCGATCGCCATCGATTCGCCCGCCTGATTCTCGTATTCCACGGCGCCAGCCACTGGAATGGTGTGCGGAAAATGCGCGACATCGGTAAGGAAGCGACCGATTTCCAGTTCCGGACTGATCCCGACATTGAGCTTGCGATAGATCTTGAGGAACAGCCGCTCGCCCAGACGAACGGCGGAGTTGCTGCCCGGTGTGCCGGCCGACCGAAGGCCAAGCTGCTCTCCCTCCGTCACCAGCGCATCGAACGCCTGCGTGCGCGAGAAGCGAAACAACCCCGATGTGCTGCGCAGCGTCTGCCCCGTAGCCATGGCGCCGACCACGGCATTACAGAACATCTCGTCCGCCAACGCGTCAGCCAGCACGCCGATACGGGACTGCTGGCGCACCTTGGCAATGGTTAGTGGCGCAGCGGCGTGAATGCGCGGTTCATCGGTGTCTTCCCAAAGCAGGGATAGCGGGATGAAATAATCCGCCTGCTCGCCCGAGGTGCTCTCGGCACGCATCAACGCCAGCAGCCAGCTTCCGCGCCCGTCGGCCCATTCGCCGTGATCGACGAAACTGATACGTTGCAGCGCCATGCTCTTGGCGGCGTACCAACGCTGGGCCGCCACGAAATGCGGCAATGCGTGTTCCTGCAGCTGCGCCCGCACCTTCTCGGCCATCGCGATGCGCCAGGGCACAACACGATCATGGAAGAGACTGGTCCATCCATCGAACAGCACCAGCACCGGGAGTTCGACGGGCGCGAGACGTTCCTCGTGCCAGGCCGGCACCTCACTGTCCTGCGCCAGACGAAACCAGAAGAATCCGTGGCCGTGCAGCGTAAGCAAATACGGCAGCTCGCCGATCGGCGGAAAGGTGACGCGCCCCATAAGCTCCACCGGCACCCTGCCACGAAAGCGCGACAAGTCCAGTTCGACCGGCTGGGCGGAACGCGCGAGATTGGCGACACAGAGCACCGCCTCGTCCTCGTGTTCACGCAGGTAGGCGAGGATCTTTCGGTTTCCGGGACGCAGCAGCGTGAGGCGTCCGCGACCGAAGGCACGCAGGTGCTTGCGCACCGCGAGCATCCGGCGCATCCAGTTGAGCAGCGACGACGGATCGCGCGACTGCGCCTCGACGTTCACCGCCTCAAAGCCATAGACGGGATCCATGATTGGTGGCAAAAACAGGCGCTGCGGATCGGCGCGCGAGAATCCGGCGTTTCGGTCCGGGCTCCATTGCATGGGTGTACGCACACCATTGCGATCACCGAGATAGATGTTGTCCCCCATCCCTATCTCGTCCCCGTAGTAGATGATCGGCGAGCCCGGCATGGAAAGCAGCAGGCTGTTCATGAGCTTGATCCTGTCGGGATCGTTATCGAGCAGCGGCGCAAGGCGCCGGCGGATTCCGAGATTGAGACGCGCGCGCGGATCAGCCGCGTACATCTGGTACATGTAGTCGCGCTCCTTGCTGGTCACCATTTCGAGGGTGAGCTCGTCATGGTTGCGCAGGAAGATCGCCCATTGGCAGTTCTCGGGAATATCGGGTGTCTGTCCGAGAATTTCGGTGATCGGGTGGCGATCCTCCTGGGCAATCGCCATGTACATACGCGGCATGAGCGGAAAGTGATAGGCCATGTGGCACTCGTCACCCTGTCCGAAATAGTCGCGCACATCCTCCGGCCACTGATTGGCCTCCGCGAGGAACATGCGGTTGCGGTAGCGCGAATCGATCACGGAGCGCATCTGGCGCACCACGTCGTGGGTTTCCGGCAAGTTCTCGTTGGTGGTTCCCTCGCGCACACAGAGATACGGAATTGCGTCGAGGCGCAGCCCATCGACTCCCTGGTCGAGCCAGAAGCGCATGAGGCGGATCACCGCCTTTACCACGATGGGATTGTTGTGGTTGAGGTCCGGCTGGTGCGAGAAGAAGCGATGCCAGTAATAGGCCTTGGCCACATCGTCCCAGGCCCAGTTCGATTTCTCGGAATCGGTAAAAATAATGCGGGTCTCCGGAAACTTCTTGGCGGTGTCGCTCCAGACGTAAAAATCGCGCTTCGGGGAGCCGGCCGGCGCGCGTCGCGCCGCCTGGAACCACGGGTGCTGGTCGGAAGTGTGATTCACCACCAGTTCGGTGATGACGCGCAGGCCGCGCCGGTGCGCCTCGCGTACGAAGGTCTTGAAGTCCTTGCGCGTACCGTAGTCCGGATAAATGTTGACGTAATCGGCGATGTCATAGCCGTCGTCGCGCATCGGAGAAGGGTAAAACGGCAACACCCAGACCACGTTAACGCCGAGGTCCTGGATATAGTCGAGCTTGGCGGTGAGTCCGGCGAAATCGCCGATACCGTCGTTGTTGCTATCGTAGAACGCCTTGACGTGCACTTCGTAGACGACGGCGTCCTTGTACCACAACGGTTCATCGGCAAGCGCGCCGAAGCGGCTTTCTCGTTTGTCGCTCACGCGCGCCTCACAGGTAATAGTCGAAATCGTGTTCGCGGTGCACCCGCCGGCGCAGGCGGAAGATGTGCGCCGGGCTGCTGTGCGGATCGAGTTCGACGTAGTTACGCGGCCCATGCCAGAGAAACCGCGCACCACTCAGCAGGTCGTGCATCTGGTAGGAGCGCTCCGGCACAATGCCGAAACGTTCCAGTGGCAGTTCTACCCAACCGCTCTGGCGATGGTGCGGATCGAGATTCACCACTACCAACACGATGTCATCGAGCCCTTCGGTCGCCTTGCTAAAGCACAGGAGCTGTTCGTTGTCGATTGCATGGAACTGCAAACTCCAGTCCGATTGCAACGCCGGATTGTCGCGGCGAATGGCATTCACGCGCGTGACAAAGTCGCGCAGGCTATCGGTTCGATCGAGATCCCAGCGACGCACCTGGTACTTCTCGGAGTCACGATACTCCTCGCTGCCCGGCTCACGTGGCTCGGCCTCCACCAGCTCGAAGGCCGGCCCGTAGATGCCGTAGCTAGCCCCAAGCGTGGCGGCCAGTGCAAGGCGGATCATGTAGGCCGGACGTCCACCAAACTGCAGGTACTCGTTCAGGATGTCCGGGGTATTCGGCCAGAGATTGGGACGAAAATATTCGCGTCCCGGACCCTGGGCCAGCTCGGTGAAGTAGTCGATCAACTCTGCCTTGTTATTGCGCCACGTAAAGTAGGTATACGACTGGGTAAATCCGAGCTTCGCCAGCCGGTGCATCACCCGGGGGCGGGTGAACGCTTCGGCAAGGAACAGTACCTCGGGGTGATCGCGCTTGATCTCGGCGATCAGCCACTCCCAGAACGCAAAGCTCTTGGTGTGCGGATTGTCGACCCGGAAGATCTTCACGCCCTGGTCGATCCAGAAGCTGACGACGCTCTTCAGCTCGCGCCACAAACCTTCCCAGTCGTCGCTCTCGAAGTCGAACGGATAGATATCCTGATACTTCTTCGGTGGATTCTCGGCGTACTGAATGGAACCATCCGGTCGACGGCGAAACCACTCGGGATGTTCCTTAACATACGGGTGATCCGGCGAGCACTGGTAGGCAAGATCGAGCGCGACCGTGAGACCATGACCCTGCGCGCGCTGCACGAAGCGCCGAAAATCCTCAAGCGTGCCAAGCGCCGGATGCACTGCCTTGTGTCCGCCCTCGGAGCCACCGATCGCCCACGGGCTGCCATGCGCATCGTCGCTTGCATTGAGCCTGTTGTTGGGTCCCTTTCGGAAGGTGCGCCCAATGGGGTGAATCGGCGGCAAGTACACGACATCGAAACCCATGGACGCCACATAGGCGAGCATTCCCTCGCAATCGCGGAAACTGCCGTGATCTGCGTCGCCGCAGGAGCGGGGGAAAAACTCGTACCAGGCCGAGAAGCGTGCAAGCGGATGGTCCACGACCACGACCAGCTCACGCGCGTAGCTCACAGCAAACGGGCGCGGGGCGCAGCGATGCATGAGACGCGCATTTTCCTCGTCCGCCGCGAGTCGGCGTTTTTCGGCGACCGGCGCATCGCCGCGCAGGGCGTCTGCAAAGGCGCCAAGGCGCCGAGCGTCCATATCGCGCGCGTGCGCGGCGGCGTCCGTCACCATTACGGCGCCCATCGCGAACACGATGGGAAGGTCCCGGTCTTCATCCGGACGGCGCTCGAGATCATGGCGCCAGGTCTCAAAATGATCGATCCAGGCGGTGACCGTGTAGCGATAGCGGCCCGCCGCCTCGACCGCGAAGGCCACCCGCCAGCGATCGTTGCCGCGCTGGATCATGGGCACCTCGGTCCACGACGCCTGGTCGTCGCGACGATAGAGCAAAACAGCCCGGATGCGGTCGTGCCCATCCGCAAACACATCCGCCTCGACCGTCACGGTCTCTCCGACGACTCGCTTGATCGGAAAGCGCCCGGCATCGACCTCGGGCCTGACGTGCTCGATTACCACGCGGCTGCGGCCATCGGTGCCGCCCGGCAGCAGGCCCCGCTCCGGATTCTTCGCAGTCCGACTACGCGCCGTTGACGCCGTGGTCATGTTGGAGCCGGCCCCTTTACCCGCCCCCCGCTGGCGCCTTGAACACCAGTACGGACAACGGCGGAAGCGTGATGTTGAGAGAATGGAATCGGCCATGGGCGGAAACCGGCGCCGCATCCACGCCGCCAAAATTTCCCTGGCCGCTGCCGCCATACATCGGCGCGTCACTGTTCAGCCGCTCGGTCCAGTAACCGCCGCACGGCACGCCGACACGATAGTTGCTGCGCGGAATGGGCGTGAAGTTGCAGATCACCAGCACCTGGTCTCCCTCGCGCGCGCCACGGCGCAGGAAACTGATGATGCTCGACTCCCAGTCGTGCACATCCACCCACTCAAAACCACCCTGCTCGAAGTCGCGCGCATGCAGAGCCGGTTCGCTGCGGTAACAACGATTCAGATCCTCCATCCAGCGCTTGAGGCCCTGATGGGGCGCGTACTCGAGCAGATGCCAGTCGAGACTGGTGTCATGATTCCATTCCGTCCACTGACCAAACTCACCACCCATGAACAGCAACTTCTTTCCCGGATGGCACCACATGTAGCCAAACAGGGCACGCAGGTTGGCGAACTTCTGCCAGTCGTCGCCCGGCATNNCCCATGTTCCATTTCATGCCGAATCCGAGACCACCGAGATAAGTCGGGCGCGACACCATCGGCCAGGCGGTTGATTCTTCGGCAATCGTTTGCACGTCCGGATGCTCGCGATAAACGGCCTCATTCAGCTCGCGCAGAAAGTGCACGGCCTCGAGATCCTCCCGTCCACCAAAGGCGTTCGGGATCCACTCGCCTGCCTTGCGTGCGTAGTCGAGGTAGAGCATGGAGGCGACGGCATCCACCCGCAAACCATCAGCGTGATACTGCTCGATCCAGAACAGCGCCGAGCTCATCAGGAACGAGCGCACCTCGTTGCGGCCATAATTGAAGATGCTGGAATTCCATTCCTGGTGAAAGCCGCGCTTGGGATCGGCGTGTTCGTAGAGATAGGTGCCGTCAAAAAAGCCGAGCCCATGCTGGTCAGTCGGGAAGTGCGACGGTACCCAGTCAAGAATCACGCCAATGCCAGCCTGATGCAGCGTGTCGACCAGATACATGAAATCTTCGGGTGTGCCAAAACGCGAGCTCGGCGCGAAGTAGCCGGTCGTCTGGTAACCCCAGGAGCCGTAGAACGGGTGTTCCATCACCGGCAGCAACTCAACGTGCGTGAAACCAAGTTCCTGCACATAGTTCGCGAGCCGAGGCGCAAGCTCACGGTAGCTAAGTGAGCGACCGCCCTCATCCGGCACGCGCTGCCATGACCCCAGGTGCAACTCGTAGGTACTGATCGGCGCCGACAAGGCATTGACCTGTCCACGCCGCGCCATCCATCCGGCGTCCTGCCAGGCATAGTCACCGTCCCAGACGACCGACGCGGTCCGCGGCGGCAACTCGGCGCGGCGCGCAAATGGATCGGCCTTGTCGACGCGGTAACCATCCTGGTGGGACAAGATGTGGTATTTGTAGATTGCGCCCGCGCCGACCCCGGGGATGAAACCCTCCCAGATGCCAGTGTGGTCGAGTCGCACATTCAGGCGATGCTGGCCGCGATCCCAGCTGTTGAAATCTCCAACGACCGACACCTCTGCCGCATTCGGCGCCCACACAGCGAAGTGCGTGCCCTTGACACCCTCATGCTCGACGAGGTGCGAGCCGAGCTTCTCGTACAGTCGCACGTGGCGGCCTTCACCCAGCAGGAAGATGTCGTAGTCCGACAGCAGACTCAATGGACGGACGGCCTGCTGTGTTTTCCTGCTGGTCGTGTTCGGTGTCGCCATGGCGTGTCCGGAAAACGGGGTAGGTAACAATGGCGCGCTGGATCGGCTCCGCGATTGTGCGCGCGAAAAGCGCACTGAAGATGTGCGCTGTACAGACTCTATTTCATTTAAAGCAACCATTCAACCGCGCAGCGCGAAGAAGCTGCGCGATTGGAACAGAAGAACGCAGATCGAAGCGCGAACATGCACGTTCGCCGTACTTCAGTGCGTTGCAGGCGTTCCCTCTATCGGTCGCGGCGCCGCAAGCTCGATCGACACTCGCCGGTTGCGTTGGCGATTCTCGGCAGAGTCGTTTGGTGTGATGGGTCGGTACTCGGCGTAACCAACCGCTTCGAGCCGCACGGGATCGATGCTGTGTCCGTACTGGAAGTAACGCACGACAGCCGCCGCGCGCGCGGCCGATAACTCCCAGTTCGAAAAATACCGGTCCTTGAGCCGCTCACCGATAGGCACGTTGTCGGTGTGGCCCTCAACGCGAATCAGGTCGTCGGTCTCCTTCAGCACATTCGCAAGTTTATCGAGCACCTGCTTGCCGGCCGGCAGGATATCGGTGCTGCCTGATCGAAACAGGATGCGATCCAGCACTCGCACTGAAAGCTGATCCTTCAGCCGCTCAATCTCAACATCGCGATCCGCGAGTTCCTTGCCCAGACGCGAACGCAGATCCGCCTCGCGCGTCTTGAACCGTTCCGTGTTACGACGCATCTCCTCCGCCCCCTGTTCGCAGCGGGCGATCTGCGTCCGAAGGTCGGTGATCTCGCTGCGACTCGCCTCGCCCGCTGCCTTGGCATCACGCACGCAGGCGGCAAGCTCGGATTCCTTCTCCTCGAAACGCGATTGCGTGACACAGCCACTCGCCAGCAGCATCGCGATCGCACCGACAGCAGTCACGCCGACGATTTGTCGCATGGCAAATCCTCCTTGGGGCGGAGAGAGCATGGTCCGATCACGTCGCGACGTCGTTGACGCACGTCAAACGGCTGCACTCAGCTGGCTGGTTGGGGATTCTCGTCCGCCGCGGGTGCCGCCGGCGCGCTCGCCTTTTCGGCGCGCGGCCCGAACCAGAGCAACAGGTCACCGCTCTTTGGCTTGAGCGGATGCTCCGGCGAATTCACCTGAATGCCGCCATCCGCGCGCTGCAACAACACCACCAGACTGTCCGCCGGACGAGAGGCAAGAAACTCTTCATAGCCGAACTGGTCACTAAGGCGGGTGCGCTGGAAGCTCCAGCCCCGATACCAATTCGACATGAGCTCGTCGAACCGGGCCTCGTCGGCAGCGAGAATGAGGCCGCGCACGGTGCGTGGCAAGCGCTTGGGATCGACATCGTCGCCCGAGGGCTCTGGCAGCTGAAACACGCGGTTGCGACCAAGCTCGGCCGCAAACTGTGTACAAACAAGCGTATTGTAGGCGTCGTTCTCCGTCGCGGCGACCAGGTAGCCGTAGTCGCCGAGCTCAAGCCGCTGTTCAGCTTCCTCCGACAGCAGCTCTCCATAATAAGTAGGAATGCCGGCCAGACGCGCCGCCCGCAAGCGTCGCCAGGTGCGATCGACAAGCAGCACAGTTACCTCCATCTCCTTGAGCGCTGTGGCGAGTGCCTGTGCCCAGGGAGAGGCGCCGACGATGAGCACGCCGTTGGCTGTTCGTGCGCTCAGTCCCAGCCGCCGGGCGAGCCAGCCGATGCTCATCCCGTGCAACACGACAGTAACGAAGATCAGGACGAAGACCGCTGGCAGCAATAGTTCGGCGGTCGGATAGCCGCGCGCAAGCAGCGCTGTACCGAACACGCCGGCCATGGCGGCGGCCACGATCCCGCGCGGGGCAATCCACGCCACCAGCACGCGTTCCTGCCAGGTCATGCTGGTACCAAGGGTAGCCGCCATCACGGCGAGTGGGCGAGCGACGAACAACAGCACGACAAGTAGCGCGGCGCTTCGCCAGTCGAGCTGCAACAGGATGGCAGTATCCATGTCGGCGCTCATGAGAATGAACACGCCTGAGACCAGCACCAGCGCGACGTACTCCTTGAAGCGCCGGATCTCATCGATGCTCGGCAGCGACATGTTTCCGAGCGTCACGCCAAGTAGCGTCGCCGCAAGCAGGCCGGCTTCGCTCAACACCATGTTCGCAATCACATACACGGCGATCGCCGCAGTCAGTGCCGCCGGTCCCTTTAGATACTCCGGCATGAAGCCGCGACGGAAGACAATGCCCAGGACCCATCCCGTTCCCACTCCAAGCGCACCGGCCAGCACCAGACCAATCGCCACGCGCGGCAACATGTGCGCGAGCGGCGCGTCGCCCGCCGAAATAAGGTACTCGAAGATCACGACCGCAAGCAGTGCGCCGGTCGGATCATTCACGATTCCTTCCCATTTGAGATAGGACGCGGGCCGGCGGCGCAAGCGTGCCTGACGCAGCAACGGAAGAATGACCGTTGGCCCGGTCACGACGATGATCGCGCCAAAGACAAGCGCCACTGGCCAGGAAAACCCGCCAAGGTAGTGGGCGGCGACACTGTAGAGCGGAAACGACAACAACACGCCCACGGTCACCAGACGCGCCACGCCCTGACCGGCCTGGCGCAGTTCATGGAAGCGCAATCGCAAGCCACCTTCGAACAGGATGACCGCGACACCTACCTTAATAATGGGATCGAGCAGCGTACCGAGATCGGCGCTCGGCTCGATCCAGCCGAGCCCGGGTCCGGCCGCCAATCCGAAGGGCATGAGCAGCACAATGGCCGGAAGACGCAGGCGCCAGGCGAGCCATTGCGCACCGAGGCCGAGCAGGCCAACCAGCGCAAGTACCAGCGTGAGATGATGTTCCATAAGGTGGCAGTGCTCCCCCTGCTGCGCGGAGCAGCGCCGCCATTGTAAGGAGCCGATGCCCGGCGCGGAAGCGCGGGCTGCTCCGCTACCCGCCGGTCATTCGCCGGTCTTCGCTGGCGACTGCACAGACTTGCGGTGACGCCGACGAAAGGCGACGTAAGCGTGCACAGTCCAGCCAAATAGCATCCCGGCCGCGAGCACAAAAAATACCAGCAGCGCCTGCGACATCGCCACACTCCAGAGGAGAAAGTGCAGCTCGACACTGCCGGCATTCTGGGCCACGAACACGGCCAGCAAAGCGGCAACGATCAGCGTCAAAACGAAAAGCACGCTTCGTCCTCAGAAGAGCTTGCGCAGCCGATCGTAGCCGCGCCCAAGCTCCTCCAGCGCGAGCTTGAGCGCAGATCCCACCTCCCGGGTGGTGTCGCCAAGCACGGTTCCCGCCTGGGCAACCCGCGGGCGAACTTCTTCCCACTGGCGCTCAAGCCGATTCCACTCATCGCGACCATCGGCCTTGGCGAGATGCATTTTCAGCCGCAGCTCATCTCGCTGCTGCTCGAGCCGACGAAGCAGACGGTCAATTTCCTCACGGACGTCGTTCATCGTAATGATCCTCTGTGCATGGACATGGTTGCTATTTACCGCACGCCAGCGAAGCACGCACTGACACAGATCAATAATTAATCCCGTGGGTTGGCAGCTATTTGAATTTATGTTTAACTCCTTATCACTCCAGTGGTTTCCCGATTCGTGTTCTTGCGCGCCCGCTGTCGGGCGACGCGAGAGGCGATATTCGCAATTTGCCATGCAAACACTCCAGGACCGACTCAGCCTTTCTGATTTCCTGGCGCGACTGCCAACGGCACGCCGCCGCATTCTGATGCTCGACTACGACGGCACACTCGCGCCCTTCCAGCTTGATCCGCTCGCCGCCGAACCCTATCCCGGCGTCCGCGAAGTACTCGACCTCATCATGTCGGCCGATCACACGCGCGTGGTGGTGGTAAGCGGGCGCTGGACGCGGGATCTCGTGCCTTTGCTTGGGCTCAAGATCCGCCCGGAGATTTGGGGTTCGCACGGCTGGGAGCGCCTGCACGCCGACGGCGAGTATGAGACATCGCGCATCAGCGAGGACGCGCTGAAGAGCCTGCTTGCCGCGGATGACTGGATCCACGAGATTGAGGCCAGCGGCGGGCGCTGCGAGCGCAAACCGGCAAGCCTGGCCATTCATTGGCGCGGACTCAGCAACGGCAAGGTGGCGAACATCCGCGAGGTCGTGCTTGCCAACTGGCGACTGCAGGAGCTGCACCGCTCACTCATCTGGCACGATTTCGATGGTGGAATCGAGCTGCGCGCCCCGGGACGCAACAAGGGCGATGTGGTGCGCGAAGTACTGGGAGATTCCGCCAGCGATTGTGCCGCCGCTTATCTTGGCGATGACCTTACCGATGAGGACGCTTTCAAAGCAATGGTCGGGCGCGGCGTCGGCCTGCTGGTGCGGCCGCAATACCGGCCGACCGCCGCCGACTTCTGGATTCGGCCACCGGAGGAACTGCTGGAATTCCTCACCGACTGGCATCAGGCCTTCGGAGGCATGAAATGACATTGCTGGAGCGTGTCCTGTTCGGCAACAGTGCGCTCGACTGGCTCATCGTGCTCGGCATCGCGATTGGCCTCGCGGCCGGGCTGCTGTTTGCGCGGCGCTTTTTGATCGCACGGCTTCGCAAGCTGGCGCGGGCCACGCCGACACCATTCGATGACCTGCTACTCGATGTGCTGATCGGCACACGGCGGCTGTTCCTTGTCCTGCTCGCGCTCTACGCCGGCATCCAGTACCTCGAGCTGCCGGCACGCGCCGGCCGCATCGTCGACGCCAGCGCGGTCGTCGTGCTGCTGCTGCAGGTGGCGCTGTGGGCCAATCGCGGCATCGTTGCCTGGCTCAAGTACTACCTGCAGGCCAAGCGTGAAACCGACGCCGCCGGCGCCACCACGGTCGCGGTGCTCGGCTTCATCGCGCGCCTCGTGGTGTGGGCATTGATCGCGCTGCTGATCCTCGACAACCTCGGCTTCAATATCACGACGTTGGTGGCGAGTCTCGGTATCGGCGGCATTGCGGTCGCGCTCGCAGTACAGAACGTACTGGGCGACATCTTCGCCTCGCTCTCGATAGCACTGGATAAGCCGTTCGTGATAGGCGATTTCATCGTTGTCGAGGACGTGATGGGTACGATTGAGTACATCGGCCTCAAGACCACGCGGCTGCGCAGCCTCTCCGGCGAGCAGATCATTTTTGCCAACAGCGATTTGCTGAAGAGCCGGATCCGCAACTACAAGCGTATGGCGGAGCGGCGGGTGCTATTTGCATTTGGCGTGACCTATCAAACGCCGGCTGACAAACTCGAGCGCATTGCGCAAATGGTGCAGGAAATCATCAGCGCGCAGCCCAACGTGCGCTTCGACCGCGCCCACTTCAAGGGTTTCGGCGACTCCTCGCTCGACTTCGAGGTCGTGTACTACGTGCTCGATCGCGACTACAACGTGTACATGAACGCCCAGCAGGCGATCAATCTGGATTTGGTGCGCCGCTTCGAGGCGGAACGCATCGAGTTTGCCTACCCGACACGCACGCTGTACATGGTGAACGCGCCCACGCCAGGCTGATATGAACACCCGCGCCCGAAGCGGTCTGGTCGTCGCCTCCAACCGGTTGCCGGTTGTGGTGGTGCGCCACCCGGACGGGCGCTGCGAACTGGTACCCGGCAGCGGCGGACTCATCACGGCACTGGTCCCGGTGCTGCGCGACCGCGGCGGGGTGTGGGTCGGATGGCCGGGAACTTGTGGCGAGCTGTCCTCGCTCGAGCCGGAGCTTGCGGCGGCAGGCGAACGGGCCGGTTATCGCCTGGAGCCGGTCTCGCTCACGGTCGACGAAGAGCGCAAGTTCTACCAGGGGTTCTCGAACGAGATCATCTGGCCGCTGTTTCACGACCTGCAATCGCACTGCAATTTCGAGCCCGAGTACTGGGAAGTCTATCAGCGCGTCAATCGCCGCTACGCCGAAGCGCTCGCCCGCCACTGCCGCGAGGACGACTTCTTGTGGGTGCATGATTACCACCTCACCAGCGTCGCCACAGAATTGCGCCGCCTCGGCAGGTCGGCACATCTTGCCTTCTTCCTGCACATCCCGTTTCCGCCGCTCGATATCTTTCTGAAGCTGCCGTGGCGTTTCCAGCTGCTGCGCGCGCTGCTCGACTACGATCTCGTTGGTTTTCAGACGCCGCGCGACCTGCGCAATTTTCTTGGCTGCGTCCGCCATCTCATGCCCGAGGTGCGCGTGCAGGGCCGGCGCGGCCAGATCCAGACACTCCAGCTCGATCAACGCGAGGTGCGCGCCGGCAGCTTCCCGATCAGCATCGACTTCAACGCCTTCATGAAGCGCGCCGCCGCGTCCGAGGTAGGCGAAAAGGTCGCGGAACTGAAGACCATGCTGCCGAATCGCGAGTTGATACTTGGAGTGGATCGGCTCGACTACACCAAGGGCATCCCCCAGCGATTGCGCGCCTTTGGTCACGCGCTGGAGCGCTACCCGGAGCTGCACGAGCGCGTGACGCTGATTCAGGTCGTGGTGCCATCGCGCGAGGAGATACCGCGTTACCACGACCTGCGGACCGAGATCGAACAACTGGTTGGCGCAATCAACGGTAAGTTCACCCGGCCCGGCGGCTGGGTGCCGATCCACTACGTGTTCCGCAGCCTGACAGGAACCGACCTGCTCGCCTACTACCGGGCTGCGCAGATCGCGCTCGTCACCCCCCTAAAGGACGGCATGAATCTGGTTGCCAAGGAATATTGCGCGTGCAGCATCGAGGAAGAGAATGCACTGATCCTCTCGGAATTCGCCGGTGCGGCCGCTGAACTGCAACACGGCGCGCTGCTCGTCAATCCCTACGACATTGAGGGCATGGCCGAGGCCATCCACCGCGCGGTACAAATGCCGATCGATGAGCGCCGGGCACGGATGCGGCGGATGCGGCGCGTGATCCGCAACCATGACATTTTCTGGTGGGTCGACTCGTTTCTGCGAGCCGCCATCGCGAAGGATCTGTCGGCCTTCCCGCAGCCCGATGACTACGTGCCGCAACCGGAGTCCGGCTGGCCATCGGTTTGAACCGTCGCCTCCGCGCGGCGTACGAGCTAGGTCGCCGCCGCGCGTTTCGCCGCCCAGCGCTCGGCAAGCTCCGCGAGATGCTTCTCGTGCGTGATCAGCACTACCTCGTCTCCGCGCTCGAGGCGTTCGTCGTCTTTCGGCAACAGGAAATCATTATCCCGATAAATACACACCACGCGGGCAGCAGCTGGCAGGCCGAGTTCGCTCAGCGCCCGGGCATCCTCCGCGCGCGCCACAAACGAGAACACACGCGCCTGACCCTTGATCATTGCCGATATTTCGAGCGGATCGCGGCCCTCGACCATGTCCGCGAGGTGACGGCCGATGGTGCGTGCCGGAATGACCACGTCCTCGAGGCCCAGTTCCATGCAAATATGCTCGAAATCGGGACCGTCGATCTTGGTAATGACACGGCCGAAGCCGAGCGAGCGTCCCACCAGGCTTGCAATGATATTTGATTGATCGTTGCCGGTGAGACAAAAGAGATAGTCGCTCTCGCGCGGATGCACCTCGCGCAGTACCCCCGGGCGGCTGCCGTCAGCATGAAGGAAACCACAATCGAGCTCCTCCTTCAGCGAGTCGATAATCTCCTTGTCCTGCTCGATGATGACCACTTCATGACTGCGCCCGAGCAATAGCCGCGCTGTCATCACGGCAAGTGCACTCGCACCGATGAATACCGCTCTCATTTGCTCTCACCCCTCTGGCCCCACCATGTGGGCAGGAAGAACAGGATCAATACTGCCATGAACTCCAACCGCCCGAGTAGCATGTCCAGACATAACACGACCTTCAGCGGACTTTCGAGCGCCGTGGACACCACGCCGGTGGAGAGACCGGTTGTGGCGGTGGCCGAGACCACGTCGAACAGCGCGTCGAGCGGATCATAGCCGTAGGCGAGAAACGGAATCCATGACGCCAGTACCGTCAGAATGAAAACCAGTATCAGCCCAAGCCCGCGCAGTGCCTCGTCACTTTCTACCCTGTGCCCGCCGATTCGCAGGTCGGCCACTGCATGAGGTGGCAACGAGAAGCGCCGCAACCATAACCGCAGCAGCCGGCCCAGCATCAACAACCGGAGCAGCTTGAATCCGCCGGCTGTTGAACCGAGGCTGCCGCCGCTTGCCATGGCAAACAGCAAAACCGCCTTGGCACCGGCATTGAGTTCCGCCGCCGGATAGGTCGCAAACCCGGTCGTGGTCTGCGCCGAAACCGCCGTCAGCAGCGAATGCCCGATGGCGTCGGCACTGGCGCCGCCCGGCCCGAACTCAAGCAGAAATAGCAGCAGCGCCACAACGAGGGTGAGCGCAGTCAACAACCGCAGTTCTTCGTCACGCACGAGCACCCGCCAGCTCTCATGGCGCGCACGATAGTAGAGCGGAAGCGCCACCGCACCGCAAAACGCGATGCCAAGCACGGCGCTGCGCACCGCCCATCCGTCAAAGGCCGCGAGGCTCTCATGGTGCGTCGCGAAGCCGCCGGTCGAGATCGCGGCCAACGTGTGACAGACGGCGTCGAACGCGCCGAGCCCCAGGATCAACAGCACGCCGATTCCCACACCGCTTAGCAGCAGATAGACCACCAGCATGCGCCGCGCGTGCACGCGTGTCGTGGTTACAAGGTTCTCCTCGCTTTCCGCGGGCAGCACCAGTCGACGGGCCGAGACGTCGTTCGCAGAGAGTAGCGTCGCGGTCAACACAACGATTCCAAGACCGCCGTACCACTGCATCCAGGCACGGGCAAAAAGTAGTGAACGCGGCAAGACCTCGACACTACCGAGCGTCGAGAGCCCGGTGGTCGTTACTCCAGACACCGCCTCGAACCATGCATCCACCGGATCGATGCCCGCCGCCATGAACGGATATATCATGGCAAGGGATGCCGCGAGATACGCCAGCGCCGTTACGACCATCGCTTCGTTCGGTTGTACCGGTGCCGCCACACGCCGGCGCGCACCCCATGCGCCGAGCGCGGCCAGCCCGCCCGACACCAGTACGAGACGCCACGCGACCGACGGCTCGCCCACCGCGAGCGCTACTGCGAAGGGAACCAGCGTCAGTGCCGCCAATGCAAGCAGCAGCTCGCCCAGATACCTGAGGACCACAGGGAAGCGGACCGCATGACTCAGTACACGCAGCGAACTATCAGTTGCCATGTCGCGTCGCTCTCCTCAACCTGCCCTCGCACACTCTCGCCGGCTCGCACCGCAACGGGCCAGCCGGATCAGCGCGGTGTGCGCCCACGCGCCACTACGTTATCATGGCAGCAATGCACGCCCATCACATCGCCTGATCCAGATGTACGCTCCTCTTCGCAGCCTGCTGTTCCAGTTAGACCCCGAAACCGCGCATGATCTGACCGTGCACACACTGGCCGCGATGCAGCGCCTGCCGGGCACAGGCGCGTTGCTGCGGTTGGCGCGTGGCGGTTCCGTGCCTCCGGTTCCGGTCCGGATCATGGGTATGGATCTCGCCAATCCAGTCGGACTCGCGGCGGGTCTCGACAAGAATGCCGAGTGCGCCTGTGCGCTCGCCCAAATCGGCTTTGGCTGGCTCGAGGTGGGAACCGTGACGCCGCGCCCGCAATCCGGCAACCCGCCGCCGCGAATGTTCCGTCTCCCGGAGCACGGCGCCATCATCAATCGCATGGGCTTCAATAATGTCGGACTCGCGCTATTTCTGAATAACCTGGCGAGCTGCAAGCCAGCCTGTCCAGTCGGCGTCAACATCGGCAAGAATCGTGACACGCCATTGGAGCGCGCCAACGATGACTATGTCGATGCGCTGCGCGCGGTGTATCCCCATGCGGACTATGTAACCGTCAACATCTCCTCGCCCAATACCACCGGCCTGCGCGACCTGCAGCAGAGCGAGCACCTCGATTCGCTGCTGGCGGCGCTGAAGCGCGAACAGGCTGTCCTTGCCGAGCAGCACGGCCAGTATGTTCCAATCGCCCTCAAGATCGCGCCGGATCTGGACGACGGTCAGATCGCCGCGATCGCCATGTTGGTTCGCGCGCACCGTTTCGATGCGGTCATCGCCACCAACACCACGTTGGCCCGCGCCGGCGTCGAAGACCATCCGCTGGGCAACGAGGCCGGTGGCCTGAGCGGCCGGCCGCTGAAAACGCTCTCGACCATTGTGGTCGGCAAGCTGTTCGCGCATCTCAAGGGTGAGGTGCCCATTATCGGTGTCGGCGGCATCGAGACCGCCGAGGATGCCTGGGAGAAACTGCTCGCCGGGGCCGACACAGTGCAGGTCTATTCGGCCCTCATCTACCGTGGACCGGGACTGGTGCGGGAGATCGTGACCGGCCTCGCCGAGCGCGTGGCCCAAGCCGGTACGGCAACCCTTGCCGAGGCGGTGACACGCGAGCGCGCCAAGAAACCGTCGTTTTGAGGGCCGTGCGGGATCACCAGGGGCCAGATTGACCAGCCTAATGCCGTGGCACAGGTCATGCATCTATATATATAGAAGAACAACCCTCCACTGACCGCATGAAGCCCCGCGCGCTGTCCCTCATTCTGCTTGTCGCATTGCTCGCTGGTTGCCACTCCATTTCGCCGGAGGCCCTGGCCCCACTTCCGCCGGACACCCCACCGGTGCGGTTTCTGCTTACGTTCGACGACGGACCGAGCATCCTCGAGGACTACAACCCAACGCTGGCGATTCACGAGCAGCTTGCCAACAATCCGGTGCAACCGGGCATCAAAGCCATCTTCTTTGTGCAGACGCGCAACCGCAACGGCGGCGGGACCGCCCGTGGCAAGGAGATCCTGCGCCAGGCGCACGCGGCCGGCCACGTCATCGGCCTGCACAGCGGCTCGGCCCGGGGACATATTCGCCACACCAAGATGTCGCCCGACGAGCTTGCGCAGTCGCTCATTGATGGAAAGGCCGATATCGCGGCGCTGACTGGCGAGGCCCCGCGCTTCGTGCGGCCGACCTTCTGGGGACACAACGAGAGCACTCGCCGCACTTACGCCGAGAATGGTCTCGAGATGCTGCTCACCGACATCAATGGCGCCGACGGCACCCGCCTCTCCTTCCATACCTGGTTCAATCGTTATAGCCATATTCGTGCGGAACTTGAGCATGTGCGGGCGGCCCTCGCGCGTAACGATATGCCGGTCTGGAACGGACGCACGCCGGTGGTGGTGACCTTCCACGACCTCAATGTCGATACCGCACAGCATCTGACCGAGTATCTCGCCATGCTGGTTGACGACGCCAGACAGCTTGGCATTCCCCTTGACGAAAAGCCCTTCTATGACCGCGCACCGGATGCCACCGCGGTCGCTGAGCAGCGCACGACGCCGCCCGAAAGCGTGGTCGAGGTTCGCCGTCACTGGGCCGCACGCAAGCAGACCCGTGCGGCTCTGCTGGTTCCAGCGACCGCAAATTAGTTATCCTGCGCTCGTGTCGCGCAGCATTCTCAGGCGGTTCGGTCGCATCCCTGTCGCAGGCCTCGGACTGCTGGCGCTGCTTGCGCTCAACGGTTGCGCGAGCCTCTACTTTCAGGACGCGGGCGCCCCACCCGACCCGCCGCCGCGGTTTTCGCTCAACCACCTGCCGTGGCAGGACTACTGGACAGGCATTGTTTTT
Organism: Proteobacteria bacterium UBA6900; assembly: GCA_002451215.1. Classification (GTDB taxonomy): domain Bacteria; phylum Pseudomonadota; class Gammaproteobacteria; order Acidiferrobacterales; family Sulfurifustaceae; genus SM1-46. Next base: position 18,459 of record DKBM01000003.1, read on the forward strand.
AACGGCGAGAAGATCGGTTTCTCGCACACGCGCATCGCGCCCGCATCACAGTCCGGCGAATTCGAGATCCATTCCGAAGCGGCATTTCTGCTGCGCTTTCTAGGCGTGGAGAGGAAATTTCGCATGAAGAGCGTTGACCAGATAGGTGCCGACCTGCAACTTGTGCGCTTCGATTACGACTACGACATCGACGGCATCCGCCAGCAGGTGCGCGGTGAAGTACGTGACCGCATGTTGCGCGGCGAGGTTCGCACGCGCGATAACGTCACCGCCCAGATGCTGCCCCTCTCTGGCCCGCTCTATCCCGCAGCCGCCATGGGCCTTTTTCCGATCCGCAGCGGCCTTGCGGTCGGCCGCACCTACAGGTATCTGGCCTACAGCGGTGAGACCCAGACGGTCGCCGAGGCAGAACAACGGATACTCGCCTTCGAGCGCAGCGAGCTGTTCGACGGAGCGGCGTTTCGCATCGACACGACCTACCAGGGACAGACCACCACCACCTGGATGGATACGCGCGGGCTGCCGGTGCTCGAGCGGTCGCTGAATGGCGTGTTGATCTCGGCGCTGGAAGACGAGACGCGCGCCAAACGCTATCTCGCTGCCGCGAGTCTGAACAAAAAGGACATGATTCTCGATTTCAGCCGCATCCCGCTCGAACCTCCCCTCGAGAAGCCGCGCGATCGAGTCGCGTTGGATCTCGAGATCGCTGGCCTCGATGCCCGCTTTCTCCTCGCACCGACGCCGCAACAGCACTGCACGTATGAACGCAACCAGCTGCGCTGCGCGTTGCACCGGATCGCGCCGGGAGATCCGGCGGCCGACCGGGCGCCTGCACCGCGCGTCGCGGATCTAGGCATGAGCGTCGCGGTACCGACCGGTCATCCCCGGATCGCAAAACTTGCGCGCGAGATTGCCGCCCGTGCGAGCGGCCGCACCGCGCAGGCGACAGCTATCGTTGCGTGGTTGCAGCAGAACATTGCGCAAGGGCCGAATGACGTGTTCTCTGCGCTTGATGTGCTCGATAGTCGTAAGGCCGAGTGCCAGGGCCACAGCTTTCTGTACGCAGCGCTCGCGCGCGCGCTCGGTATTCCGACACGCGTCGTAAATGGCATCGTCTACTCGGACGACTACGCCGGCTTCTACTATCACACTTGGGCGGAAAGCCTGCTGGACAATGGCTGGATTGCGGTCGATCCCACCTTTGGCCAGGTCGGTGCCGATGCCACGCACGTTAAACTCATCGAGGGCGAAACACCGTCCGATCTTCTGCCGCTTGTCGACCTTGTCGGCCAACTCAGGGTACGCCAGATCGGCAGATAATCTCCGGTTCGGTAAGCCACTGCGAGACACACGAAAGCGCCGGGCAATGCCTCGCCAGCAATCAACACGACGGGCGCGGACCCGGATGGTCTTGGTCGCCTTGATTGTCCCGGCCAGTGCACCCGTAGCCACAATAGACGGGTACCGATCAGCGTATCCGGATCAGGAAATGCGGTCACGGAAGATGGCGCTGTGTACGGCTCACTGCTGCGTTCACCAGCGCCTCATGCGTATGGTACTCCCCCACACGGCCTTCCCTCTCATCGGGATGGAGGTAATGCGGGCTCAGTAAGCCGCGCCCGAATCCGCCTGGAAAAGTCCGGCGCCTGGTCCGCGTCCCGGGCCAGCCCGTTGACGTGGCCACGACTCCTGAGCTCGGCAAATGACTGCCGGGTATCAAGCCGGCCCTGCTCATACAGATACTCCGGCACATAGCCAGTTGCCAGTATCTTCCAGGAGTACGGCACGTGCCCGGGATTAACGCGCGAGTGCAACCAGATATTGCCGGTGCAGTTGGTCGTGAGCGTGTTATAGAACTCGGGCCGCTCACGGAGTGAATTGATCTGGCGCAAATACTCACGCAACAGGCGTCGCGCGTTATCCGTCGATCCCTGCAGGCGGTAGAGATAAACGTCTTCCGGCGGTTCACGGCGATAGTTGGTGCGAAGGCGGATTACATCGCGCTCATCGGCCACCACGTAGAACAGCTCGTACTGTTTGAACAAGCCCTTGAGAGTCGAATAGTCCTCGCCACGCTCGTCGCGCCGCTCAATGGAAATGGCGAGATAGTCGTAGGCGCCGAATCCGAAACTCGTGAACACATGGGCAATCGCTGGACCCGCCCAGTAGGACGTGACGAGGTCCACTGATTCGAGTTTGCGCAGGTCGAAGGTCTTGTCGTAGTAAACCGGCGTGAAATCCGTTTCGCTGCGGTATTTGAAGTTGCGGATGTTATGCAGCGTGACGAGATCGCCTTCAAACGTCGCGTACGGCAGCACCGCCACCTCCGGCTTCCAGTCCCGATCATTGGACGGCGCAATACTGCCCCACCAGGCAAGCAGGCCGGCAAACACCAGCGCGAAGGCGCCAATCGCTCGCCAGCGCCACCGCTGGCTAGCGAGCAGAACAAGTGCTGTCGTTCCGAAGGACGCGAACAGAAGCGCGAGTGCTGTCCGCAAAGCGGCGCTCTTCAGGTCGGAATAGTAGATGGCGAGCGTCCCCCAACCAGTGGCACCGGCGAGCACGCATGCAACCAGCAGGCCGCTCGCCGCGCGCGCCAGCCGTCGGCCCAGCGCGCCGTGCGATGGCATTCCGATCAGGGAATCAGGCACGGCGGCTTCCGAAGCGCCCCCGGGTATTGCGCGCGCGTCCGACACAGGCGGCCGCGGGCCGCGTTGCAGCTTCGGCCCCGCAACAGGGACCACGTCGTGCTACGGCTGGAGATGCGTGTGCACACGGAGCTGACTCTCGTCGAACACCCTTGCCATTTGCAGTTAGGCAACGTCCGGGCATGTTAATTGAACGCGGCTGACGGGCACAATGTGCGCAGCGTCACCGCCGGGCGTCGGCCTGCGATACGGCCAACGGAACGTCAATGTCTTTTCTCCTCAGGCGCTTTTGAAGAACGCGCGCACTGCGGCGTGACGAAGATAGCCATGCACGCCGACGAGATAGATGGCGAGCGCCACGCCGGTGACCGCATCGAGCGAGATATCCCACAAACCGCGCATGGCAAGCTGCACGAATGCCGCCGTCGCGGTCCAGATGATCCCGAGAAGCACAGCCGCCACGGCGAGCCGGTGGACGACCGGTGCGCGCCAGAGAAGCAGTGGGCCCGCGGCGATCAACGCTAGTAGCGGTCCAACCTGAAGCGCCGCCACGCCGCCCGCCCCCGTACCCAGCGCAGCGACCACTCGCCATACGAACCACAACCCGAGCGTCGAGTTGATCAAAATCAGGTTGCGGAGGCCTCGCGGCCGAAGGACGGTATCGATCATGTGCAGGATGAGTGTCTGAGGGCTAATTGCCAGCGGGAAATTGTAGCCGCTTTTCGCTAACCGCCCCGTCGCGGCGCGATTCAGTTACCCGCCCGGAACCATTAGAATGACGAGCTGCCTCCGGACCCCGGGACTCTCCCTCGCTACCGCTCTCATGCCGCCTGCCTCGCACCCGGAAAGTCCTGACCGTTCCCGCAGCCTGACACCGGCGGCGATTGTGATCGTGGCGGTCCTCGCTGCGACGATCTGGTTTGCCCTGCTCGGCTATCGCGACCTGTTTGAGCCCGACGAGGGACGCTATTCGGAGATTTCGCGGGAAATGGTTGCGAGCGGCGACTGGACGACCCCGCGACTGAACGGGTTCAAGTATTTCGAGAAGCCGGTACTCCAGTACTGGGCCACCGCCATCAGTCTTGAAGTCTTCGGCGAGGGAAACGCCAGCGCGCGCTTGTGGACGGCACTCATCGGCTTCCTCGGGGCACTGTGGACCGGGTTCGTCGGTTGGCGACTTTTTGGGGAGAAGGCAGGACTTTACGCGTTCCTCATGACAGTCAGTAGCCTTCTCTATGTTGCAGTCGGCCACATCGTAACGCTCGACATGACCGTGTCGGTGTTCATGATCATGGGTATCGGAAGCCTCGCGATAGCCCAGTCGCAGCGCGCCAATCCCACACTCGAGCGTAACTGGATGCTCGTCGGTTGGGCTGCCCTTGCACTCGCGATGCTCTCGAAGGGACTCATCGGTCTGGTGCTGCCGGGCATGGCGGCTACGCTGTATATGCTGTGGCAGCGCGACTGGTCGCTGCTCCGGCACCTTCATATCGGCAAGGGATTGTTGCTTTTCTTGCTGATCGCGGCACCGTGGTTCGTCGCCGTTAGCCTGGCGAACCCCGAATTCCCGCACTTCTTTTTTATCCATGAGCACTTGCAGCGATATACCACGACGATTCATGAGCGCGTGCAGCCGTTCTGGTATTTTGTTCCGGTATTCATCGCGGGAACGCTCCCGTGGTTCGCAACGATGGCGGCCAGCGTGCTGCGCCCGGGATTCTCATGGCGACCGCCTGCAGCGGCAGGCTTTGAGGCGGAGCGCTTCCTGTGGGTATTCGTGGTTGGCGTGTTTGTCTTTTTCTCGCTTGGCCAATCCAAGATCGGCACCTATATACTTCCGATCATTCCTATCACCGCACTGCTGGCCGGCAAACGACTGGCCGAGCGCGGACGTCTGCGTGCCGACGCCTGGATTGCCGTCGCATTTGGTGCGCTCCTGCTGGCAGCGGCCTGGCAGGTCGAGCGATTTGCGAGCAAGAGCATTCCGGCAGAAATGTACCTGGCTTACCGCCCGTGGGCCGTGGCGTCGGGCGTCCTGGCCATTGCCGGCGGTGCCATGCTGCTCAAAGCTCGTGGCGGGCGGCCGCTTTATTTCGTGGTCCATGCGCTGGCCGGACTGCTGACGTTCCAGTGTCTGTTGTGGGGCGCACAGTCGCTCGCCGGGTCACGCTCCAGCCGTGAACTTGCACAAGCCGTCCGGACCGCCGTACCTGCCGATACAGACATATATATAGTGGAGAGTTATCATCCGCACTCGCTGCCCTTCTATCTTGGCCGCACCGTCACACTCGTGGCCTGGACTGGAGAAATGGAATTGGGCATGGAGCAGGAGCCCGAACGCTGGATTCGCTCGCCGGAGGAGTTCAACAAACGCTGGCAGGCGGCAAAGCAGGCGGTGGCGGTGTTCGATAACAGCGTCTTCGAAAGGTATCGGAAACGCAACTTTCCAATGCGCGTGATCTACCACGGCGCGCGCCGTACGGCGGTGGCCAGACAATGACAATTGCCGCGTTCGTCCTGATTCTCACCGGTGTCCTTCTCAATGCGGTCGCCCAGCTGGCGCTCAAGGCGAGCGTCATTGGCATGGGCCCCATCTCCCTCAACATGGACACCGCGCTTCCCGTCACGGTGCGCCTTATGGCTGAACCCTGGCTGTGGGTCGGGCTGTTGTGCTACGGGGTGAGCGTTGTCGTCTGGATCCTTGCCCTCTCTCGCGTCGATGTGACTATCGCCTACCCGATGCTTTCCATCGGGTACGTGGTCAACGCCATGGCGGCGTGGGCACTATTCGGCGAGGCTCTGACTTCGGGACGCATCCTCGGCATCGGCGTGATCATTCTTGGCGTCTTCATTCTCGCCCGATCATGAGCATGCTGCCTTTCACACGCCCCACGCTCGGCGAGGAAGAACTTCAGAGCGTCCGGGAAGTATTGGAATCGGGCTGGATCACCACCGGCCCCAAGGCCCAGGCACTCGAAGAAGCGATTGCTGCCTATGTCGGGCATGGCGTGCAGGCACGGGTGTTCAACTCGGCCACCAGTGCACTCGAAGCTTGCCTGTTCGCGGCCGGCGTCGGCCCCGGCGACGAGGTAATCNNGCCATCAACTCGCGCACGCGCGCCATCATGCCGGTGCACTTTGCGGGCCTCGCCGCCGACCTGGACCCGCTATATGCGCTCGCCGGGCAACACGGGCTGCTCGTTATTGAGGACGCGGCGCAGGCAATCGGCACGGAGCATGCTGGCCGGAAGGTTGGCGCCAATGGCAACCCGGTGTGTTTCAGCTTTCACCCGAACAAGAACATGACCACCATCGAGGGTGGTGCCGTGACCGCCACCGATCCCGCGTTCCTGCAGCGCCTCGAACGCATCCGCTTCCACGGCATTGAGCGCGATGCCGACGGCAACATGGACGTGAAGGCCTGGGGTGGCAAGATGAACCTGCCCGACGTGAATTCCGCAATCGGCCTGGTTCAGCTCGGAAAGCTCGATGGCTTCAATGCCAAACGGCGCCGGCTTGCCTCGCGCTACTTGCAGCGGCTCGCGAATGTTCCCCACCTCGTTCTGCCGGCGGACGGGCCGGGTCACAGCTGGCACATGTTCTGCGTCTGCGTCGACCTGGCTGCGACCGGCCTGACACGGCCCCAGATCCAGGCTCGCCTTGAGAAGCAGGGAGTCGGCACCGGTACCCACTACCCGGCGATGACACTGTTCTCGCTCTACCGCGATCTCGGCAACGCGCCGGGCGATTTTCCGGTCGCCGAGCGCATCGGCCGGGAAACACTGACGCTGCCCTTGTTCCCGACCATGACCGAAGCCGATGTCGATCACGTGTGCGATGCCTTGCAGCGGTCCATCTCCTCGGAGGCCGCGTGAGCAAACAGTCCGGCAAAGGCGCGAGCGCCGTGCCCGAGTTGAGTATCGTCATCCCGGTATACTTTGAAGAAGCGGTGTTGCCCGCGCTTTTTGCGCGTCTCTACCCATCGCTCGACAAGCTCAATCGCCGCTACGAGGTAGTGTTCGTCGACGATGGTAGTCGGGATCGCTCGCCGGCACTGTTGCGCGCCCAGTATCAGGCGCGCCCCGATGTGACGCGGGTCGTCTTGCTGCGCGCGAATGCCGGACAGCATGCGGCCATCACCGCTGGATTCGAACACGCCCGCGGAAATTACGTCATCACGCTCGATGCCGACCTCCAGAATCCGCCGGAGGAAATCCCGAAGCTACTGAAGGAGCTCGACGCCGGCCACGACTATGTTGGAACCATCCGGCGCAAGCGTCAGGACGTATGGTGGCGCCACCTAGCCTCGCGCGCCATGAACCGGTTGCGCGAGCAGATCACCAGCATCCGAATAACCGATCAGGGCTGCATGTTCCGTGGCTACCACCGCGACATCGTGCGCGCGGTACTTGCCTCCGAGGAATCGCAGACCTTCATCCCGGCACTTGCCTACGTGTTTGCGGCTAACCCGGCCGAGATCACGGTGGAGCACGAGGAACGAGCCGCCGGCACATCGAAGTATTCGCTGTTCAAGCTCATCCACCTCAATTTCGATCTGATGACGAGCTTCTCGATCGCGCCACTCCAGGTGTTCTCGCTGGTTGGCATGGGGATTGCGATCGCGTCGTTCGCATTCGTCATCTACCTTGCCGTCCGGCGCCTGATCGTCGGCCCCGAGGTCGAGGGGGTGTTCACACTGTTCGGTATTGCATTCTTCCTGATCGGGCTGCTGCTCTTTGGAATCGGCATTCTTGGCGAGTATGTGGGACGCATCGCCACCCAGGTGCGGCAACGGCCTCGCTACCTCGTCCACACCGTGCTCGAACCGCGCGCCCCCGGAACAACGGAAGCTCCGCATGGCTGAGCTGCCGCGGCGCGCGGTGGTTTTCGGCTATCACAACGTCGGGGTGCGCGGGCTCGCCGTGCTGCTCGCGCTCGGCGTGGACGTGCGTCTGGTCATCACGCACGAGGACAACCCGGATGAGAACCTGTGGTTCGGCAGCGTCGCCGCGCTCGCCGCCATGAACGACATCCCGGTCATCAAGCCCAACAACCCGAATGACCCGGCCGTCATCGAGCAGCTGCGCGCCTGCCGGCCGGACTGGCTTTTCTCCTTCTACTACCGCCACATGCTGGGCGCCGACCTGCTCGGTATCCCGGCACGCGGCGCTTTCAACCTGCATGGCTCGCTCCTGCCGAGCTATCGAGGGCGCGTACCGGTGAACTGGGCGGTACTGCACGGCGAGCGTGAGACAGGCGCGAGCCTGCACCGCATGAGCGTGAAGCCGGACGCCGGGCCACTCGTGGACCAGCAGGCGGTCCCGATCCTGCCGAATGACACGGCACATGATGTATTCCAGAAGGTCGCCTGTGCGGCGGAGCAGGTATTGCTGCGCAGCGTGCCGCGCCTGCTGGACGGCAGCGCCCGGGAGACACCGCTTGATCTCGCTGCTGGCAGCTACTTCGGGGGCCGGCGCCCCGAGGACGGGCGCATCGACTGGCGCGCAGGCGCCTGGCAGATTCACAACCTCATCCGCGCGGTTGCGCCGCCCTACCCGGGGGCGTTTTTTGATCACGGACCGGTTCGCGTTCAGGTGCTGGGCAGTTACTATCGCGCCCAGAAGTCGAGTGGTCCCGGGGCCCGCGTCTATTGGCAGGACGGCCGATGCTGGGCGGACTGCGCGAACGGCGAGCGGCTACAGCTCACGCGCCTGAGTGTTGCCGGAACGGATCTGGACGAGGCCGGGTTTCAGCGCGACCTTGGCACGACTGAATTGAAACTGAATTAAGCCATCGGTATTACTGGAGCACGCAATGAATGTCTTGATACTTGGGGTAAACGGATTCATCGGCCATCATCTGTCGCGGCGTATCCTCGACACCACGCCGTGGCATGTCTATGGCATGGACATGCAGTATGGCCGTATCGCCGAACTGATAGAACACGAACGCTTCCACTTCTTCGAGGGCGACATCACCATCAACCACGAGTGGATGGAATATCACATCAAGAAATGTGATGTGGTGCTGCCACTGGTGGCGATCGCAACTCCTGCTACCTACGTGCGCGACCCCCTGTCCGTTTTCGAACTCGACTTTGAGGCAAACCTTCCCATCGTCCGCGCCTGCGTGCGCTACAAGAAGCGCGTACTGTTCCCGTCGACCTCCGAGGTCTACGGCATGTCGCCTGACCGCGAGTTTCATCCCTATGAGTCAAACCTGGTGCTTGGCCCGCTGACCAAACCACGCTGGATCTACTCCTGCGCCAAGCAGCTCATGGACCGGGTCATCGCCGCCTACGGGCAGCAACGCGGCCTCGACTACACGCTGTTCCGGCCGTTCAACTGGATCGGCTCCGGCCTCGATAGCCTGCACACGCCGAAGGAAGGCAGCTCCCGCGTCGTCACCCAGTTCCTGGGCCACATCGCGCGTGGCGAGCCTATTCGCCTTGTCGACGGCGGCCGCCAACGCCGCAGCTTCACCGATGTCAGCGACGGTGTCTCGGCACTGATGAAGATCATTGAGAATGCCGAAGGCCACGCGAGCGGGAAGATCTACAACATCGGCAACCCGAAGAACGATCTCTCCGTGCGTGAACTCGCGGAACTGATGCTCGATATTGCGAAGGAATTTCCGGAGTACAAGCCGGGCGCTGCCAAGGTGACCCTCGAGGAAGTGCCGGCAGTGCAGTACTACGGCGCGGGGTATCAGGACATCCAGACACGCGTGCCCTGGATCGAAAACACCAGGCAGGAACTGGGCTGGGCCCCGCAGGTCACCGTGCGCGATGCGTTGCGAGGCATCTTCGAGGCCTACCGGCACGAGGTCGGAGCAGCACGCGCGTTGCTGGACTGATAGGGCGAGAGCGATGCAAATCGCGCTCAAGGTCGATGTTGACTGCTTTCGCGGTACGCGCGAAGGTGTGCCGGCGCTGATGCGCCTGTTCGACGAGTTTAAAGTCCGGGCGACATTCCTGTTCAGCCTCGGCCCGGATCATACCGGCCGCGCCATCCGCCGGGTATTCCGGCCGGGCTTTCTGTCGAAGGTGGGTCGCACTTCCGTCGTGAGTCACTACGGCATCCGTACCCTGCTCTATGGCACGCTCCTTCCCGGTCCGCACATCGGCCGGCGTGCCGGCGACATCCTGCGCAGCGTGGCGAACGCCGGCCATGAGGTCGGCGTGCATTGCTACGATCACATCCGCTGGCAGGATTTCGTTGCCCACAAGGATGCCGACTGGACACGGCGGGAGATGCAGCGCGCCGTTGACGCCTTCGAGGAAGTATTCGGCCACCAGCCCACCGTGCACGGCGCGGCCGGCTGGCAGCTGAACGCACACACGCTCGCGCTCGAACAGGAACTTGGCTTCCGCTACGCCAGCGATGTCCGCGGCCGGGACGCCTTCTACCCGGTCATGGATGGTGTCATTTCGCGCTGCCCCCAACTGCCAACCACGTTACCTACGCTTGATGAACTGATCGGTCTCGACGGCACGGATGAGACCAATGTCCATGAGCGCGTCTTTGCGGCAAGCCGGGTACCGCTGCCGCAAGGACATGTCTACACGCTGCACGCGGAGCTCGAGGGAATGAAGCTCATGCCAGTGATGCGCCGATTGCTCGAGCAGTGGCGCGCCTCGGGCGATGAGCTTGGCACCCTGGCGGCAACGTTCGAGCGAATCGATCTTCGGCGCCTCGAGCGCCGCGAAATCACCTGGGGCGAAGTGCCTGGGCGCTCGGGCTTGTTGGCCGTCGAAACCGCGCGCGCGCAGGCCTGATCCGGGCGGACATCGCTCAAAGTCGACCGGTATCTCCGCCGCTGCATCCGGCTCGCGGCGATCCGGCGGTTGTTCGTCTCCAGTACCCGCATTGCGTTCCAGCATGGCCGCCATCAGGAGCAAACAGAATACTTTCGGGAGCCGCTCGCGGCGAACCGGGGACGTGGTTTCAGCGCGTCAGCCAGTAGATGAGACCCGGAAGATCTGCCACCCCGACGGTCAGGAACCAGCTGTTGTTTGCGTCATTGATATCACGCGCGCCCAGTCCAAGACGGATCCGATCCTTGAAGAACCCGAGATGGACGTCGACTGCCGGCGCATCCTGCCGGCCAATCTCAGGCGAGTGGAAGGTGTGATACCAACCCGCCATCGCACCCCAGCTCGACCACAGCTGGTCGCCGGTGGCACGCGTAAAATCGAGGCCAAGCAACAGATAGTTCTCGCGCGGGTCGCTGGCGGAGGGACTGATCAAACCACCCGCGACGCCGATCGTTCCGCGAATACCCAGCGCGGTATTTGCGCCGAGCGCCCAGGTTGGCTGCCAGGTGAGCATGACATCGCCATCGACGAGGTCAAAACCCACTTCGAAGGGAACTAGGTTGCGCCAGAACCAGTCGTCGGGGGCGGTCGATGGCGCGAAGGTGAAGCTTGGGTACTTGTAGGTTGCAGACCGCAACACGTGGGAGGTCGCACCGAGCAGGCCGACCATCGCCTGCTCACGCTTCTCCTCGCTGGGCTCACGCTCGGCATAGATGTCGCGCGCCTGCTGCTCAAGATACACCAGCCGGCTGGTGATTCGCCGCACCGCCTCCGCCGACCACGTGTCCGGATCCGCCATGATTTGTGCGAGCAAGGGCGCTCGACCATCGGGCGTCGGGGTAGGTTTAAATCCCTCCGTGCGCAGGTGCCGGAAGAATGATTCCTCCACGAAGAACAACTCCTGGCTGGCAGTCGGCGATAAAAACCCGGCCTCGAGCGTCTTGCGCATGCCCTCATGGATGATGCGCATGTCGCGATTTTCCTCGGGCATCGGGTCGTACGCAAAGCGCATTCTGCGTTGCGATCCGAATTCCGCGCGTGCCAGCAATGCCAATACGTAGCGGCCACGCGGATCGTGCGCCACGCCAAGCTCGCCATAGAGATAGCGTGCGGTTTCATCGACGCAACCCGGATACTCCGCGCTGCGTCGATCCAGGGAGAGGCTTAGCCTGCAAATCGTGTCACCGACCGATACCAGCGCATCATAGACACCGACGTAGTAATCGTACTCGCGGAACTTGCGGTCGAGAAACGCACCCAGAGAACTGAGCAGCGATCCGGTAACCGGCGCACCGCGGCTCGAAACGCGCAGGCTTCGATCATTCTTTATTGCCAGTCGCCCGCGCTGAACGCGCTGCACGAGCGGATCGTTTGCCAAACCGGCGCGCTGCATGGCGGCAACGAGTGCATCGGCCAGGGTGTCGCGCAACCGCACCGTGTCTATGCCGCACACAGTGCTTGATGACCCGACGCCGGCGCGCCCGGAAGCACGACAGGCGTGCGCCAGCCCGGCTGCCTCCAGCCGTGGCGCCGAGAAAGGCGAACCGATCGGAACGGCCTGACGTCCGTAACTCAGCTCGAGCAGCCGCGCTGCCTGGCGCACGCGCTCCGCACAGCCGGGCGTTCCCTCAAATACGGCCAGCAGGTCCCGGCAGTTTGGTCGCTTGCCGCTCTCCTCCAGCCGGTGTGCCACGGCATACGCGAGGTCGGGCACGCCGATGCCCCAGTGTTCACTTGTCAGCTCACGGTAAAGCTCATACTTGCGTGCCGTGCTGAGCGCCCCGGACAGCAACTGGCCTTCCGAGGAGAGTCCAAAATCCAGCTTCCGGCACGCGCGCGGAGGGTTCGGCTGCTCGCAGGCGCTGCCGCCGGTCCACTTCGGGACCGGGTAACGAGTCCGGTCCGGCTCGAGATACACGTACATCACCGGCAACGGGTTGCCAGCCCCACGCCGGTCCTCCTCTGCGAGCACACGCGCCACACCGATTGGCAGGTTGTCGAACAATCCGCCGTCGGCAAAGTCGGCCTCGGCAAGCTCATAGCCGCCCGGGCAGCTGAGCGCCGCTTCTACCACCGGCTGGGCCGGTGTCGCACCGCTGCGCTCACCGATAAGCGTCCCCGGCTTGAGCCGGCAATAGGCAACGCGCCTGCGTCCGAAGGCGAGCGGCACTGACGCACTCGTGAACATGCTGTCAATGATCCGTTCCGGCGCGATCGAGAACTTCGGCGCACCACGCTCCCGTGGCAACAGGATCATCGCCGGATCGGTCAGCGTCGGGAAATCGGCGGGATTGAAGAAGAAGCCGGCACGGCCGTCTGCCTGCGTACGCAGGTCGAATGACAAATAGAAGCGTTGGTTCTGGATCTCCACATCGTTGACGTCGAGAAGCTCGGGCACGACGCGTGTGACGGTCAGGCCGATCGGGACGCGACATCCCTGGCGATACGCCGGCAAGCCCCAGAGCGAGATCAGGTTCCGCCCGGATTCGCGCAGACTGCTGCGCGTGAAGAGCGCATCGCCCTCGGCGTAAAGCGGCGAGTCCGGTTTCGGCGGCAGGAGATTGTTGACATCCGGCAACATCCACAGATTGCGAAAGACGTTGTCGTCGATGCGGTTGGCGAACCCGCCCTCCGATTCGGAACGCACACACCACACCATGGCGGACACCACCGCGTTGATGCCGCCGGCCGAGGCTCCCGCGAAGCTTGCCGCTTCAATCGGACGAAGGGTTCCGCCCAGGTCTACCGTGTTCTGCTCGAACGCGCGTATCGCGCGCAGTGCGCCCCAATTCAGTCCCGCCTCGTAGGCGCCAAGACTACCGCCGCCGCTGATCGCCACTGAAAAGCGCCTGGCCTTGTCATCCAGACCGGAGGCAGCGTGGCTGGCAGCAATCAGCATCCCCCACAACCCGAACAGGGCCAGGGCGTGTCGCATGGACACCATTCGCCAACATGGGAGATAGATTCGCATGCGGTGTATTAAACCAGACTGTGCTGTTCGCGGCACGAAGATGCGCGCGTTGGGCTTCCCTGGCGTCCGCAACTTGCATCCTCTTTGATTCACAGCAGCCGATCACGTCAGCTTTTGACAACGGCTACTTGCACACGGTTGATGCTGGCGACTCAGCGCCATGGCCCATCACCGGAACAACGCCGGCTCCGGCGCCTACAATCCGGCGCCCCAGCGATATTGCCAAAAAATTCCAACGGTATTGAAGCTGGTTCCCACACGCGTGCTGATGCCGCTGCTGGCGCTAAGCTTGATCGATTGGTATCTATCCACCGGCAGTGCCAGGATTGCGCCCGTGCGGGAGTTCCCCAGCGCGTCATCGTTGCGCACGCCGTCCACGGTCGTCTGGCCGCCGCGGTAATAGGTAACGCCCAGCGAAGCCCAGGCGCCGCGACTGAAGTTGTAGCTGAGGTTGGTCTGGACCGAGTAGATCGGCTCCTGCTCGCGTGTCTGGCCGCCGTAGAAGTCGTCATTGTTGCTGTAAAAAGTGACTCCTGTGGTGAGGTCAAGTGTGAGCGAACCGAACGACTTGGAGAATCCAATGTCCGGTTTGAGCGACCAGCGATTGGTGGCAAGGTTCACTGCCCTGCTGGAATCGTACTGTCCGCCGGGAGCGGATACCTGGACGCTGGCACCGACCACCAGCTCCTGCTGGTAGGCGGCGAACTCCTGCATAGACAGCGCGGGAGCGCCGTAGAAGTTGACCGAGAGGCGGAACTTCGGGTCGCTAAACCCGCTTACATCGCGTTCCTTGGGCTCACCCGCTACCAACGCGCTTCCGGACAACCGGGAATAAGGCAGAATCATGTCGAACTTGCCGGACATGCCCCACAGATCCAGGGAGCGCGCGTAGGCGAAGACGCCGGTATGTATTTTGAGTTGGGCGTCTTCCATCGGGATCGACGGATCGGTCGAGAAACCACCCTTTGAATAGGCATAGCCCGCGACGAAGAAATTGAGCCCGACCGGCGAATTGGAATAGGCCCTGGGTTCGAGCTCCTGCGCCCCTGCCAGCGTCGGAATAAGTATCAGGACTGTCGTGAACGCGGCTAGCGCGGTCGCCGGGCAGGCTGCCTTGGTCCACTTCGTGCCTCTACTCAACATGTCGCTCTACTTTCACCCAGAACAATCGATTCGGCAAGATGCTCTTGGTGTGCCCGCGACTGACCCCAGCGCCGGACCATCGGGGTTGATGGACGCGAGGCCGCGAATCGCCGATTCGGCGAGGGCCCGGCCCGCGATTGATCAGATCACATGGACAAATCTCTGACAACTCTAGCCGGATCATCATTCAAGATGCGCAATACGCCCGACACAACGCTCTAATCGGCGGACGAGTACCACACCGCCCCCTGAAAACGGCACGAGGAAATTGCGAAAGCCGACACGAGCCGAATCGTGATGCCCCGCCGATTGGTTGGCAAACTGATTTCGTGCAAACTTCCCAATAATCTACATGCGCTCTGCCGAAGCGCGATGCTGTCTCGAGTGCGCGAAACGAACTTGGACTCGACCCTTGGGGCCGGCCATCATGCTCGCAATCTTTGAGGTACCCGTGCCAGTTCCTCGCGAACCGGCCCCGCAATCACGATCAATAAAAATAACGAGGGGAGATCGGCATGATCAAACGCTTCCTGGTTCTCAGTAACCTGACTGTCGCGGCCTCGGGACTGGCGCTACTGCTCTCGACGACGCTGTTGTCGGGCTGCGTGTTCCAGACGGTTCGCGAGCAACAGGTCCTCGCCGACATGACGTGCGATATATCCGGGACTGTTGCGACAGTGGTCCCCGGAAAAGCCCCGCTCGTTGTCGGGCTGATGCGACATACCGGTGGCGACCAGTCAGAAGGTGAAAACTGGAAGCTGATCGACCATTTTGTCCTGGAAGCCCCCGGCCGCTTCCTGATGCATGCCAGCCCGGGGACCTACGGGCTATTCGCGTTTGAGGACCGTAACGCCGATCTCAAGTACCAGCCGGGCGAGCCGTTCCTGCGCGTCGAACAGGATCGAGTCTTGCACTGTGCGCGAGGAGAGAATCACCCCGACATCGCCCTTGTCATACCGAAGACGGGAGCGCCCCGTATTGGTGGCGTCGTCGACATTGCGGCACTGCAAGCACGCACCCCCCATGATCAGCTCGCGGTCAGTCTCGGTATCGTGACGGCGGTCGGCAAGATTGCAACGCTGGATGATTCGCGGTTCAGTGAGGAGAACGCCAAAGACGGACTGTGGAAACCCTTCGACTTCCTGTTCACTGCGGGACCGGGTGTGTATTTCCTGGAGCCGTATCGCCCCAACAAGATCCCGGTGCTGTTCGTGCATGGCATCAACGGCACGCCCATTAACTTCCGCTATCTCATCGAGCACCTTGATCGCGGCAAGTTCCAGCCGTGGGTCTACTTCTATCCCTCGGGCGCGAGTCTGGCCATGGTCGCCGAACATCTCAACCAGACCATGCGCAAGCTCCAGCGCACGCATAAATTCGACCGGTTCTACGTCGTGGCCCACAGCATGGGCGGGCTGGTTTCACGCGGATTCATATTGAACTATCACGACACGCCACACGCCGCGGAGATTCCTCTCTATATCACCATCGCCACGCCGTGGGGCGGACACAAGTCCGCCGAGTCAGGCGTGAAGCACGCGCCGGCCGTAGTGCGGGTGTGGTACGACATGGTGCCCGATAGCGCCTACAACCGCAGCATTTTTTACGAAGATCCCGACACCCGCCGGCGGCGCCGCACCCTGCCAGCGACAATGAACCATCACCTGCTGTTCACGTTCAATCGCGACAGCAGCACCTTTGGAGAGTCAGACGATCGGACCGTGACGGTAGCGAGCCAGATGTACGCGCCCGCGCAGGCGGACGCCCGCCGGCTCTATGGCTTCGACCTCACCCATACCGCAGTGCTGCAAGACACACAGGTATCGCGGCTGGTGAACGACTTGCTTGTCCGCGGCGGGCGCTGATCGCGGGGGAAAATATGCCCCGACTCCATGGTGACCAATCGAAGACCAGGTACCTGAGACGCCCGCGCGGATGAGGGGCCGTCGCCATGACCGGATGGCCCGGCCATGGCGATCGGTGGCCGCACTTCCAGTCGCGGCTAGAACGACGCGGTCACAAAAGCCGTGGGGCCAGTGAAGTGCATCTCCGCCCGGCCGTGCCAATCACTGTTCGCGAAATCGGCCTTCAGGTGATAGTTGCGCAACCCCAATCCGAATCCGACATGGCGAAACGGCTGATACAGTACGTCCAGCGCAGTGCTCGTCAGGCTGCCGCCATATTCCTCATAGCGAAGCGAAAGCCAGTCCACGCGAAAGCGTAGCGCCCACTCGTCGGTAAGCGCAAAGTTTCCGTACAGATTCAGTGTCGGCAACGGCGCCAGCACCTTTCCCGATTCGGAGCCAGTGACGCCCGACTCGATGCTGGCCTTGATACCGGACACGTGCAGACCCAATCCGGCCCCCAATTCCTTGTCGCGGGTCTTGTAAAAGGAATAACCGGCGCCGACACGCGCGTCGTAGAAATTGAATGTGGAATCGACGTTCGTTCCGATCGGGAAAGTCACTCCGCCCCATTTGATCTCCCACTGTAGCGTGCGGTTGGCCTGCCGGTTGAGCCGGAAGTACTCGAACTCAAGGCGCCACCGCTCGGCAAAGCGCCACATGAAGCCGACAATCTCCGTGAGGCTCCTGTCTTCCAGTCCAAGGATATCCTCGAAATCAATCCCAACGCCGCCGCCTCCACCCGCGGTCGTCAGTAGCGCAGAAGTCTTGCTCTCAAGATAGAGGCCGCCAAGCTCAAAGTTGAACCGGTCGCTCAGAACGGGATGATTGGGAACTGCTTCGTCCGCCGCTTTGGCAGCAGACGGCGCGACATTGCAGAGTACGGACAAGACAAACACCAGTGCCGGCAGGAACCGCGCCTTCATGGTCAAAGACCCCTTTCCTATCGCTTGAGAACGCGCGCCGTTCCACTATACGCCAAGTGCGCTTCCGGCGAAAATCGCGCCACGGCACCGGACAACCAATCAGTGACAGGCGACATACGCCCGAGCGTCACGATCCCCAGGACCTTGCTGTCGCCGGCCGTTAGAAGCGAATCCCCAAGCCGGCGCAAAGACCATGAGCGGCCATGTCCCAAACGAAGCCGTTGTTCTGGTAATCCTGTTAGAAATAGCGATAGCCCCACCTTGGCTGCCAAAGTCTGGCAGAACTGCCAGTTCGCTCCGGCGATTGCCTGGCAGGTGATATCGGAGCCGACACCGAAACCACCGATATCGACATAACCCACGAATGACCAACGCTCGGCGATTGGCGCGAGCACGCGGATACCGATCACCGGATCCCGCCAGCGCTCACTTGCGCTGAGACTGCGCGCGCCTCCGGGCAGCACGGGACCCGCGGTGACGACAAGATTGAGATCCGTAATGAAGTGACGGTCTGTCCACGATCGTCTCCACGGTCATTGTGTGATCGACGCTGGCGAGGCCAGGGCCGGTTTCGCCCATTGCGATTCGTCCGCCCGCTTCATTTGCGGCCTGACGGTCACCGCGCTCCTTCATCCGGAACGGGTGTGAAGAACAGCCGGCGCAATCCGCCGTCGCCGAGGTACCGGCGCACAACGGACAACGCGTTGTAAACCAGCAACGCGCCCCCCAGCCCAATCGCGTTGGCCCAAACGTGCGGGATGTCGGCATGCTGGAACACCGCCTTCAATGACGGCCCGAAGCCACCGTACTCATGTCGCCCTTCGAAACTCTCCTCCAGCAGCAACACCACCACAACCCCGAAGGCATAAAGCATCGTACGCAGAACAACATCCACCCACGCCGGCTGTCCGCGGACCCACGCGCCCAACGGCACGTGCTCCAACACCAGCACGACTTTGGAGAGTATCAGCGCGCCCACCAGCGCCTTCGACATGCCGCTGAACTCGATCTGATACTCCGCAAGGATCAATCGCTTGATCACAACCAGAACGGCGATCCAGCAGCCAAAGTAGAGCGCTGCCAGGCCCACCGCCTTGATCTCGTGCATCAGCCTCCGCTGAAAGCTCATCGCCTATCGATCGTTTCGAGCCGGGTTCAGTCCGACAGCGCCTTCTGGCGGGCCAGCTGCTGACGCGCCTTGTTCTCCTCCGCCTGCTCGGCCTTCTTCATTTCCTTCACTTCGATGGTCAGCTTCGGGATCTTGCCGGTAAAGCGCGACTTCGCTTCCGACCCGATCGCCTCGACCACCGGCGTGCCAAGGTCGATACCGACATCGGCAGTTTCGTCGGCGGAGAAAATGCAGCATTGCGTGTGCTCGATGCGCCCTTGCGCGACCTGCTTGCCATTCACGAACAGCGTCCCCGTGCCGCCCTTGCCCAGTCCTCCACCGTCATAGGCAAAGTCGAATCGTATTGTGTTCTTGCCGGGTGCAAGCTTCTCTTTCCCGGCGACGGAACTGCGCTGCAAGCCGAGGAAGTTATAGTCATAGGCCGGTACGCCGTCCTTGACATAGAGTGACCAGCCGCCAAAGCGTCCCCCTTGCGCGAGGACCGTGCCGTTTGCGCCTTCTTTCGGTACTTCGACTTCGGCGGTAATGGTCTTCGACTTGTTCTTGATGTTGATGAAGACGTTCTCCATCATGCCGGTCATCCCCTCGGCAAGAGTAAGCGAGGTGCGCTTGCCCATGATGTCCGGGCGGCCGACCTTGTCGGCCAGCAAACGCTCGAACAGCCGGTCGTCAATCGGCAGCACATGGTATTTCTCGGCCTCCGTCATGAAGCGCGCCTGTAGCTCGGCGAGCTTCTTCGGGTTCTTCGCGGCGAGATCGTTGGCAAGGCTGAAGTCGCTCCGGGTGTCATACAGTTCCCAGACGTCGCTTTGCAGGGGATGGCGCACCTCCTTCTCCCAGGCCGCCCGATGGATGGTGCGCGCCAACCAACCGTCGTGATAGACCGCCCGGTTGCCGGAGATCTCAAAATACTGAGTGGTGTGACGCTCCCCGGCCTTGGCGTTGTCAAAGCTGTACAGCAGGCTCTTGCCCTCCATCGGGATCTGCGGCGTACCGTTCACCACTTTCGGTTCCGGCAAGCCGGCGGCTTCCAGAATCGTGGGCGCCACATCGATGACATGACTGAACTGGGTGCGGATCCCGTTCTTGGCCTTGATGCCTTTGGGCCAGTGCACCACCATGCCGTTGCGGGTGCCCCCGAAGTCCGAGGCCACCTGCTTGGTCCACGCGAACGGTGCGTCCAGTGCAACTGCCCAGCCGGCCGCCATGTGCGGATAGGTCTCGGGCCCGCCCCACTTGCCCAGAACCTTGAGCATGTCCGGCACGGTTTCTTGCACGCCGTTGAAGTAAGTCATCTCGCTGAACATCCCGTTCGGGCCGCCTTCCGCACTGGTGCCGTTGTCACCGGCAATGTAGAACACGAGCGTGTTGTCCGCCTGGCCGGTCGCCTCGACCGCCTTGAGCATGCGACCGATTTCGTGGTCGGTGTAGTCGAGATAGGCGGCGTAGACCTCGACTTGATGGGTGAACAGGCGCTTCTCGTCGGCCGAGAGCTTGTCCCAATCCTTGATCGCTGCCGGCTTGGGTGCCAGCTTCGTTCCGGCGGGCACCACGCCCAGCTTGATCTGACGCGCCAGCGTTTCCTCACGCAGCTTGTCCCAGCCCATGTCGAACTTGCCCTTCCACTTGGCGATCCATTCTTTCGGCACATGGTGTGGCGCATGCACGGCGCCGGGCGCGAAATAGACAAAAAACGGCTTGTCGGGCGTCAGGGCCTTCTCGTACTTGATCCAGGCGACCGCCTTGTCCGTCATGTCGGTCATGAGGTGGTAGTTCGGATCGTTCGGCAACTCAACCGGCGTGACGCCATCGAAAAGATAAGGCGCCCACTGGTTCGTCTCGCCACCGATGAAGCCGTAGAACTTGTCGAAACCCTGATGGGTCGGCCAGCGATCGTAGGGACCGGAGATGCCGGTCTCCCACGCTGCCGTCTCATGCCATTTGCCGAAGGCCGCGGTGCTGTAGCCGTTCAGGCGCAGCATCTCTGCCACCGGGGCGGTCGTGTTCGGGATCTGGCCGGTGTCGCCCGGAAACCCCGTCGCCATCTCGGTGATGAATCCCATGTTGACGGTGTGATGGTTGCGCCCGGCCTTGAGTGCCGCACGCGTGGGTGAACAAAGTGCGGTTGTGTGGAAGTTGTTGTAGCGCAGACCGTGTTGCGCGAGACGCTCGAGCGTCGGGGTGCCGATCGGACCGCCGAAACTGCTCGTGGCGCCAAAGCCCAGGTCGTCGATCAGGACGATGACCACGTTCGGCGCGCCGGCGGGCGCCTTGACCTCGAAGTGCGGCGGCATCTTGACCTTGCGCACATCGAGCTCCTTGTACACCGGCCGCTTCGGCTCCTGGATAGGCAACACCGTGCGATCGGGTGCGGGTCCGGCCCATGCCGCGACCGGCAGTGCCTGCCCGAGCGCGATGGCGACGAGCATGCCGAGGGCTCCCGCGACTGTCGTTCGACTGCAGTGCGGCTTCGCCGCGCGTTTGATGTGTGCGAGCAGCGTCACCGATCCAGCGTGCGTCATCGTGTCTGCGTTCATTGTGATGAATCCTCCTCAGGTTACGGGAGCATACGAGATCGGCGAGTTCCGGACACATTCCTGCCCGGCATCGCTCCCTACGCCCGCGCGAACGGCAAGACCACGCGGGCAAGCCAGGAGCTCATCTCGACCACCGAGACCATGAAACTGCTGCGCGACAAGTATCCGACCCTGTACCAGGCGGTGCGCAACTATCCCGCCAATGGCAGCGACTTCGTTCAGCACCGCTATTTCTGGGTGAAGCGCACGGTTGAGGATCGGCCGCAATTTTCGCTCCACCACGAGATGACGCGCACCGATCGACTCCCGGCTCCGCTACGACCCGAGGGCGCGACCCGCGATAGACCCGGCGGGCTAGAACGTGCCGTAGAGGCTAGAACGTGCCGTAGACAAAGACGGTGGGCCCGTTAAATGCAACACGTGCCCGCCCCTTCCAGTCGGTGTTCTTGATCTCGACGTCCAGCATGTAACTGTTCATTCCGAACCCGAAACCGACGTGCCGCCACGGCTGATACAGGACATCCAGCGCGGCACTGACGAGTTCGCCGCTGTAGTCGCCGTAACTAAGTGCGAACCAGTCGGTCCGAAGACGCAATGCCCACTCATTGGTAAGTCCGAAATTGCCGTACAAACTCAGCACCGGCAGTGGCGCCAACACATCTCCGTCGTCGCTAAGCGTCGTCCCTGACGCCGTGATGCCGGCCCTGAGGCCGGTCATGTGCACTCCGAGACCGACGCCGAGCTCCTTGTCTTGTGTCTTGTAGAACGAGTACCCGCCGCTCACTCGGGCATCGAAAAAGTCGAACTTCGAGTCCACGGTGGTTCCCGCCGTGTAGGTCACACCGTTCCATTCGATGTCTTCGCTGAGCGTGCGGGTCGCTTTACGGTTGAGCCGGAAATACTCGGCCTCCAGCCGCCAGCGGTCAGAGACACGCCATATGAACGCCGTCAGCGGCGTGTAGCTTCGTTCGGACAAGCCGAGTGTGTTCTCGAAGTCAACGCCGACGCCGGTTCCCCCGCCAGAGGGTGTTACCAGCGCATTGACCGCGCTTCGCGGCGCATAGAGACCGATGACGAACGTGAAGTCGTCGTTGAGAGCGGGATGAGAGGGAATGGCGTCCGCCGAGGCGGTCTCGGCGCGCGCCGCGGCGAACGGCAGCAGTGTTGACAGGACCACTCCCGATACAAACAGGATGCTCACTCGCGATCTGGACACGGCACACCTCCGCTCATTGTTGTCACGCGCCCACGCGCATTGTTGCCCGACAGCGACCCCTATATGAGCGGGACGCTAATCTGCCCGTGGCTGCAATTCATTGATGCAGATCAAACTGATACAAGCACACCAAGTCGATCCGTTCGCGAAGCATAAAACTGACGCTATCACGTCCACAAGCTGGAGTCGCGCGGCGTTGATGACGTGGCCCTCGGCAATTGCGCCGGCCGGGGATTCCTGCGCCTCGCCCCCCGGCCACCGATCCGGTGCGTGCTAACATGCGGCGATGAGTGGCGCCGACATCGAGCGCTGGGACCGCAAATACGCCGGCGGTAACCCGAATCCGGCGTTCGCGCCGGACGCAATTCTCACGCAATATGGGCGCTTGCTCGACGGACAGGGAATGGCGCTCGACGTCGCCTGTGGTGTCGGCCACAACGCGCTGTATCTCGGCCGGCGCGGCTATGAAGTGGTCGCCGTCGACGGAAGCCTCACGGGACTGCACTACTGTCGCGCCCAGCTTGCCGCCACACCATTGCCGGTGCATCTCGTTGTCGCCGATCTCGATCAGTTCGTGCCGCCGCGGGAGCGCTTCACGCTCGTGGTCGTGGTGCGCTTCCTGAGCCGCGCGCTTATCCCGCACCTCAAGCGCGCGCTCCTGCCGGGCGGGCTCATGATCTACCGCACGTTCAATCGCCGTCGTCTGATCTTGAACCCTGACTTCAACCCCGATTATCTCCTCGAGCCGGGCGAGCTTCGCGCCATGTTTGCCGACTTCGAGGAGATTGCGAGCAACGACATGCCGGCCATGCGCGACCCGAACAGCCACTTTGTCGGGCGCCGGCCGAACACGAACGCCAGCTAGTCGAGAGCGATTACGTCGGAGAGCCGCGGTCTCTCGGCGCTGATGCCATAGCGCGCCGCGATTGCGTCAGCGAGTGCCGCGCGCGCATCGTCCTCGCCGTGCGTCAGCACGATGCGCGGTTTGGCCGGCGCCACCGCGGACAGCCAGTCGAGCAGCTCCGATTGCCCGGCATGTGCCGAAAAGCCATCGAGGTTATGAATCTGCGCGCGCACTGCCACCGGCTCGCCGAAGATCTGTACCTCGCTCGCGCCCTCCACCAGCGTGCGGCCGAGCGTGCCCCTTGCCATATAGCCCACCAGCACGATGTGAACATTCGCACGCCAGAGATTGTGACGCAGGTGATGCACGATACGCCCACCCTCGCACATGCCCGAAGCGCTGATGATAATGCAGGGGTGCTCGCTGTTGTTCAGTACCCTGGAATCATCGACTGACTCGGTCACGCGCAGTCCGCGCAGATCGGAGCGCAACTGGCCGCTCGTGGCAAGGTTACGCGCCTCCTCGTCGTAGACCTCGGGATGCTCGGCGAGCGCCGCGGTTGCCTTGGTGGCCATGGGGCTGTCGAGGTAGATCGGAAAATCGCGCGGCAGCACGCCCTCACGCACCGCCTCGGCGAGGTAATAGAGAATGACCTGCGTACGGCCGACCGCGAACGCCGGCACGATTACGCGCGCCTGCTCATGAACAGCGTGCGTGACAATGCGCTTGAATTCCGCGGCAACTTCCGCGAGCGGCGGGCGCTCGCGGCCACCGTAAGTCGATTCGAGAAATAGCATGTCGGCGTGGGTGGGCGGTTGCGGATCGCGCAGGATTGGCGCGCCCCACGGACCGATATCGCCCGAAAACACGATCACGCGCTCGTTCGCGCCGTCCTGAATCGTCAGCTCGACGCTCGCCGAGCCCATGATGTGCCCCGCATCCAGGAAGCGTGCACGCACTCCTTTGGTCACCTGGCGCCGCTCGTCGTAACGCACCGGCCGTGCCAACCGATGCAGGCGCTCGACATCGTCCAGCGCAAAGAGCGCTGAAAGCGGCTCCTTCCCGGCACGCTGGCGCCTGCGGTTGAGGCGTGCCACCGCCTCGTCCTCCAGCTTGGCCATGTCGGCGAGCAGGATTTCGGTGAGTGCGAGCGTCGGCGGCGTGGCAAACACGGGTCCGCGATAGCCGCGTGCCACGAGCAGCGGCAGCCGGCCGGAATGATCGATATGCGCGTGCGTGAGCACGACCGCGTCGAGTTGATCGGGATCGACCGGGCCGAGTGAGCGACTGCGCTCGCGCGCATCATCCCCTCCCTGAAACACACCGAAATCGACCAGCACCCGCGCGCTCACAGTCTCGACCAGATAGCCGGAGCCCGTGACCTCCCCTGCTCCGCCACACAACCGGATCTCAATCACACGCCGCTCCTCGTACCTGCCGCTTGCGCAACCTGCGACCGCGACGACCGGCCGTCAGCTCCAGCTCCCAAGCAGCGCAATCACCACCACGGGAGATAACAACCGCCAATCTGTTTTCATCGGCAGCGCCTTTGTCGGCGCACCGTTGCCGCCNNGGACATGCAGCCGAACACGCCATCGTCGTCGCCGATCAGTTCGTAGTAGTCGGCGTCCGTGCGCGTATCGCGTGGATCGAGCCGAAAGCGCGCGATCTTGCTCAACCCCACGGCACCGACGAAGTCCTCGCGCATGCGCGCAGTGCCGCAGGCCGCCACACAGCAACCGCATTCGATACAGCGATCGAGCAGGTAGATCTGCTCGGCCAGATCCGGATCCATGGTCTCCTCGATGCAGCCCAGATCCAATTCGCCAGCCTTCATATGTACCCAGGTTTCGAGCCGCTCACCCATGTCCCGCATCCACCTGCCGGTATCAACCGACAGGTCACCGATCAACTCGAAGATTGGCAGTGGCGCGAGCGTGATCTCGGGTGGCAGGTTCCTGGTGAGCGTGCGGCAGGCAAGCCCCGGCCGGCCGTTGATCATCATCCCGCAGCTGCCGCAAATGCCGGCACGGCACACGAAGTCGAACTGCAGTGACGCATCCTGCTGCTCGCGAATCTCGTTGAGCGCGATAAAGAGTGTCATGCCGTCAGCCTCTTCCAGCTCGTAGCGCTGCAGGCGCGGTATGCTGCCGTTCTCCTGTGGGTTATAGCGCAGGATGCGGAAGCTCAATTTGCGGTGTGCAGTCTGGTCGGCCATGGTCAGGATCGATCGTCAATGCGTTCGTTGCGTCCGCGCAGCCGCGGTGGCAGCAGTTGCTCGAAGGGCATAAGCGCCTGCTGTACGGCGAAGCGGTCGGATGACACCAGACTTGCCTTGAGGGCCTCGACCTCCTTTTCGCGCGTCGCGGTGTCCGGGTGGTGGATGTGATCCCGGGCGCCGTAACCGCGCCAGCCGGGCGGCAGCTCCATTCTCCGCACGTCGAGTGCCTCATAAGTCAGGGTTGGCAGGGTGTCGCTCTCGTTGTTCCAGCCGGCGAGCGTGCGCTTGAGCCATTCGGCGTCGTTGCGCCGCGGGAAATCCTCGCGGTAATGCGCGCCACGACTTTCGGTGCGCGCAAGCGCACCGTAGGCGACGGTGAGCGCGAGCTTGAGCATCTTCTGCGTGCGATAGGCCGTCACCAGCTCCGGATTGGCTCCCGCGGCGCGGTAACGCACACGGATGTCGCGGCTGCGCACCAGGAGCTTCTGAAGCTCGTCGACTGCCTGCTCGAGATCCTTGCCGCGGCGGAAGATGCCGACCTTGGCCGTCATGATTTCCTGCATCGCCACACGCAGCGCCACCGCGTCCTCGGTGCCACGGCCGGTGAGCAAGGCACCAAGCTTGGCCTGCTCGCGTTCAAGATAGCCGTGCACCACCGCGGTCGGGATACTGACGTCATTCTCGGGCCGGTCGCAGAAATCGCCAATGAATTCGCCGACGATCATGCCGGCCACAACGGTCTCGGCCACTGAATTGCCGCCGAGTCGGTTGAAACCATGCATATCCCAGCAGGCCGCCTCGCCCGCCGCGAAAAGGCCCTTCAGGGTCGGGCTCTCGCCGGTTGGACCGGTACGTACGCCACCCATGGTGTAGTGCTGTGCGGCGCGCACCGGGATCCACTCCTTCACTGGATCGACTCCGAGGAAGTAATGACAGATTTCGTAGACCTCGCGCAGGTTGTGACGGATGTGGTGCTCGCCGAGCAACGTGATGTCCAGCCACAGGTGATCACCGAAGCGACTCTTTGCGCCCTTACCCCTGGCAATGTGCTCTTCCATGCGCCGCGACACGACGTCGCGCGAGGCGAGCTCCTTCTTCTCCGGCTCGTAGTCCGGCATGAAGCGATGCCCGTCGGCATCCCTGAGCAGACCACCGTCACCGCGGCAACCCTCCGTCACCAGGATGCCGGCCGGGAAGATGCCGGTGGGGTGAAACTGAACCGCCTCCATGTTGCCAAGCGTGGCGACCCCGGTCTCGAGCGCGATGGCCTGACCGATGCCCTCGCAGATCACGGCGTTGGTCGTCACGCGATACAGGCGTCCGGCCCCACCGGTGGCGAGGGCAGTGGCCTTGGCGACATAGGCGGTAAGCTCGCCGCTCACGAGATCGCGCACCACCGCGCCGTAGCAGCGTCCGCCATCGTGGATCAGCGCGAGAGCCTCGTTATGCTCGTGCACCGGGATTGAGGCCGCGATCGCCTGGTCGGCGATGGCGGTAATCATTGCATGCCCGGTGCCGTCCGCGACGTAGCAGGTGCGCCACTTCTTGGTGCCGCCGAAATCGCGTTGCGCCACCAGGCCGTGCGCCGCGTCACGCTCGGTGATGGTGACCTTCTGGCCGTTGATGATCACCTCGCGATCGCCCTTGCGGATACGGCTCCACGGCACGCCCCAGGCGGCAAGCTCGCGCACCGCCTTGGGCGCAGTGTTGACGAACATGCGCACTACTTCCTGGTCGGCGCCCCAGTCGCCGCCACGCACGGTGTCCTCGAAATGCACGTCCTCGCTGTCGCCCTGGCCCTTGATGACGTTGCCGAGGCTCGCCTGCATGCCGCCCTGCGCGGCCTTGGAGTGCGAGCGCTTGGCGGGCACCAGCGACAGGATGATGGCCTCGTGCCCGCGGCGCCTGGCAGCAATTGCCATGCGCAGTCCGGCGAGACCGCCGCCGATCACGAGCACATCCGTGTAGATGATTCGCATCCGCCTACTCCGTTAACCGCAGACCGAGAATCGTGTACGCAACCAGTGCCGCAAACCCGAGGACGCAGTAGGCCCCCGCGATGCCCCACACCCAGGGCCTGAGTCGCACGCGCGACAGCTTGGGCCAACCCCACTTCACAATCAGTCGATAGGCACCAGCGGCAGCGTGCAGCAGAACGACCGGCAACAGGATCGCATACAAGACCCAGGCGCGCTCCGCCACCACGCGATGCGCAGACGCCGAGGCACCGATCGTCTCGGGTTGTGTAATGACGATATACAGGTGCGGCGCGATGAGAACGAACAGGGCCATCCCTGTGACCACCTGCCACCACCACAGCCGGGTGTCGCCGTGGTTGATGCCACGCAGGTGATGGCGGAATGCAACATATTCGCGCGTGGAGTGCGGCAGCTTGCGCAGTGCCAGCACGGCGTGCACGACGATCATCGCGAGCAGCGCCAGTGCAGCCAACGAAACGATCCACGGGTGCGCGGTACCAAACAGGTATTGTCCTTCGAACGCCCGGGCCACGGCATCGGCGGCCGATGGGCCGATGAGGATGGCAGCGTCGAACAACAGATGCACGCCGAGAAACATGACCAGCGCAAGACCGCTGACGCTCTGCACCACATCAAGCAGCGCCGGCAACCGGTCGCGCGGCGCGCGCCTGGTCGTGGCGGCAACGTCTGCGAGTTGTTCGTTGCCCTTCATCCGCGCGCTCCGCCCCTTCCTTCTTGCGACCGGTTTATGCGATCGTCACAGGAATCTTGCCGATGCGGGCACGCCATTCGGCCGGTCCGCTCTTGTGCACGGCATTGCCGCCGCTGTCGACTGCCACCGTTACCGGCATGTCCTTGACCTCGAACTCGTAAATTGCCTCCATGCCAAGTTCGGGGAATGCCACCACCCTGGAGGCACGGATCGCCTTTGACACCAGGTAGGCCGCGCCGCCAACGGCGATGCAGTACACCGCACGGTGCTTCTTGATCGACTCGATCGCCGCCGGGCCGCGCTCCGACTTGCCGACCATGCCTAGCAATCCGGCCTGCGCCAACATCGGCTCTACGTACCGGTCCATGCGCGAGGACGTTGTGGGTCCGGCCGGCCCGACTACCTCGTCACGCACCGGATCCACCGGACCGACGTAATAGATGAAGCGGTCCTTGAAATCTACCGGTAGCTTCTCGCCACGCGCCAGCATCTCGGTGAGACGCTTGTGTGCCGCATCGCGTCCGGTGAGCAACTTGCCGGACAGCAGCAGTGGATCACCCGCCTTCCACGTCGCGACTTCCTCCCGCGTAATGCCGTCGAGGTTGACGCGCCGGCTGGTCGAGAGGTCCAGCGCGAGCTTCGGCCAATCGTCGAGACTCGGTGGCTCGAAATGCGCAGGCCCGCGACCGTCAAGGGTGAAGTGCACATGGCGCGTCGCGGCGCAGTTCGGCAGCAGCGCCACCGGCTTGCCAACCGCGTGCGTTGGGTAGTCGACGACCTTGACGTCCAGCACCGTGGTGAGCCCACCCAAACCCTGCGCACCGATACCGAGCGCATTAACCTTTTCGTACAGTTCGAGACGCAGCTGCTCGGCACGATTGGCCGGTCCGCGCGCCTGGAGTTCATGGATGTTGATTGGCTCCATCATCGCCCACTTCGCCATCAGCATCGCCTTCTCTGGCGTGCCACCGATGCCGAGCGACAGGATGCCGGGCGGGCACCAGTCGGCGCCCATCGCCGGCACCTGCGACAACACCCAATCAACGATGTTGTCGTTCGGCAGCAGCATCGCGAACTTGGATTTGTTCTCCGAGCCGCCGCCCTTTGCCGCGACCGTGACTTCCACCTTGTCGCCCGGCACCAGCTGGATGTGGGTGACCGCGGGGGTGTTATCCCTGGTGTTGGTGCGCTTGCCGTCCGGGTCGGCCAGTACCGAGGCGCGCAGCTTGTTGTCGGGATCGAGATAGGCGCGGCGCACGCCCTCGTTCACCATGTCCTCGATGGTCAGCTTCACGTCCCAACGCACGTCCATACCGACCTTGATGAAGGCGATGGCGATGCCGGTGTCCTGGCAGATGGGTCGATGACCCTCGGCGGCCATGCGCGAGTTGACAAGGATTTGCGCCATGGCGTCCTTCGCCGCCGGCGACTGCTCGCGCTGATAGGCCTCGTACAGGCCCTTGATGTAGTCGACCGGGTGGTAATAGGAAATGAACTGAAACGCGTCGGCCACGCTCTGGATGAAGTCACCTTGTTTAATCGTCGCCATGAAAGACCTCCTGCGTACGCTTGCCAATAGACGATGGTCCGCCGTTAACGCGAGCGGCACATTATCACGCACGCTAAACCACGCGCGTACGATGCATGCAAACGTGCCACCCGATGTTGATCTGCATCAAGAACCGGTGCAGCGCAACCGCAACGTGGATTATGCCCTCGGGTCCGGCGGGCGGCGCTACTTCACCCAGCCAACGGAACCCTATCCCGGATTCGGCGCTATTTACCATCCGCTGCGACGGGTCGTGCTCTTGCCTAGATGAATCCCCGCCTCGCTCGCGGCGCCGCACAAACGGATCGAAGTCACCCGTGCCGCTCCCTTGCGCCCACATCCGGTGACTAGAAAAGCGTCAGCGCTACCGCCCCGGTCGCGAGCGTCGCGACCGTTGCCGCCAACAGTCGCAGGCGGATCGCTGCGCTACCGAATACCACGGCCAAACCGCACTTGACCACGGTATTGGATAGCGTCGCGATCACGATGGCACCGACTGCCGTATGTGCGTCGCCACCGAGGCGCGCATAGTCGGCCATCGAAAGCGTAATGGCGTCCACGTCGGTCAGCCCGGCGAGCGCCGCCACGATGTACAGACCCTGACCCTCGAGATAACGCCGCGTGAGCGCAACGACCAGCACTACCACGGCGAACAACAGCCCGAACTTGCTCGCCTCCCACAGGCTGAACGGGTTCTTGAGTTGCACCTCGGCCGGCGCTTCGCTTGCCCCTCCCGCCCGCCCACGCCAGAAAAGGAAGCCCGCCAGCAGCGCCGCCACGACGGCCATGGCAATGAATGGCGCAAGCACGCCACTGACCAGACTTGCGTTGACGATCGCGACCGCGATGATCACGCGCACGAACATGACGGTCCACGCGGCCAAAATGCCCGCGGCGAGCATATCGCCGGTACGGCGCCCCGGATCGATTCGGCTCTGGCGCGCGAAAGACAGACTAACCGCGGTGGAGGACACGAGCCCGCCACTCGCGGCCGTAAGCAATGTGCCGCGCGCGGGCCCGAGCCAGCGCACCGCGACATAGCCCACCATCGACAGACCGGAAATCAGAATCACCAGGAGCCACAAGCGGTGGGGATTGAGGGCCTGCCACGGATCGACCATGCGATCGGGCAGCAGCGGCAGCACTATGAAGGTTGCGATCAGCAGTTTCAGTCCGGCGTACAGATCGTCAGTGCTGATCCGCGCGACAGCCGCGTGCAGCGGGCGCTTATAGGCCAGCACCGTGGAGGTGATAATCGCAAGCGCCACAGCGATGGCGACGAAACCGTACATCACGGCCCCACCCAGCAGGCATACCGTGATTGCCGCGAGCTCGGTCGTTACCCCGATCTCGGTCGGTCGCACATGGCTCTCGAGGACGTAGCCCGTCACGACGATGGCCGAAATCGCCGCCACGGTCGCAACAAAAATCCAGGGGTAACCAAGATGGATCGATAGCCA